>JAGWRA010000133.1 GCA_028876655.1 Acidobacteriota bacterium | reverse complement strand
TGTCGGTCGCGTCCTCGACCACGCCGGGAATCGGCGAGAACTCGTGCAGCACGCCGTCGATCTTGACCGCCGTGATCGCCGCCCCCTCGATCGAGGAGAGCAGCACGCGCCGGAGCGCGTTGCCGATCGTCGTGCCGAAGCCGCGCTCGAACGGCTGCGCGTAGAACCGCCCGAACCGCTCGGTGAGCGTCTCACGCTCGAGCTCCAGCCGCTTCGGACGCTGAAATCCCTTCCACAGCATCGGTATGTCCTTTCGCCTACGGGCCCGCAGACGGGCCTCCAGACCTGCCAGTGACCGTCCACCTCACGCCGCAGGTCTGTGTAAGGCTGCGGGCGGACGGTTGACGAATACGTCGTTACATGGCGGGCTCCGCCACGGTTACTTCGAGTACAGCTCGACGATCAGCTGCTCCTGCACGGGCAGGTTGATCTGCTCGCGCGTCGGCAGCGACAAGACGCGCCCGGACGCCTGCTCGGCGTCGAGGGTCAGCCACTCCGGGACGCCGCGTCCCTTGACCTCTTCGAGCGCGTGCAGGATGGCCGGCGCCTTCAGGCTCGTGGGCCGCGTCGTCACGACGTCGCCGGCGCTCAGCGAGTACGACGGGATGTCGACCTTGCGGCCGTTCACCAGGAAGTGCCCGTGGCGCACGAGCTGCCGGGCCTGCGCCCGCGACGTCGCCAGGCCGAGCCGGTAGATCACGTTGTCGAACCGGCGCTCGAGCAGCTGCAGCAGCGTCTCACCCGTGATGCCCCGCTGCCGTTCGGCCGCCTCGAAGTAGCGCCGGAACTGGTCCTCGAGCACGCCGTAGATGCGCTTGACCTTCTGCTTCTCGCGCAGCTGCAGGCCGTAGCCCGCCAGCTTCGCGCGGCGCAGCTTGGTGTGCTGGCCGGGCGGGACGTTCCGCTTCTCGATCGCGCACTTCTCCGTGTAGCAGCGCTCGCCCTTGAGGAACAGCTTCATGCCTTCGCGGCGGCACAGGCGGCAGACCGGTCCGATGTATCGAGCCATAGTCGTTCGTTGCCCTTCGTTTCGTTAGACGCGCCGGCGCTTCGGCGGCCGGCAGCCGTTGTGCGGAATCGGCGTCACGTCGCGAATCGACTTGACGTCGAGCCCCACGGTCTGCAGCGCGCGCACGGCCGATTCGCGGCCGGAGCCGGGTCCCTTCACCTTCACCTCGACCGACCGCATCCCCACCGCCTTGGCGGCGTTGCCGGCGTTCAGCGCGGCCTGGGTCGCGGCGAACGGCGTCCCCTTCCGCGAGCCCTTGAACCCGATGCCGCCGGCGCTCGACCAGGCCACCACGTTCCCCTCGGTATCGGTGATCGTGATGAGCGTGTTGTTGAACGACGCCTGGATGTGCGCCACGCCGTGGTGCACGATGCGCTTCTCGCCGCGCTTCTTGAACGTCTTCTTGCTCGCGCGCTTCCCGGTCTTCTCGGGAGTCGCCGGCGTCGCCGCTTCTGTCTTAGCCATGCGCGTCAATCCTCACTGTCCGCGGGCCGGGCGTCCCTCGCCCTAGACCGTCTTCTTCTTGGCAATCGCGCCCTTGCGCGGTCCCTTGCGCGTCCGCGCGTTGGTCCGGGTCCGCTGCCCGCGTGCCGGCAGGTTCCGCCGGTGGCGCATCCCCCGGTAGCAGCCGATCTCCATGAGGCGCTTGATGTTCAGCGAGATCTCCTTGCGGAGATCGCCCTCGACGCCCCCCTGCTCCTCGATCACCCGCGAGATCTTCCGGACGTCGTCCTCCGAGAGATCCTTCACCCGGATGTCCGGGCTCACCCCGGCCTGCGCCAGGATGACGCCGGAGCGATGCCGGCCGATGCCGTAGATGTAGGTCAGGCCGATCTCGACCCGCTTGGTCCGTGGAAGATCGACGCCCGCAATACGTGCCATGGTCTCTGATCCTTCCTACCCTTGCCGCTGCTTGTGCTTCTGGTTCTCGCAGATCACCCGCACGACGCCGCCGCGGCGGACGACCTTGCACTTCGCACAGATGCGCTTCACCGACGCCCTGACCTTCATGATGGCTTCTCTCACCTGGGGCCCGGCCCCAAAACCCCGGCTCGCCCCGTTACGCTCGCGATCCGGCTCGATCCACTCGGTTCGCGGCAATCCCCTGCTTCACGCGATCACTCCAGCCGCTCGGTAATCCGGCCGCGTCCCGCGTCGGAAGCTGACAGCTCCACGCGCACGCGATCCCCCACCAGCAACCGGATGAAGTTGCGCCGGAGGCCCTCCGACGCATGCGCGACCACCTGGTGCCGCCCGTCCACCTCCACCCGGAACAGCGCGCTCGGCAGCTGCTCGCGGACGACCCCAATCACTGCGTGCGTCATGGGGGCACCGCCCCGGTCAGCCGCGTCCCGCGGCCGCCGCACCGTCGCCGGCCAGCGTCAGGATGCGCGGCCCCTCGGCGGTCACCGCCACCGTGTGCTCGAAGTGCGCCGACAGGCTGCCGTCCCGCGTCACCGCCGTCCAGCCGTCCTTCAGCACCTTCACACCCGGCTTCCCCACGTTCACCATCGGCTCGATCGCCAGCACCATCCCCTCGGTGAGCCGCGGACCGCGCCCGGGGTCACCATAGTTGGGAATCTGCGGCTCTTCGTGCATCTGCTCGCCGATGCCGTGCCCGACGAACTCCCGCACCACCGAGAACCCATGGGCCTCGACGTGCTGCTGCACGGCGTGCCCGATGTCCGAGACGCGCCCGCCGGGCCGCGCCTGCGCGATCCCCTTGAACAGCGCCTCGTTGGTGACCCGCAGCAGCTCGGCCGCCGTGGTGTCGATCGTCCCGACCGGCACGGTGATGGCGCTGTCGCCGTAGTACCCGTCCAGCACCGCCCCGCAGTCGATCGAGAGGATGTCGCCCTCCGCCAGGATCCGGTCGCCCGGAATCCCGTGGATCACCTCGTCGTTCACCGACGTGCACAGCGTCGCCGGGAACCCGTGGTACCCCTTGAACGCCGGGACCGCGCCCGCCTGCCGGATGCGCCGCTCGGCCATCTCGTCGAGCTCGCCCGTGGTCACGCCCGGCCGGACCGCCGCCCGCAGTGCCGCCAGCACCTCGCCCACCAGCCGGCCCGCCGGCCGCATGCGCTCGATCTCGGCGGGCGACTTACAGACAATCACCGGCGGCTCTCCACGTCGTCCCACTCCAGCTCGTCGAGGACCGACTCGATTGCGTTGTTCAGGTCGGCGGCGACCCGGTCGACCGACTGCGTCCCGCGGATGGCCCGGAACGTCGGCCGGTGCCGGTAGAAGTCGACCAGCGGCTTCGTGTCGCGCCGGTAGACCTTCAACCGCTCCCGCACGACCTCCTCGGTGTCGTCCGACCGGTGCACCAGCTCGCCACCGCAGCGGCGGCAGACGCCCACGGTCGACTGGGCGCGCGTCGACTCCATCTCGGCGGCCGCGGGCGAAATCGACAGCGTGGCCGCGCTCAGCGACATGTCGTCGGCGCCCCCTTCGACGCTGGTCCAGCCGCACTCGCTGCAGACCCGCCGGCTGTGCAGGCGCTTCACCAGCTCGCGCTCGGGGACGACGATGTCGATGACGATGACCTGCTCGCCGCGGGTCTTCATGAACCCGTCGAGCGCCACCGCCTGCGCCACCGTCCGCGGGAACCCGTCGAGCACGAAGCCGTCGGCGGCATCGGGGCGTTCGAGGCGCTCCCGCACGATGCCGATGACCACGTCGTCGCCAACCAGCTCGCCGCGATCCATGATCGCCCTGGCCTTCTTCCCGAGCTCGGTCCCCCGGGTCACCGCATCGCGCAGGATGTCGCCGGTGGAGATCCGCGGGATCCCCCGGCCCCGGGCGAAGCGTTCGGCCTGCGTTCCCTTGCCGGCGCCCGGCGGGCCCAGCATGATCACGTTCAATGCGGTCAACCTGTGACCCCGTTGTCCGCGGCGCTACCCGCGCCGGCCACGAATCTTCGACTTCTTCATGAACCCGTCGTAGTGGCGCATGATGAGCTGCGCCTCCACCTTCTGCACGGTGTCCATGGCCACGCCGATCACGATGAGCAGCGACGTGCCGCCGAAGAAGAACGTGACGTTCAACCCCTGCGTGATGAAGTTCGGCAGGATCGCGTCCAGCTGATCGCCGATGAACGGGATCGGCGCGACCTTGAACCCGCTGATCAGGAACTCCGGCAGGATGCAGACGACCGCCAGGTAGATCGCCGCCACCAGCGTGATCCGCGTCATGATCGTGTCGATGTACTCCGCCGTCCGCTTGCCCGGCCGGATCCCGGGGACGAACCCGCCGTACTTCCGCATGTTGTCGGCCACATCGTCCGGATTGAAGACGATGGCCGTGTAGAAGTACGTGAAGAAGATGATGCCCACGACGTACAGCAGGTTGTACAGCGGCATCCCGTACTGCAGCTGCTGCACGACCGACTGCGCCCATCCGGCCGTGAGCAGCACCCCCACGGTGGCCGGGAACGCCAGGATCGACGAGGCGAAGATCGGCGGGATCACGCCGCCCGTGTTCACCTTCAGCGGGATGTGCGTGCTCGACCCGCCGTACATCCGCCGGCCCACGACCCGTTTGGCGTACTGCACCGGCACGCGCCGGTGGCCGCGCTCCACGAAGACGATGACGCCGATGACCACCACCATCATCACCAGCAGCAGCGCCAGCCGCAGCAGCCCCAGCTGCCCGGTGCGCATCTGGTCGAGGGTGGTCAGCACGGCCGTCGGGAAGCCGACGACGATGCCCGCGTAGATGATGAGCGACATCCCCTCGCCGACGCCCCGCTCGGTGATCTGCTCGCCGAGCCACATGATGAACGTCGTGCCCGTCGTCATCGTGAGCACGGTCATCAGGCGGAAGCCCCAGCCCGGGTGGTAGACCAGCGGCAGCCCGCCGGCGATCTCCGTCTGCCGCTCGAGGAAGATGGCGATGCCGAGCGACTGCACGATGCTGAGCCCGATCGTCCCGTAGCGCGTGTACTGGGTGATCTTGCGGCGGCCCAGCTCGCCTTCCTTCGACAACCGCTCGAGGTACGGCCAGACGACCACCAGGAGCTGCAGGATGATCGACGCGCTGATGTACGGCATGATGCCGAGCGCGAAGATGGTCATCTTCGACAGGTTCCCGCCGGAGAACATGTCGTACAGGCCGAACATCGTGTTCTGGGCCTGCCGCGCCAGTTCCGCCAGCGCCGCGGCATTCACCCCGGGTGTCGGGATGTGGTTGCCGATCCGGTACACCCCGAGCAGCGCCAGCGTGAACAGGATCCGCTTGCGCAGGTCGGAGACCGCGAAGATGCTCTTCAGGCTGTCAAGCATGCACGACCTCTGACGTCGTTACGCCGCCGATTCGGTCAACCGCTCCGCCGTACCGCCGGCGGCGGCGATCTTCTCGGCCGCCTTGCCGCTGAACTGGTGCGCCCGCACGGTCAGCGCCTTGCCCAGCTCGCCCCGCGCGAGCACCTTCACCGGCTTCGATCCCCGCGGCACGATCCCGTGCGCGCGCAGCAGGTCGGGCGTGACCACGGTCCCGGCGTCGAACCGCTTGCCGAGCGTGTCCAGGTTCACCACGCAGTAGTCGACCCGGAACAGGTTGTGGAAGCCCCGCTTCGGCACGCGCCGGTGCAGCGGCATCTGGCCGCCCTCGAACCCGCGCTTGTGCTTGAAGCCCGAGCGCGACTTCGCGCCCTTGTGCCCCCGGCCGGCCGTCTTGCCGTTGCCCGACCCCTGGCCGCGGCCCACCCGCTTCTTCGCGTGTTTCGCGCCCTTGGGCGGCTTCAGATCGCTCAAGTCCATGATCGTATCCCGTCGCCTCAGCCCTGTTCCACCGTCACGAGGTGGCGGACCTTGTGCAGCATGCCCCGGATCGCCGGCGTATCCTTCAGCGCCACCGTGTGGCGGATGCGCCGCAGGCCGAGGCCCTTGACCACTTCGCGCTGGCTGCGCTCGAAGCCGATCACGCTCTTGACGAGCGTCACCTTCAGCGTGCCGGCTGCCGTCTTGTGTCCCGTCTCTGCCATGGGTCGTCCCGCAGCGGCCGCAGCCGCCCGCGCTCCCTACGCCCGCGTCGGGGCGCCTGCCATCTCACTGAGTTCCTTGCCGCGCAGCCGCGCCACCAGGACCGGATCCTTCAGCGCCTCGAGCCCCGCGAAGGTCGCGCGCACCACGTTGTGCGCGTTGTCCGAGCCGAGCGACTTGGTCAGGATGTTGGCGATGCCCGCCGACTCCACGACCGCGCGCACGGCGCCACCCGCGATGATGCCGGTGCCGTCGGGCGCCGGCTTCAGCAGCACGCTGCCGGCGCCGAACCGGCCGACCACCGCGTGCGGCAGCGTCGTCCCCTGCATCGGCACCCGGATGAGCGCCTTCTTGGCCGCCTCGATCCCCTTCTTGATGGCCGAGGGGACTTCCTTCGCCTTGCCGATCCCGAACCCGACGATCCCGTGCCCGTCGCCCACGACGACGAGCGCCGAGAAGCTCAGGTTCTTGCCGCCCTTGACGACCTTCGTGACGCGGTTGATCGAGACGACCGTGTCCTTGAGGTCGAGCTGCGAGGGGTCGATCCGCTCTCGTGTTCGCATGGTCTTAGAACTCCAGCCCCGCCGCCCGCGCGGCCTCGGCAACGGCCTTGATCCGGCCGTGGTAGAGGAACCCGTTCCGGTCGAACACCACGCGCGTGATCCCCTGGGCGGCCGCCCGCTCGGCGATCGCCTTGCCGATGGCGCCCGCGCCGGCCACGTTCCCGCCGTTGGCCCCCGACGGCATCGCCGCCTTCAGCGACGGCTCGACGCTCGACGCGGCGGCCAGCGTGCGGCCCGACTGATCGTCGACGACCTGCGCGTAGATGTGCGAGACGCTGCGGAACACGGTGAGCCGCGGCCGGCCGACCGACCCGGCCACCCGCTTGCGGATCCGCAGCTTGATCCGGTCCCGGCGATCCTCTTTGGTCCTGATCTTCATTGTTTTCCCTCGCATGGGGCCCCACCCCCATGCGCTGCCGTCGCTTACGCTCCGGAACTTGGTATCGGCGCCGTTGCCGCCGGCCGCCGCAGGCGCCTCGCCAGGCGCGCCCGCCACCAGCGACTACTTCGCGCCCGTCTTGCCGACCTTCTTCTTGAGGACCTCGCCCGTGTAGCGGACGCCCTTCTGCTTGTAGGGATCCGGCTTGCGCAGCGACCGGATGTCGGCCGCCACCTGCCCCACCTGCTGCCGGTCGACACCGGTCACCGTGATGTGCGTCTGCTTGTCGATGGCGACATCGATCCCGGCCGGCACGTCGAACACCACCGAGTGCGAGTAGCCGAGCGCGAAGACGATCTGCTTCCCCTTCGCCTCGGCCCGGTAGCCGATGCCGACGATGTCGAGCTCGCGCTTGAAGCCCTCGGTGACGCCCTTGACGGCGTTGGCCACCAGGGCGCGCGCCAGCCCGTGGAACTTGTCGAGCTCCTTGTCGTCACGCACGCGGCGCGCGCGGATCTGGCCGTCGACCACCTCGCAGTAGACGCCGGGTGGGAACGGCTGCCGCAGCTTGCCCTTCGGCCCCTGGAGCTCGATGGCGTCCTGCTCGACCTTCACGGTGACGCCCTTCGGGATCGGGATCGGTTTCTTGCCAATACGGGACAGAGACATCGTAATCACCCGCTACCAGACGTTGCAGAGCACCTCGCCGCCGACGCCCGCCTTGACGGCCGCCCGGCCGGTCATGACGCCGCGCGAGGTCGTCAGAATGCTCGTCCCCAGGCCGCCGAGCACCTCGGGCACTTCGTCGCAGCCCAGGTAGACGCGACGGCCGGGCCGGCTGATCCGCTGCAGCCCGGTGATGAGGCGCTCGCCGTGAGGGCCGTACTTCAGGAGGATCCGCACCTGCTTGTCGCGGCCGATGGCGGGCGCCTCGAGGACCTTGAAGCCCTGGATGTACCCCTCGTCCTGCAGGATGCGCACGATCTCCAGCTTCAGCCGGGACACCGGGACGTCCACGCGCGCGTGCCGTGCGTTGACGGCGTTCCGGATGCGCGTGAGCAAGTCAGAAATCGGGTCAGTCATACCTTCCAGCTCTCCGCTGACGGGTCTTGGGAGCGTTCCTCGGGAAGCTACCAGCTGCTCTTGGTCACGCCGGTGACGTCACCGTTGAGCGCCAGCTTGCGGAAGCAGAGGCGACAGAGCGCGAACTTCCGCATGTAGGCGCGCGGCCGGCCGCACAACTGGCAGCGGTTGCGCAGCCGGATCTTGAACTTCGGCCGCTTGGTCTCTTTGGCGATCTTGGCAGTGGTAGCCATGGTTGCGTCCTGCGTGTTAGTTCGTCCGGAACGGCACGCCGATGAACTGGAGCAGCTTGCGCGCCTCTTCATCGGTCCGGGCCGTCGTGACGACCGAAACGTTCATCCCGCGGGGATGATCCACCTTCATGTAGTCGATCTCCGGGAACATCAGCTGGTCCCGCAGCCCGAGCGTGTAGTTGCCGCGCCCGTCGAACCCCTTCGGCGACACGCCGCGGAAGTCGCGGACGCGCGGCAGGGCGATGCTCACCAGCCGGTCCAGGAACTCCCACATCCGGTCGCCGCGCAGCGTCACCGTGGCGCCGATCGGCATCCCCTGCCGGACCTTGAAGGCGGCAACCGACTTGCGCGCGCGGCGGACGGTCGGCCGCTGGCCCGTGATCCGGCCGAGCTCGTCGGTGGCCACGTCGATCACCTTCACGTTGGCCGTCGCCTCGCCCAGGCCCATGTTCACCACGACCTTCTGGATGCGGGGGACCGCCATCACGTTGGTGTAGCCGAACTCCTTGGTCAGGGCCGGGACGACTTCCTTCTGGTACCGCTCCCTCAGCCGGCTCATTTGTCGACCACTCCCTCGCACTTGCGGCAGATCCGGACCTTGCGGCCGTCGCCGAGCACCCGGTGGCCGATGCGCGTCTGCGCCCCGCACTCCGGGCAGATGAGCTGCACGTTGGAGGCGTGCAGCGACGCCTCGCGCTCCACGATGCCGCCCTGGACGTTGGCGTTCGGATTCGGGCGGGTGTGGCGCTTGATCATGTTCACGCCCTCCACGATCACCCGGTTCCGCTCGGGCAGGACCTTCATCACCCGTCCCCGCTTGCCGCGGTCCTTGCCCGTCACCACGAGCACGTGGTCGTTCCGGCGGATGGGGGTCTGCAGGCGCGACACTAGAGCACCTCCGGCGCCAGCGAGATGATCTTCATGAACTTCCGCTCCCGCAGTTCGCGCGC
>JAGWRA010000132.1 GCA_028876655.1 Acidobacteriota bacterium | reverse complement strand
TGCAAGGCGCACGGCTGGGACTATCGCATCGAGCACACCGGGATCGGACAGACGATCGACGACATCCTCGAAGACGGCGCGACGCCGTGTTCGCTGTGCGCCCGCCTCCGCCGCGGCGTGCTCTACCGGATCGCGCGGGAAGTGGGCGCCACCAAGATCGCGCTCGGCCACCACGCGGACGACTTCATCGAGACGCTGCTCCTGAACCTGTTCTTCGCCGGGGCGCTGAAGGCGATGCCGGCGCGGCTCGTGTCGGACGATGGCGCGCACGTCGTGATCCGGCCGCTGGTGTACGTCAGCGAAGAAGAGGCGCGCGCGTACACGCGCGAGTGCGAGCTGCCGATCGTCGGCTGCTGCTGCCCGGCGTGCGGCGACCTCAGCCTGCAGCGCCAGCGGATCAAGCGCCTGCTGATGGAACTGGAGCGCGAGCATCCGGGCGTCAAGAGTTCGATGCTCAAGGCGCTGGGAAACGTCATGCCGCGCCACCTGCTCGACACGCGCCTGAACCCGCCGGCCGAGCTGCGTCCCCTCGTGCCGCCCGCCGTACTGGCGGGCGTCCCGGCGGGGGCATGAGGGCCGTCGTTCAGCGCGTCAGCCGGGCGCACGTCGAGGTGGACGGCCGGACCGTCGGCCGCATCGGCGCCGGGCTGCTGGTGCTGCTGGGCGTGGAAACGGGAGACGGGCCGGCTGACGCGCAGTACGTCGCCGGGCGCGTGCACGACCTGCGGGTGTTCGACGGCGACGGGCCCGACGGGCCGAGACACATGCACCGGTCGGTCGCAGACGCCGGCGGGGCGGTGCTGGTGGTCTCGCAGTTCACGCTGTGTGCCGACTGCCGCCGCGGCCGGCGCCCGTCATTCGACGGCGCGGCGCCGCCGGACGAAGCCCGCGCGCTCTACGAGGATGTCGTCCGGCGCCTGCGCGAGGCCGGGCTCGTCACCGAGACGGGTGCATTCCAGGCGATGATGCAGGTCCACCTGGTCAACGACGGACCGGTGACGCTGCTCGTCGACAGCCGCAAGACCTTCTAGACGGAAAGGGAACGGATTCGTGCAGACACGTCACATCGACTCGCGGGTGCAGGCAGGAGCGCGGCGCCGGCTGCCGGCGTGGGTGCTCGTCCTGAGCTTCGTTTTCGGCGGGCTGGCGCTGCCGCTGTGCCGCACGGCGGCGGCGCAGCAGCGGCCGCTGGTCACCGAGGATCCCGAGACGATCGGACCGGGCCAGATCCTCGTGCAGGGGGGCTTCGACTGGAACCACAACGCCGTCTTCCCGGTCTCCGGCCTCAAGGGCAACCAGATCGCCGTGCCGACGCTCGGGCTGTTCTTCGGCCTCAGCTCGATTGCCGAGCTCGAATTCTACGGCGCCCCCTACCAGCAGCTGTCGATTACGAGCGAGGAACCGGCGCCGCTGTCGGATGCCGTGACGTTCACCGGCAATTCCACGCACGACGTGCAGGACCTCGTGGTGGCCACCAAGATCCGCGTGCTCGCGGAGAAGGGCAGTCGCCCCGCGTTCGGCGTCCGGTTCGCCACCAAGCTGCCGAATGCCTCGAATCAGAGCGGCCTGGGTCTGGATACGACCGACTTCTACGCGACCCTGCTCGTCGGCAAGACGGTGCAGTCGGTCAGGGTGGTGGGGAACATCGGCGTCGGCATCCTGGGGGATCCGACCGTGGCCAACAGCCAGAACGACGTGCTGGTCTATGGCATTTCGTTCGCCCGCGCCGTGACCCAGCACGTCGACATGGTCGGCGAGGTGAACGGCCGGGCCAACACCCGCAGCGGTCTCGTGCCGCCCGGCACCGACAGCCTGAGCGATCTGCGGCTCGGGGCCCGCTTCACGCGCGGCGCGATCCGCTTCGACGGCGGGGTGTTGTTCGGGATGACCCCGCGCGATCCGAGCATCGGCTTCACCACCGGCGTCACCTACGTGTTCAACGCGTTCAAGGTGCCGTAGCGGGCAGCGGCCGGTAGAACTCCTTCAGCTCCTGCAGCTCTGCCGCCGTGCGGTCGGCGTCCCATTCGAGCTCGCCGGCCACGATCGCGGCGGCGGCTGCTGCGGCCTGGTGGCCGGGATAGCCGGCCGCCCCCATGCCGGTCCGCCGGACCACCGCGTCGGTCAGCGTGCAGACCATCTCGTGCCGGACGGCGTACACCAGTTCGGCGCCCATCACCGGATGGGGCCCCGGCAACCGCTCGGCGAGCCCGGGCCGCTCCGCCATCAGCTGGACGATCGCCTGATAACGCGTGCCGTAGGCGTGTACCAGATGCGGCACGACGTCGACGGGCAGTTGGCCCCCGAGGGCGCGCCGGGCCTCCTCGATGAGCAGATCGACGTCGGGCCGTTCGCCGCCGGGGAGCGGCGTCCGGGCCGTCCGGCTGGCGACTGCCGGTCGCTCGAGCCGTGCCATGACAAGATCGACCGCTTCCTCGGCAATCTTCCGTGCCGTCGTGTACTTCACACCGATCACCGTCACTAGGCCGTCGGCGCCGTCCTGCTGGTGGTCGCGCACCTCGTGATGTCCCCGTAACGAGAGCCGGCCGTCCGGCGCCACGTCGGCCGGGACGACGCCGCGGTGCACGAGCGTAATTTCGTCGGCCGCCAGATCGAAGGCGGGGAAGGTCTGGTTGACCTCGCAGCGGAACGCCTCGACCTGCTCCAGGCCCACGACCGCATCCGGCTCGCAGGTGGCCGGCGATTCCCAGGTGCCGATGAGCGCCCGTCCCCGCCAGGGGACGAGGAAGAGGTGACGGCCGGACGGGCTCTTCGCGCCGAGGGCTTCGCTGGCCGCGTCGCGGCTGGTCACCAGGTTCATCGCCTGCAGGAGGGGCAGGTCGCGATCGACGCCGCAACCCTGCATCAGGAGACCGGCGCCGGCGCCGGCGGCGTTCAGCGTGACCCGGGCCGCCACGTCGAGTGTCGCGCCCGTCCGCCGATCGCGAACCCGCATCCCGGCGATCCGGCCGCCCTCCCGCAGAGGGGCCTCTGCTTCCACGTAATTGGCGAGGACCGCACCGTGCCCGGCCGCCGCGCGGGCGAAGGCCAGGGTGAGCCGCTCGGCGTCCGCCATCTGATAGTCGTACCAGACACCGGCACCCGTCAGCCGGAGGCGGCGCACGCCGGGAAAGCGGGCGAGGGTCTGCGCGGGAGAGATGACCCGTCCGGCCGGCAGACGGAGCGCGGCCGGCACCCCCGCGTTCCGGTCCCAGGCGACCAGGCGGTCGAGCAGGAAGCCGGCACGCAGCGCGGTCGCCCCGGACGTCAGCGAGCGATAGACCGGCAGGACGAAGGCCAGCGGGTGGACCAGGTGCGGCGCGATCCGTGCGAGGGCGCGGCGCTCGAGGACCGACTCGCGGGCGCGCGCGAGGTCGGCCGACTGCAGGTAGCGCAGGCCGCCGTGTGCGGTCTTCTGATGGTTGAACGAACTGCCGCTGCCCAGATCGCCGCGTTCGACCAGGGCGACGCGCAGCCCGCGCTGGGCGGCGTCGTAGGCGATGGTGAGGCCGTGGATCCCCCCGCCGACAACGAGCAGGTCGAAGGGTTCAGCGGTGAGGCGTGAGACGTCGCGTGTCACGATTCCTGCTATAGTGTCGACCGTGTCATTGAGCGAGCGCGTTCGGGCGTACTGGGACCATCATATTCACGATCTCGAGATCACTCGCCACCCGGTCGGATCGGCCGGCTTCTTCGAAGATCTCGACCAGTACCATTTCGAGAAACTGCATCACCTGCTGCGCCTCGTTGACTTCGACGGGTACCGCGGTCGCCGGGTTCTTGAAATCGGCTGCGGAGCGGCCGTGGACCTGGCGCGGTTCGCGCGCGGCGGGGCGGTAGCCACCGGCGTGGACCTGGCGCCCTCGGCGATCGCCCTGGCCCGCCAGAACTTCCGACTGCAGGCCCTGAAGGGGACCTTCAGCGTGGCCGACGGCGAAGCCCTGCCGTTCCCCGACGGCACGTTCGATCTCGTCTACGCGCATGGCGTCGTGCAGTACACTGCCGACGATCGGCGTCTCGTCGAGGAGTGCCGACGGGTGCTCAAGCCGGGCGGCGAAGCCATCTTCCAGGTCTACAACCGGATCTCCTGGCTCAACGCGCTGTCGCGCGTGATGAAGGTCGGGCTCGAGCACGAGGATGCCCCCGTGCTCAAGAAGTACAGCGCCGGCGAGTTCCGGCGGCTGCTGGCCGGTTTCCACGACGTCCGCCTGGTGCCCGAGCGGTTCCCGGTGGTCTCGCGGCTCCACGGCGGCTGGAAGGGCGCAGTGTACAACAAGCTGTTCGTCGGGACGTTCAACGCGCTGCCGCGCTCGCTGGTGCGCCGCTTCGGTTGGCATCTGCTGGCATTCTGCCGGAAGTAGCCGGGCGCCGACAGTCAGCCTCGGGTCATGAAGTTCATCAAGTCCAACGCCTACGGCAACGACTTCCTGCTGGTGGCCCGGCAGGACGCGGCTGGCCACCGGCCCGACGTGCTGGCTCGCACCATGTGCGATCGGCACGCCGGCGTCGGCGCTGACGGTCTCATCCTGTTCGAGCCGACGGCCGACGGCGCCACGATGCAGTTGTACAACGCCGATGGCGGGCGAGCCGAGGTCTCCGGCAACGGCCTGCGCTGCCTGGCCGCGCTCGTCGTGGAGCAGCGGCAGATCGGCCTGCCCGCGCCGGGCGGCCCGGCCGCCGGCGGGCCGCCGCTCGCACCCGTGGTGATTACAACCGACGCCGGTCCGAAGGCACTGACCCCGCTCAGCCGGTCGCACGAGCGGGTGACGTTCCGGGCGGCAATGGGGGCTGCCCGCGACATCAGGCAGGCGGACATCGACGTGGCGGGTCGCCGGGTGAAGGCCGTGCTGCTGTCGATGGGCAACCCGCAGTGCGTCATCCCCGGGCCGCTGCCGTCCGAGGCGGACTTCCAGGCGATCGGCGCGGCGCTCGAACGGCACCCGATGTTTCCGGACGGGACGAACGTGGAGTTCTCGGAAGCCGTGGGACCGACTGCGCTCCGGATCCGGATCTGGGAGCGGGGCGTCGGCCCGACCATGTCGTCGGGGACGGGGACCTGCGCGGCCGCCGTGGCGGCCGCGAGCTTCACGACCGGCGACCGCGACTTCGACGTGACCTCGCCCGGCGGGACGCAGCGCGTCGAAGTGCGGGGGGATAACGTCTACCTGACGGGGTGGGCCGAACTGGTCTTCTCCGGGGACTGGCCCGACGCGCGGGAACGGCCCCCGCATCCGGAGGCGGGCCCCGTCGACGCCATCAGCTGAAGGCAGACCGTGCAGAGCTTCCAGCAGGCCATCGAGGCGGTCGACTTCTACTCGCCGGCGGAGGAGCGCTTCAACCGGCGCCGCCGCACGATTGGTCTGTGGCTGGCGCCGCTGCTGTTCGCCGGGGTCCTCGTCTGGCCGATGCCGACGCTGGCGCCCCCTGCGCACCGGCTGTTCGCCGTTCTGGCGGCCATCGCGGTGCTCTGGCTCAGCGAAGCGCTGCCGCTGGCCGTGACGGCGCTGCTCGGGCCGGCGGCCGCCGTGGTCCTCGGCGTCACTTCTGCCCAGCGCGCCTTCGCCCCCTTCGCCGATCCCGTCGTCTTCCTCTTCATCGGCAGCTTCATCCTGGCCGAGGCGATGTTCGTGCACGGCCTCGATCGCCGGATCGCCTATACGGCCCTCTCGTCCCGGTTCGTCGGGACCAGCGCGAGCCGCCTGCTGCTCGTGTACGGCGGGGTGGCGACGGCGCTGTCGATGTGGGTCAGCAACACCGCCACCACGGCCATGATGTTTCCGATCGGAATGGCCATCGTGGCGCTGGCCACGCGCAACGCGCGCCCGGGCGATGCGGGCGGCCGGCAGTTCGCCGTGGCCATCATGCTGACCACGGTCTTCGGGGCCTGCATCGGAGGCATGGCCACGCCGGTGGGGACGCCGCCCAATCTCATCGGCATCGGCATGCTGCAGCAGCTCGGCGGGGTCCGGCTGTCGTTCCTCGGATGGATGGTCTTCGGCCTGCCGGTGGTCGTGGTCCTCTTTGCTGCGCTGCTGCTGCTGCTGGCCACCCCGGGGCTGCGCAGCTATCGCCTGCCCGACGCGGTCGTCGAGTCGATCCGGGCCGAGCGGGTCAAGCTCGGGTCCTGGTCGCGCGGCCAGCGCAACGTGGCCATCGCCTTCGCGATCACGCTGGTACTCTGGCTGCTGCCGGGGGTCAGGGCCTTCGGCCGGACCAGTGTCACGAACATCGATCAGGTCTACGCGACGGCCATTCCGGAGGGCGTGGCGGCGATCTTCGGCGCGGTCCTGCTGTTCGTCCTGCCGGTCGAGTGGAAGACGCGGCGCTTCACGATCTCCTGGGAAGAGGCGGCGCGGATCGACTGGGGCATCGTGCTCGTCTACGGCGGGGGACTTACGCTCGGCGAGCTGGCCGTCTCGACGGGGCTGGCCTCGGCCATCGGCCGGCCGCTGGCCCAGGGGGCCGGCCTGCACTCGCTGCTCGTGCTCACCGTCCTCTTCACCGCGGCGGGCATCCTGCTGTCCCAGACCACCTCGAACACGGCCGCGGCCGCCATTCTCGTGCCGGTGGCGATCGCCGCGTGCCAGACCGCCGGCATCTCGCCGCTGGGGCCGGTCGTCGGGACGGCGCTCGGGGTCAGCATGGGCTTCGTGCTGCCGATTTCCAGCGCCTCCAACGCCATCGTTTACAGCTCCGGCCACGTGCCGATCCGCACCATGGTGCGCTACGGCCTCCTGCTCGACGTCCTTGCCCTCCTGGTCATCGTCCTCACGGTCGGCCTCCTCGCCCCGCTCCTGCACTGAGCCCCGAAGGACGTTCATCGCGCGCGGCAGCCGCGCCGGCGGATGGCGCGTTCCGCGTACGTGCCCGCCGGAACGGGTCGCAGATTGTGATCGGAGACGGAAGGACGCGGGCAGGCGCCGGGCCGTCAGTGCCGGCGCCGGGTGAGACCGTCGATCTCGTTCGTGGCCGACTGCAGGCGGCCGACGATGCCGCTGATCTCGTCGAGGGCAGTGAGCTCGTCGTGCTGCTCGAGCGCCGTGCGCGCTTTTTGCAGGGAGGCTTCGGCAGCGGCAATCGTCTCCGTCGGACCGGCGAGGTCTCTGGCGGGGACGTGCAGCGCGTGCGCGCGATCGAGACTGGCGTGGGCGGCGCGCAGCGCGGTGGTCGCGTCGGCCATCGTCCGTTCGGCGTCGCTGCGGACGGCCGCCTTGCGGTTCATGGCGTCCTTCACCGCGTTCTGCGCGCGCTCGCGGCTGTCGAGCGCGAAGTTCAGCGCCTGACGGTAGTCGCGCGCGGTGACGGCGTCCTGCGACTTCTTCAGCGCGTCGGCGGCTGCGCCGTATTCTTCGGGGGCGTACCGCTGCGCGCCGGCCGCGCGGGCGGCATCGAGGGCGCCCTGCGCTTCGTGCATCTCCTTCTCGGGTGGCTGTCCGCAGGCCGGCAGCCACGTGAGCGCGGACACGAGCGCCACGGCCGCGACGAAGCGCGAGGAGGACGGCAGCGACATGCGCAGCAGTATACCCCGTCCGGCGCGCGGGCCGCGGCAGGGCGGGGCGGTGGATGCGGTCCCTGGCGGCCGGCCGGCCACCGCCGGGTTTCAAGGTATAGTAAATGCGGGATCTGGCTCCGCACGATCGGCCGCGGGAGAAGCTGCTGCGGCTTGGTGCCGAGGCCCTCGGCGACAACGAACTGCTGGCCGTCGTGCTGGCCAGCGGATTCAGCCGGGCCGGGGCGCTGGCCGTGGCCAACGCGGTGTTGCAGGCGTGCGGCGGCCTTCACGGGCTGGTCCGGTTGACGGCGGGCGACCTCCGGCGGGTCGCCGGCGTCGGGTCGGCCCGGGCGGCGCAGGTACTGGCCGCGGTCGAACTCGGCCGGCGCACGCTGTTCCGCGCCGGCGTCGCCCGGCTGCAGATCAACTGTCCGCGCGATGCGGCCGTCCACCTGATGCCGCAGTTCGGTTCGCGGGCGGTCGAGCACTTCGGCGTCGTGCTGCTCGACACGAAGCACCGCATCCTGCGGACGACGGTGGTCTCGGTGGGGACGCTCGATGCGAGCCTCGTGCACCCGCGCGAGGTCTTCCGCGAGGCGGTGGCCGGCTCGGCCGCGGGACTGCTCCTGTTCCACAATCATCCCTCGGGCGATCCGGCGCCGAGCACGGACGACGAGGAACTGACGCACCAGCTGGTGAAGGCCGGACGCCTGCTGGGCATCGACGTCGTCGACCATCTGATCCTGGCCGATACCCGCTACTGCAGTTTCAAGGAAACCGGCCGGCTCTGAGGCAATCCGTCCCGCATGTCCAGACTGCTGTACCTCGACTGTTTCTCCGGGATCTCGGGCGACATGCTGCTCGGGGCGCTGCTCGATGCGGGACTGCCGCTCGAGGAACTCCGCCGCGCGCTCGGCAGCCTCACGATCGACGGCTTCTCGGTCGACGCCCGCAAGGTGCTGCGCGCGCACGTGTCGGCGACCAAGTTCGAGGTGCACGAACAGGGGGCACCGCCCGCGGCCGAACACGGCCACCATCGCCACGATCACGATCAAGGGCACGATGACGGGCACGACCACGGGCACCATCACCCGTCCGGGCACGACCACGCCCACCCGCACGAGCCAGGGGCGGGACACACGCACGAGCATCCGCACCGCAGCCTCCCGGAGATCTTCGCGCTGGTGGACCGCGCGGCGCTGTCCCCGGCGGGGCGTACCCGCGTGCGCGACCTCTTCCAGCGGCTGGCCGAAGCCGAAGCGGCCATCCACCAGATGCCGGTCGAGCAGGTGCACCTGCACGAGGTCGGCGCGCTCGACTCCATCGTGGACATCGTCGGCGCGGTGGCCGGCCTCGAGTGGTTCGGCGTCGATCGGGTCGTCGTCTCGCCGTTGAACGTCGGCGGCGGGATGGTGCGGTCGGCGCATGGGGTCTTTCCGGTGCCGGCGCCGGCGACGCTCCGTCTGCTCGGCGACGCCCCCGTCTACTCGAGCGGCCGGCAGGCCGAGCTGGTCACGCCGACCGGCGCGCTGCTGGCGACGGGCTACGCGGATGCCTTCGGTCCGATTCCAGCGATGCACATCGAGCGGATCGGGTACGGCGCCGGCACGCGCGACTTCGCCGACTCGCCGAACGTCCTGCGCCTCCTGGTCGGGCGGCCGGCGGCGGCCCGGCCGGCGGGCGAGCGGGTGGTCGTCGTCGAGTGCGAAATCGACGACATGAATCCGCAGATCTTCGGCCTCGTGATGGATCGGCTCTACGAAGCGGGCGCATGGGAGGTCTTCTACACGCCGGTCCAGATGAAGAAGAACCGCCCCGGCACGCTGGTCACCGTGGTCGGCCCGCCGGACCGGCGCGAGGCCTTCTCCGACCTGCTGTTTCGCGAGACGACGACCATCGGCCTGCGGTACAGCGAGGTCGACCGCGAGTGCCTGTCGCGCGAGCTGGTCAGCGTGGAGACGGCGCTCGGCCCGGTCCGCATCAAGATCGCGCGCCGGCAGGGAGTCGTCGTCAATGCCGCGCCGGAGTTCGAGGACTGCGCCGGTCTGGCCCGGCAGCACGGGTTGCCGCTGAAGCAGGTGCAGGCGATCGCCCTCGCGGCGTGGCGCGAGCGCAGCGAGACGTAGACAAGGTGTGAGAAGATCGATCCCATGGCCCGTTACTTCCTGACGACCGCCATCGACTACGTGAACAGCCGCCCGCACCTGGGGACGGCGTACGAGAAGATCACGGCCGACGTCATCGCCCGGTACAAGCGGCTGTCCGGCTTCGAGACCCATTTCCTGATGGGGAACGACGAGCACTCGCAGAACGTCTACCGGCGGGCGCGCGAGCTGGGCGAGGAGCCGCTGGCGTACTGCGACCGGATGGCGCAGGAGTTCCGCGAGGTGTGGGCGCGGCTCGAGATCTCCTTCGACGACTTCATCCGGACCACCGAGCCGCGGCATCGTGCCGGCGTCACCCGGATGATCGAGCGGATGGAGGCCGCCGGCGACCTCTACGAAGGGTTCTACGAGGGTCCGTATTGCGTCTCGTGCGAAGCGTTCAAGCAGGAGAAGGACCTGGTGGACGGGCTCTGCCCGATCCACATGACGAAGCCGGACTGGATCCGCGAGAAGAACCATTTCTTCCGGTTGTCCAAGTACCAGGCGCGCCTGCAGGCGCACTTCGACGCGCACCCGGAGTTCCTCGTTCCGGAAGTCCGGCGTAACGAGATCCTGCGGCTGCTCGAAGGGGGCCTCGAGGACATCTCCATCAGCCGCGCGGGCCAGCACTGGGGCATCCCGCTGCCGCACGACCCGTCGAGCGTCGTCTACGTCTGGGCGGACGCGCTGATCAACTACGCGTCGGCCGTCGGGTACGGCGGCGACGAGCAGCTGTTCCGCGCCTGGTGGCCGGCCAACCTGCACGTGATCGGCAAGGACATCACCCGGTTCCACTGCGTGATCTGGCCGGCCATGCTGATGAGCGCCGGCCTCGAGCTGCCGCGGCAGGTGTTCGGCCACGGCTGGGTCCACTTCAAGGGGCAGAAGATGAGCAAGTCGCTCGGCACCGTGCTCGAGCCCCTGGAAGCGGCCGACCGGTTCGGCCCCGATCCCCTCCGGCTGTACCTGGTGAAGGAGATTCCGTACGGCAACGACGGCGACTTCTCCTGGGAGCGGTTCGAGGAACGTTACAACGTCGATCTGGCGAACAACCTGGGCAACCTGGTCAGCCGCGTCGCCGCGATGGTCGACAAGTACCGCAACGGCGTGCTCGTGGCGCCGGCCGCCGGCCCGGGCCGGCTCGCGCAGGTCGCCGCCGAGGCGGCGGCGGCCTACGGCACCGCCATGGACGGCTTCGCCCTGCACGAGGGGGCGGCGGCGGCGTTCCGGCTGATCGACGCCACCAACGAATACATCGCCGAGACGCAGCCGTGGGCGCTGGCGAAGGACCCGGGGCGCAGCGCAGAACTGGACCTGGCCCTGCACGACGCCGCGGAAGCGGTGCGCGTCGCCGCCGTGCTGCTGCAGCCCATCATGCCGGTGTCGGCAGTCGAGATCCTGCGGCGCGTCGGTGGGACCGGTACGACGACGGAACCGCGGATCGCGGACGCGGCGTGGCGGAACGCCGCACGGACCATCATCAAGGGTGAGCCACTGTGGCCTCGTCTCGAGGCACCGAAGAGCACGCCTTCCCAGGGAGCGCGACAGTCATGACGAGCGAACCGACAGGCCAGCCCCCGGCGGCGCAACCGCCGGCCCCGGCCGCCCCGGCGAGTACGGACAACCGGATCAGCATCGAGGACTTCATGAAGGTGGAGCTGCGCGTGGCGCGCGTGCTCGCCGCCGAGCGGGTGCCGAAGTCGCAGAAGCTGGTCAAGATGCAGGTCGACGTCGGCACCGAGCAGCGGACCATCGTCGCCGGCATTGCCGAGGCGTACGAGCCCGAGGCGCTCGTCGGCCGGCTGATCGCCATCGTCTTCAACCTGAAGCCGGCCAAGCTGATGGGCATCGAGTCGAACGGCATGGTGCTCGCGGCGAGCCCCGAAGGGGGCAAGCCGGTGCTGGTCACCTTCGACCAGGACCCCGGCCTCGGCTCGCGGGTGCGATGATCGATTCTCACTGCCATCTCGCCGACGAGGGGTTTGTTGCCGATCTCGAGGCGGTGGTCGAGCGCGCGCGCGGTGCCGGACTGACGTCGGCGTGCTGCATCCTGGCGGCCGGAGAAGCCGACGAACTCGCCCGCGCGACGGCGGTGGCCGAGGCCTGGCCGGCGGTCCGCTTTGCCGCCGGCGTGCATCCCCACAGTGCCGGGCAGGTCGGGACCCGCGCACGCGAGGTCACGCACAGCAGCCTGGCGGCCGTGAAGGCGTGCGCCGTGGGGGAAATCGGCCTCGACTACCACTACGACTATTCCGAGCGGCCCGTGCAGCAGGACGTGTTCCGGGCGCAGGTCGCCCTGGCGCGGGAGCTGGGGCTGCCGGTCATCGTCCACACCCGCGAGGCCGACGAGGACACGCTGCAGATCCTCCGGACCGAGGGCGGTGGCACCCTGCAGGGGGTGGTGCACTGCTTCACGGGCGGGGCCGATCTGCTGCGGGGGGCCCTCGACCTGGGCTTCTACATCTCGCTGGCGGGCATCGTCACCTTCCCACGGGCGTCCGAGCTGCGGGACACCGCCCGGCTGGTCCCGGCCGACCGGCTGCTCGTCGAGACCGACAGCCCGTTCCTGGCTCCCGTGCCGCACCGCGGCAAGCGGAACGAGCCGGCCTGGGTCGCGCGGGTCGTCGAGGTGCTTGCGGAGACGCGCGGGACCCCGATCGCCGAACTGGCGCGTCAGACGACCGAGAACTTCCACCGCCTGTTCGGGAGCTGAGTGCGGAAATCCGGACGGCATCCAGGGCAAACACCATAGAATGGATGGCGTGCCGGCCGTCGGCGCGTTGACACCCTTCGCGCAAGTGTGGTCGAATTTGTCGGGCTTGAACAACACCGTGGCAAAGTCTTCTGTCGATCTCGTCCAGATATTCGAGCCGATTCGTCAGGACCTCGAGCGGGTCGACCGGGAATTCGCCCGTCATGTCGAGTCGCAGGTCCGGCTGATCCCCGAGATCGGGGGCTACATCCAGAAGAGCGGGGGCAAGCGGATCCGCCCGGCCGTGCTGCTGATGGCTGCCCGGCTGGCCGGCTACCAGGGCGACCGGTCGATCCTCTACGCGGCCGTCGTTGAGTTCATCCACGCCGCCACGCTCGTCCACGACGACATCATCGACGAAGCCGACCTGCGCCGGGGCCGCCTGGCGGTCCACTCGCGGTGGGGGAACGACATCACCGTCCTGCTGGGCGATTACCTCTACATCAAGTCGATGGCGCTCGCCCTGACGCACGACTCGCTGGAGGTGATCCGGCTCCTGTGCGACGTCACGGTCCGGATGATCGAAGGCGAGCTCTACCAGCTGACGAAGAACGGCGACGTCGACATCAGCGAAGAGGAGCACTTCGAGATCATCCGCCGCAAGACGGCGTACCTGTTCGGCGGCTGCGCGCAGATCGGCGGGATGCTGGGCTCGGTCTCCACCGAGCAGGAGCACGCGCTGCGCGACTACGGGTACAGCGTGGGGATGGCCTTCCAGCTGGTCGACGACCTGCTCGACTTCACCGGCGACGCCACGGCGCTCGGCAAGCCGATTGCCGGCGACCTGCGCGAAGGGAAGGTCACGCTCCCCGTCATTCACCTGCTGCGGTACGGCGTGCCGGAAGCGGATCGGATCGTGCGCGACACGGTGCGCGACCACGAGATCAGCCGCGAGCGCTGGGACGAGCTGCGCCAGCTGCTCGCCGAGCATCACTCCATCGACTACGCCTACGGCAAGGCTGTGGAGTTCGCCAACACCGCTCGCGCCAGCCTCGCCGGCTTCCCCGCCGGACCGGAGCTGGACGCGCTGCTGGCCCTGCCCGAGTACGTCCTGTCGCGCGACCGGTGATCGCGGTCCGGCCCGGCTCTCCCTTCCACACGCTCATCTTCGTTCTCTGCGGCCGCGCCACGTACGACCGGTTCAGGCGAAGGGTCTCGGCGTCGCGGCCGTCCGGCGGCGTCGGGCCGAGCTGAGGCGCGGCCCCGGCGGCCGGCGGAAGGCCCGGGCCGCGACGGCGTGCCCGCAGGCGCGAGGCTGTGCCGATGCCGGGGAAAAGGTGCAGAATACCGGGAACGATGTCGCCGGCACCGCCGTCACCGCTGTCCCCCGCCGCCCGCGCCGCCGCCCTGCGCGACGCCATCCGCCATCACGACGAGCGCTACTACACGCTGAGCGCGCCGGAGATTTCCGACGCCGAGTACGACGCGCTGATGAAGGAGCTCGAGGCGATCGAGCGCGCGCACCCGGAACTGGTGACGCCCGACTCGCCCACGCAGCGGGTCGCGGGCCAGCCGGTGGAGGGCTTTCCGACCGTCACGCACGTCAGCCCGATGCTCAGCCTCGACAACGCCTACAGCGAGGACGACCTGCGGGCGTTCGACGACCGCGTGCGGCGCGGCCTGGCTGCGCCCGCCGTCGCGCCGGACGGCGGCGAAGATGCCGCCGCCGGGCTCGTCGTCCCCGAACGGGTCGGGTACGTGGCCGAGCTCAAGATCGACGGCCTCAGCATCGCCCTCACCTACGAGGACGGCCGGCTCGTGCGCGGCGCCACCCGGGGCGACGGGGTGCAGGGCGAGGACGTCACGGCCAACGTCCGGACCATCCGGGCCATTCCGCTGGCCCTGGACGGGGCGCCAGGCGGCTCGCTCGAGATCCGCGGCGAGGTGTACCTGCCGCGCGCGTCCTTCGATCGCATGAACCAGGAGCGGGAAGAGGCTGGCGAGCCTCTGTTCGCCAATCCGCGCAACGCGGCCGCCGGCACCATGCGCAACCTGGACCCCGCGCAGGTCGCGCGCCGGCGCCTCGGGGCCTGGATCTACCAGCTGGCCACGCCGATGGCCGAGGCGCCAGCCAGCCACCTCGAGACGCTGGCGCTGCTCGAACGCTGGGGCCTGCCCATCGAACCACATCGCCGCCGGTGCGACGGCATCGACGCCGTCCTCGACTTCTGCCACGAGTGGGCCGACAAGCGGCGGTCGCTCGACTTCGATACCGACGGCGTCGTCATCAAGGTCGACGAGCGGGCGCTGCGCGAGCGACTCGGGGCGACCAGCCGCTTCCCGCGCTGGGCGATGGCCTTCAAGTTCCCGCCCGAGCAGGCGACGACGAAGCTGCTGCGGATCGAGGTGAACGTCGGCCGCACCGGGGCGGTGACGCCGTATGCGGTTCTCGAGCCGGTCTTCCTGTCGGGCTCGACCATTTCCATGGCGACCCTGCACAACGCCGAGGACCTGGCCCGCAAGGACATCCGGCCGGGCGACTACGTGCTGGTGGAGAAGGGGGGCGACGTCATCCCGAAGATCGTGATGCCGATCCTCGGCCGCCGCGAGCCGGGCGTCGAGCCCTGGACGATGCCGTCGGCCTGCCCGGCGTGCGGCGCACCGCTCCACAGGCCGCCGGATGAGGTGGTCTGGCGGTGCGTGAACACCTCATGCCCGGCCAAGCTCCGGCGCGGCCTGCTGCACTTCGCCTCGCGGACCGCCATGAACATCGAGGGCCTGGGCGAGTCGCTGGTCGAGCAACTGGTGGCCACTGGTCTGGTCCGCGATTTTGCCGATCTCTATGGGTTGACGGCCTCCCAGCTCGAGGCGCTCGAGCGGATGGGGAAGAAATCGGCTGCGAACCTGCTCGCAGAGATTGAGAAGAGCAGGGGGAACGACCTGCCGCGGCTGCTGTTCGGCCTCGGGATCCGCCACGTCGGCGAGCGGGCCGCTCAGCTGCTGGCCCGGGCGTTCGGCTCGATCGATGCGCTGATGGCCGCCACCCAGGAGCAGTTGCAGGTGGTGCCGGAAATCGGTCCGGTGGTGGCCGAGGCGGTCCGCAGCTGGTTCGCCGAGGGATCGAACCTGGAGCTCATCGGACGGCTCCGGGCTGCCGGCGTGAACCTGACGAGCCTGGCACCCGTCGACGAGGATGCGGCCGTCAAGCCGCTCTCGGGCCGCACGTTCGTCATTACCGGCACGCTGGCGACGATGACGCGCGAGGAGGCGGCGGCGGCGATCGAGCGGCTCGGCGGGCGGGTTTCGGGGTCAGTCAGCCGGAAGACCAGCGCGCTGGTCGTCGGGGCGGAGGCGGGCAGCAAGCTGGAAAAGGCGAAGCAACTCGGCGTCGAAACGCTCGACGAGGAGGCCTTCCGCCGGCTGGTGGGCTTATAATGGAACTTCGGACGCCGCCCAGTACCAGCGTGTTCACGTCAGGGGTTCGCGTATGTCCCGGCGGTTGACGCTCATTGCCGTCTGTCTGGCGGCCACGGTTGCTTTCTTCATCGGCGTGCTGAGCGCCGACCACTCGGCGCCGGGCCTGGCCGATTCCTCCGGCCGGATGGCGCCGCAGGCCCTGGCGCGCGCGATTTCCGCGAGCCCGGCGCCCTCGCCGGCCGGCGCGGGCACGGTGCTCGTCAACTGGGCCGACATCGCGGCCCGGCTGAATCCCACCGTCGTCAGCATCGACGCCACCTCCGAGCCCTCCGCCG
>JAGWRA010000131.1 GCA_028876655.1 Acidobacteriota bacterium | reverse complement strand
GAACAGGAAGTGCGGACTCGCCAGGATCGCCTGCAGCGCCATCCGCACGCCGTTCTCGAAATCGCCCTGCTTGCGGCCCAGCGCGTAGAAGTGCATCAGGTCGCCGAGCTCGCTCGCGGTCAGCGGCCGCCGGTAGGCCTCCGTCCCGAGCTTCGTCACGATCTGCCGGGCGCACGGCGTCTCGTCGGCCTGCGTCACCGGACGGCAGATGAAGATCTTCTGGCGGCTGACGGTGTTCGACACGCCGGTGACATGGAACGGCCCCGTCACCGTCAGCTCGCGCACGTGTGGCAGCGTCGTGACGCCGGGTCCGTCGCCAATCTGCGTGTCGGCCAGCGTGTAGCGGTGCGGCGACAGGAGGTCGTCGATCGGTCCGTCGAAGTCCTTCAGGAACGCCGCCGCGATCCGGTGCGGGCCGGCCGTCACCTCGATGGCCGGCGTCGTGATGTTCAGCCCGTGCGGATCCGACTCGCTCATGCGCGGATTGATGGTGAAAATGGCCGCGCGCTGGCCGTCCACGGAAATCTCCAGCCGCTCGTTCTTCACCGTCGAGCCGTAGAGCTGCCCGGTCGGCACCGCGAACAGCAGCACGTTGAACGTATAGGTGCCGTCGGCCGGAAAGACCTTGACGACCGAGATCCCGCCGCGGGTGCCGTACGGTGCGCCCGGCACGCGATCCATCTGCGAGGCGGTGGTGCTGGCGGCGTAGGTCGTCGCCGACGCCGTGGCGCGGGGGTCGCCGACGGCCAGCCGGCTGATCACGTCCGCCGCGTCCAGGTAGCTCTGGAGCAGCGTCGGCGAGAAGGTCTGGACGTTCGCGATGTTGTCGAAGTTGTGGCTCATCGTGTCGGGCGGCAGCCACTGGCTGACGTCCACGCTCAGGCCCAGCATCGTCCGGATCGAATCGGCGTACTCCACCCGGTTCAGCCGCTGGAAGGTGCGGAAGCCCGGGTCCGGATGCAGCGCCGCCGCCTTGTCGATCCGGTTCTCCAGCGACACGGCCAGCGCGTGCAGCGTCGCCGGATCCGGCCGCTTCGGCGCGCTCGCCTTCGGCATCATCCCCGCCAGCAGCTTGGCGATCATGTCCTCGACCAGCTTGGGATGCTGCGTGGCCGTCGCCAGGTCGAAGTGCTCGAACGAGACGCCGCCGGGCTTCCGCTGGTCGGTGTGGCACTGCGTGCAGATCGTGTGCACCAGCTGGTTCTGCGTCGCCACCGACATGTAGTCGCCCTGGTGCGCGAACTTCACGATCTCCGGCTTGAAGGGCGCGGGCGCCGCACCCGCTGCGGCGTGGCTCGGCATCGGCTCCCCGACCGCCTCGGTCGACAGCGTCTCCAGGAAGGCATCGAGCGTCGCCGGATCAGGCCGCGGCATCCCCGGCGGCGGCATCGCCTTCGCCTTGAGCTTGCCGATCATCATCGTGATGATGTGCAGGTCCGGATGCGCCCCGTCGAACTTCTCGAGCGACAGCCCGCCCGTCATCTGCGCGTCGTCGTGGCAGCCCACGCAGTAGGTCTGCACCAGCTTGTTCTGGGCCTGCACCGACATCGCCGCGGGCGCGGCCGATGCGGCCGCCGCGGGCGTCGCCGGCGTCTGCTGCCGCGCGGCACTCGTCGGCACCGTCAACGCCAGCGCGACGGCGACTCCCAGCCCTCCCGCGCTCAGAATTCCGAACGTGCCTCTCCTCATCCAGTCCCCCAATGACGGTCTTCTGGGTCGTTGAATACCGCCAAAGGATACGGCGTTTCTTTCGTGAATTTGAGGCTCATTTTGCACTTTCTTTTCATGAAATGTCAGAAGTTGTTAACTCATAAATATAAGTAACTGAATCACTTGCAGTTATAGCTATAGCCTCATCAGTATGGCGCCGCGAGAACAGCGCGAGGCAGACGAGGGGCGAGCACTTCCCGTAAACTACTGTGCTCGCAGGTCTTAATTGTCGAAATCCGGCGGAGACACGGTGACAGGCTCAGCCGTAGATTGCAGAAATACTGAGGAAACCGATGAGCTTAAGGAGGCGTTCCGTGGGCTGGGTCGACGGGCGCCGGGGCCATCGGGCAGGAGCCCCGGCGCGCGCGGAGCGCGGGCTACTTCGGGCCGGTCTTGCCCTTCCCGGGGGTCGCGGGCGGCATCGGCGTGGGCGTGGACATCCCGGTGTGGCCGTACTTCCGGTCGATCTCCTCGCGGATATCGGAGAGCGAGATCCCGGCCTGGTACATCTTCATCGAGTCGTAGCCGATCGACAGGCACATCGGGCACATGAACCCGTGATCCTGCCACTCGGTGACGTCGCCCTTCGCATTGCGCGCCTTCACGAAGCAGTCTTCGTTGTCCTTGTGCCCCAGACGATTGCAGCCGCAGAAGCAGGCGACGTACCCGAGGATCTCGGGATGCTCGGCGGCGAAGTGATAGATCTCCACCACCTGATCCTTCGGGCGCGACAGCTGGAACTTCGGCAGCTGGAGCGGCGGCAGATCCGCCTGCGGGTGCGGTCCGGGCTTCGACGGCGGCTTCTGGGCGGGGGCGGCCTTGGCGGCAGGAGCCGCAGCGGCGGCGTCCAGGCTGACGCTGCGCACGCTCCACGGTCCCGTCCAGATCATCGCTCCCACCAGGGCTGCCGCGCCCAGCCAGAACGTCGCGCGCGACGGGGTCGTCCTCATCATCCTGCCCCTCGTTTCAGCTTCAGCTCGTCTCTGCCGGTCCGCTCGACGCGCGGCCGGATCCGCTCCTCATCTTATGCCACAAACCGGCGGGCAGCGCTCCGTCAGGTCCGCCACTCGCGACCGGTGATCAGCCGCGCGCCCCGTCTGGAGAACAGGTAGCTCCAGCTCCATTCGGCCAGCACCGCCACGCGGTTGCGGAACCCGATGAGATACAGGATGTGGACGAACAGCCAGGCGATCCACGCGAGGTAGCCGGTCAGCCGCGCCCGGCCGAGGGCGGTAATCGCCTTGTGCTTGCCGATCGTCGCCATCATCCCCTTGTCGAAGTAGCGGAACGGCGTCCGCGGCCGGCCGTGGATCGACGCGAGGATGTTGCGCGCGGCGGCGCGGCCGGCCTGGATGGCGACGGGCGCCAGCCCGGGCAGGACCTCGCCGTCCTGCTCGGCGTGCGCGAGGTCGCCGATCACGAAGGCCTCGGGATGGCCGGGGATGGACAGATCCGGCGCCACTTTGACGCGGCCGGCGCGATCCAGATCGACGCCGAGCGTCCGGGCGACGCCTTCGGCCTGCACCCCCGCCGCCCAGAAGACGCTGCGCGCCGCCAGCCGTTCGCCCCCGAAGCTCACGCCATCGGCGTCGACGCGATCGACCGGCGTGCCGGCGTGGACTTCCACGCCGAGCTGACGCAGATCGGCCGTGGCATGCTGCGCCAGCCCTTCGGGGAACGCGGCCAGGATCCGCGGGCCGGCCTCGACGAGCACGACGCGGGCGCTCGCCGGGTCGATCCGCCGGAAGTCGCGCACCAGCACCGTGCGGCTGATGTCGGCAATCGCGCCGGCCAGCTCGACGCCGGTCGGGCCGCCGCCCACCACGACGAACGTGAGCAGCGCCCGCTGCACCTCCGGGTCGAACTCGTTCTCGGCCGCCTCGAACGCCGACAGGATCCGCCGCCGGATCTCGACCGCCTGCTCGAGCGTCTTCAGCCCGGGCGCATACTCCTCCCAGTCGCCCCGGCCGAAGTAGCTGTGTCGCGCGCCGCAGGCGAGGATCAGATAGTCGTAGGCCAGCGCCACGTCGCGCCGCTCGTCGCGCACCGTCACCTGGCGCTCGCGCAGGTCGACGCGCGTCACCTCGCCGAGGTGGACGGCCACGTTCGGATGGCCCGAGAACTGGGAGCGGATCGGCACCGCGATGTCGGCGGGATTGAGACCGGCGGTCGCGACCTGATAGAGCAGCGGCTGGAACAGGTGGTGGTTCCGCCGGTCGACGACCGTCACGTGCACGGTCCGGTCGGCGGCGAGGGTCTTCGCCGCCGTGAGTCCGCCGAATCCGCCACCGACGATGACGATTTCCCGCTGACCGGCGCGGGCCCGCCTGATCGCCGTCATGGGATCCATCATAGATCACGTGGTCGAGCCATCACGGCAACCCGTTCAGAAACAACGAGTTATCGCCTACAACCGCGCACCGCTCCAGCGTCGCCGAACCGCCTGTCACGCACCGTCACCCGTCCGCATCTCTATGGACAGGAGTGTTCGCATGACGCTGGAACAGCTGGACGCGCGCCTCGGCGCGGAGCGGATCGTCCCGATGCCGGTGGCCGAATGGGAGTCGCTGGCCGCTCAGATCGACGAGGTCGAGCGGCACGACACCTTCATCGCGGGCGCGCTGCTCGTCGTCCGGACGCCCGGCGGCCTGGCGGCTGTCGAGCAGCCGAATCCGGGGACCCGGGTGGTGCGCCGGCTCGCCAGCGGCCGGGATGCCCGCCAGTTCGTCGACGGCCGGCTGGAGACCTACGACAACATGTGGAACGGCTGCGGCTGCAAGGTGCGCTACTACGAGTGACGCGCTAGGATGGATCCTCCACGCGCCCGGCGGCGTCTGGACAAGAGGAGGAGCCTTCATGGCGGCGGACGCCTGCAGTCACATCCGGTCCATCCACACCATCAAGCACGCGCGGCAGCGCGAGTGCGACGAATGCGTCAAGATCGGCAGCGGCTGGGTCCACCTGCGGACCTGTCAGACCTGCGGCGTCACGCTCTGCTGTGACTCCTCACCGAACCGCCATGCGTCCAAGCACGCACGGGCTGCGGGCCACCCGGTGATCGCCTCGGCCGAACCGGGCGAGCGGTGGCTCTACTGCTATCCCGACGACGCCTACGCGGAATACTGAGGAGACCACCATGTCGATTCGACCGGTCAAGCGGATTGTCGAGGCGAAGCCGACGCTGGAAGGGGCGGGCGTGAAGCTGCGCCGCGCCTTCGGCTTCGGCGACACGAAGGAGGTCGATCCCTTCCTGCTGCTCGACGATTTCCGCAACGAGCACCCGGAGGACTACCTCGCCGGATTTCCGTGGCATCCGCATCGCGGGATCGAGACGATCACCTACGTGCTGGCGGGCAGCGTCGAGCACGGCGACAGCCTGGGCAATCGCGGGGCGATGGGGGCCGGCGACGTCCAGTGGATGACGGCCGGCAGCGGCATCCTCCATCAGGAGATGCCGAAGGGCGACGCGCACGGGCGGATGCACGGCTTCCAGCTCTGGGCCAATCTGCCCAAGCGGCTGAAGATGACGGCGCCGCGCTACCAGGACGTGAAAGGGGCCGACATCCCCGAGGTGACCGACGACGACGGCACCCGCGTGCGGATCGTGTGCGGCGAGTTCTGGGGCCGGCGCGGTCCGGTCGACGGCGTGGCGGCGGATCCGCGCTATCTCGACGTCTGGGTGCCGCCGGGGCGGCGGCGCACGCTGCCGATCGAGGCCTCCCGTCACGCCTTCGCGTACGTGTTCGACGGCGAGGGGTCGTTCCGCGACGCCTCGAAGCCGCTGCCGGTGCGGACGGAGCTGGTCGGCACGGGCCGCGATGCGACCGTCCTCGATCGGACGGGGAACCGCTCGCTCGTGTTGTTCGACCGCGGCGACGAGATTGCGGTCGAGGCCGGCGAGCAGGGATTCCGGTTCCTGCTGGTCTCGGGCCAGCCGATCGAGGAACCGGTGGCCTGGCACGGTCCGATCGTGATGAACACCCGCGCGGAGCTGCAGCAGGCGTTCCAGGAGCTGAACGACGGGACGTTCATCAAGTAGAGCGGTCAGCGGGCGTACACATGACGGGGCGGCCGGAGGGATCCGGCCGCCCCGTGTCGTTTCGGACGGTCATGGCCGAGCGCTGCAGGCGCCGGCCCCGGGGCCGGCGTCCGTTACTTCGCGTACACCAGGATGTGGAACGTGCCGGGCACCATCCGGAATGGCCGCGTGTGCGGCTTCGGATGCGCGATCCGCTCGAGCTTCGCCGTCGCCAGGAAGATCTCGTGCGTCGACGGATCGAGCGCCATCGTCCGGGCGCCAAGCTCGGTCTTCACGTTCTCGACGATGTGGAACGAGGTCGGCGAGTCCTCGTGGATCACCGTCAGCGTGCCGTCGCCGCCGTTCGAGGCGAAGGCGTCCTGCGTCCCCGGATCGAAGCGGCAGGCGTCCACGCCCGGGCCGATGGCAGGCGTCGCCACCACCTTGCCGGTGTCGGCGTTGATGATCGCCATCATCCTGTTGCGGCAGCCGGCGAACAGCAGCCGGTGCGCCTGGTCCATCGCCAGGCCGCTCGGCGACTTGCCGGGGGCCATCGGCCAGCGATGGAGGATCTTCAGCGTGTGCGCGTCGATCTCGAGCTCCTCGCTCGTGGTCTCGAGGTTGACGTAGACATGCCCCTTGCCGTCGGCCGCCGGGAACTCCGGCCCGCCGCCGAGCGCGATCGTCCCGACCACCTTGCCCGTCTTTGCATCGACGACGGTTGACGAGTGCGAGTCCCCGTTCATGGTGAAGACCCGCTTCGACACGGGATCGTAGACGACGCCGTCGCAGTCCTTGTCGGTCGGGGCGCTGCCGACGACCTTCAGCGTCTCGAGGTCGAAGATGACCAGCTTCGACGCCTGGCCGGCCGTGATGAACCCGCGATTGAACTCGTGGGCGAATACGATGCCGTGCACACCCGGGGTGTCCGGGATGTCGCCGACGATGCGGCCGCTGGCCGGATCGACGACGACGACGTGGGTGGCGTGCGAGACGAACAGGTGGCGCGACACGGGGTCGAACGCCATGTAGTCCCAGAAGCCGTCTCCCGGAATCGGAATCGTTCTCACGAGGTGATAACCCGACGGCGCGTCCGCAGCGGCCCTGCCGGCGGCGCGGGCGGCAGCCGGCATCCCGGCCATGGCGAGCGCGGCGCAGCACACCCCGACGCGGCACGCAGCCGCCCATGCTGACTGTCTTGACATCGATTGGTTCCTCCACCGGAGCGCCGGGCGCCTCGGCCCGACCGCTGACCGGCGCCTCACTGTAAGAGCGGGCAGATGAACGGACCGTGACAGCGGCCCGCCTCCCCCCGCCGCCCGGCCACCCGGCCGAGGTGGCTTTCCCGGCCGGCCGGGCGGCTTTCGGGGTATTATCGAGGGAGTATTTTGAGGGTTCCTGCGTGTCCACACCTCTGGAACTGACCCTCGATCTGCAGCCGCGGTCGAGGTTCGACGTCATCAACGTCCGCCAGCGCGCCACCGAAGCCGTCGGCGATGCCCTCGACGGGTACCGGCACTGCCTGTACAGCTCGTTCCACACGACCGCCGGCTACCTCGATCAGGGGCTGGCGTCGCGGCTGAACCAGCGCCGCAACGGGTTGACGAGCTACGTCGAGGCGTTCCGGACGATGTTCCCGGAGGGGGCACGCTACCGGCACGACGACATGGATCTGCGCCACGAGCTGTCGGCGGCGCAGCGGGAGGTCGAGCCCCGGAACGCCGACTCGCACCTGACGTTCATGGCGTCGGGCCTGAGCACCTGCGTCAGCTACGTGAACCGGCCCGGCGAGCCGGTCGACTTCGTCGATCTCGACGGCGTGTGCGACGGACGTCCGCGCCGGCGCACCACGAGCATCGTCGGCTACAACGACGAAGTGCCGGTGTGGCACACGCGGTTGGCCGTGCCGGTGTCCGGCCACCCGGTCGACTCGATCAACCTGCGTGATCGTGGCCTGGGGCTGTACGAGCAGGTCGACGAGTTCGTGCGGCAGCACGGGGTCACCAAGGGGCGCGTGCGGGTCGAGCTGCTGGGCGCGGAGCGGCACGCCGGGCTCACGGTGAACGAGTACGAAACGCTGCTGATGCGCTACGACCTGCGCGACGTCCTCCGTTCGCCCCTGCGGTTCGTCGTCGAGAAGGGCCGCCACGCGTGGGCGGATCCGCGCGCGATCCCGGTGAAGACGCTGGGCTACGCGCAGTACGACATGGTGCGGGCGCTGAACCAGTTCGTCGAGGTCCTGGGGCTGGACGAATCGATCATCGAGCGGATCTTCGCACGCCTGATTGCCGGGCCGGCCTCACGGTTCCTCCGGATGAAGCGGTCGGTCAACATGCTCGTCTCGGACCGCGAGACCCCGGGCCGCGGCTCGGTCGTCCAGGGCACCTACCAGAGCCCCATCCTCGTGCAGTGGCGCCGGGCGCCGGCCCGCGTGCGCCACGTCGACATCACGCTGTACCGGTTCCTCTGATCGCCGACCACTGATCGCTTACACCGTCCCCATCCGGCTGGACACGAGCCTTCGCTTGGCGAGTTCGACGAGTCCCAGATAGGTGATCGTCGCCAGACCCACGAATCCGTAGTAGTGCCCGGGCAGCGGCACGAACCCGAGCAGCCCGGCGAGCGGGCTCGCCGGCAGCACCAGGGCGATTCCCACCACACCGATGGTCGTCAGCGTCAGCGCCCGGCTCGGGCGGCTGCGCCACGGGACGCCCATCGTCCGGATGACGAACAGCACCAGCGTCTGCGTGGCGAGCGACTCGACGAACCAGCCCGTGTGGAACGCCCCCTGGCCGGCGTGGAAGACGGCGAGCAGGACGTAGAAGGTGAGGAAGTCGTACAGCGAGCTGATCGGCCCGATGAACAGCATGAAGTCGCGCACCAGGCGCATGTCCCAGCGCTGCGGGCGCTGGAGGTAGGGACGATCGACGGTGTCGGTGGGGATGGTGACCTGGGCCAGATCGTAGAGAAAGTTGTTGAGGAGGATCTGCGTCGGCAGCATCGGCAGGAACGGCAGGAAGACCGAGGCGGCGGCCATGCTGAGCATGTTGCCGAAGTTCGAGCTGGTCCCCATGAGGAGGTACTTCATCATGTTGCCCGAGGCGCGCCGCCCCTCGATGATGCCGCGGTGGAGCACGCCGAGGCTCTGACGTACGAGGATGATCGCCGCGGCCTCGCGGGCGACGTCAGCCGCGCCGGCGACCGAGATGCCGACGTCGGCGGCGTGCAGCGAGGGGGCGTCGTTGATGCCGTCGCCGAGGAAGCCGACCACGTGCCCGCGCTGCCGGAGGGCGCGGATGATGCGGTCCTTCTGCACCGGCGACACGCGCGCGAAGACCGAAGCCTGCTCGGCGACGTGACCGAGGGCACCGTCGGTCAGGCCGGCGATCTCCTCGCCGAGCACGATCGTCGACGCGTCGAGCCCGACCTGCGCGCAGACGTGTCGCGTCACCAGCTCGTTGTCGCCCGTCACCACCTTCACCGCGACGCCGTCGCGGCGCAGGGCGGCCACGGCGTGCGCTGCGTCGACGTGCACGGGGTCCGCAAAGGCCAGGAACCCGTCGAAGACCATGTCGCGCTCGTCGGCGCTCCCGTAGGCCACCTGCACGTCCACGCGCCGGTGGGCGACGGCCAGGACACGGTAGCCGGCCGCGCTCAGGTCCCGGAACACCGCGCGGCTCCGCTCGAGCGCCGCCTCGTCGAAGGGCACGACCGCCCCGTCCCGGTCGCCACCCGTGGCCACCGTGAAGATCGACTCGGGCGCCCCCTTGGTGATCAGCAGCCGCTCGCGCCCTCCCGCCGACGGCCGGTCGACGACGACCGACAGGCGCCGGCGCTCGAAGTCGAACGGAATCTCGTCGAGCTTCTCGCAGCCCTCCGTCGCCACGTCTTCCAGGGCCAGGATGGCCGTGTCGAGCGGACTGCGGATCCCGGTCTCGAACCGGCTGTTGATCCAGGCCAGGACCAGCGGCCGCCGGCTGGGGACGCCCGCCGGATCGACCGCGCCCTCGAAACGCATCACGCCGGCCGTCAGCGTCCCCGTCTTGTCGCTGCAGAGGACGTCGATGCTGCCGAGATTCTGGATGGCGGGCAGGTGCCGCACGATGACCTGCTTCTGCGCCATGCGCAGCGCCCCTTTGGCGAGCGTCACCGACATGATCATCGGCAGGAACTCCGGCGTGAGGCCCACGGCCAGCGCGACGGCGAACAGCAGCGACTCGAGCGGGTCGTGCCGCAGCGTCAGACTGATGAGGAGGATGAAGAGCACGAGGAAGAAGACGACGCGCAGGATCAGCAGGCTGAACCGGCGCACGCCGCGTTCGAACTCGGTCTCGGGCGGGTGCAGCGCCAGTCGTTCGGCGATCGCCCCGAAGGCCGTGCGCGGGCCGGTAGCGGTCACCTCGACCGTGGCCATCCCGCTCACGACCGAGGTCCCGAGGTACACGGCGCCGGTCCGATCGCCGGCTCGAGCGGATCCCGGCAGCTGCGCCTCCTTGGCGACCGGCATCGCCTCGCCCGTCAGCAGCGATTCCTGGACGTACAGGTCGCGCGCGGCCAGCAGGCGCGCGTCGGCCGGCACGAGATCCCCGGCCGAGAGCCGGACGACATCGCCCGGGACCAGATCGCGCACCGCCATCTCCTGCCAGGCGCCGTCGCGTCGCACGGTGGCGGTGGGGGCGACCATGCTGCGCAGGCGGGCGGCGGCCCGTTCCGACTGCTGGGTCTGCACGAACCCGATGGCCGTGCCGAGGATGACGATGCCGATGATGATGAGCGCGTTGGTCGGTTGCCGGAGGAACGCCGACACGATGGCGGCCGTCAGCAGGATGAGGATCAGCGGATTGGCGAAGAGCAGCAGCAGCCGGATCACCGCGTGCTGGCGGCGCCGGGGCACCGGTTCGTTGGCGCCCCATTCGGCCAGCCGCTGCGCCGCCTCGGCCGTCGACAGTCCCCGAGGATCGGTCATGCGTACACCCCGGATTTTCCTGGGAGCGCGCGGAATTTTCGAACGAGAACCCGGCCGCGGGCGGCGCCGGCCCCTCCCGATTCGTCCGCCTGGATCCGAGCAAGAACGATACCCGCCGCGCGCACGCAATCTCGGCTCCGGCGAGTGAGGGGATTGGGCCCGCTGAGCCGGCGCGGCGTCCGGCCAGGCCCGCCTGCGCCCGTGGTTGTCTCCCCCCGACCGGGTGAAGTACAGTGCCGGCCGCGGCCGGCGCCCGTGGCGCCGCCGCACCGCTTCCCGGCTGCCTGACGACGCGCCGGCTCACGCCTCGTCCAGACGGCCCGCTCCGTGGCCGACCCGCCTGCCTCGCCGGCTGCCGCCGGTCACGACCGTCTGTACGGCGTTTCCCGTTTCCCCGCTTGTTCTCAGGAGAGCATCCATGCGTTCAGAGAGTTCCTCGTCGCCGTCCGCCCCGCGGGCCGGGCGATCGGTCCTCCGCCGCGCCCGTGCCGCCGCGCGGGCGATCCTGCCGTCGCTCGGCCTTCTGGCGCTCGGCCTGGTGCCCGCGCCGGCCGCCCACGCCCAGACGCCGGGCGCCGCACAGCCCGACGCACTCGGTGCGCTGACGTTCCGCAACCTCGGGCCCGCCATCGCCGGCGGCCGCGTCGCGGCCGTCGTCGGCGTCCCGGGCAACCCGTCGATCTATTACGTCGGCGCCGCGGGCGGCGGCGTCTGGAAGAGCACCGACGGCGGCAATTCGTGGAAGGCGATCTTCACGCACGAGCCGGTGACCTCGATCGGCGCCATCGCGCTCGCGCCCTCGAATCCGGATCTGGTGTGGGTCGGCACGGGCGAGGCCGCGGTGCGCAGCGACGTCATCACGGGCCACGGCATCTACTTCTCGCCCGACGCCGGCGCGACCTGGAAGTTCATGGGACTGGCCGACGCCGGACAGATCTCCAGCATCGTGGTCAACCCGCAGGACGCGAGCGAGGTCTGGGTCGGCGTGCTCGGCCACGCGTGGGGTCCCAACGCCACGCGCGGCGTCTACCGCACGATGGACGGCGGGAAGACGTGGCAGCAGGTGCTCAAGATCGATGACAAAACGGGCGTCGCCGACCTCGTCATGGAACCGGGCAACCCGATGGTGCTGTTCGCGGCGGCCTGGCAGGTCGTGCGCCATCCGTGGGGCTTCGACGACGGCGGTCCGGGCAGCGGGATCTACCGCTCGATCGACGGCGGGACGACCTGGACGAAGCTCGAGAACGGGCTGCCGAAGGGGCCGCTCGGCCGGATCGGCCTGGCCGCGGCGCCCAACGATCCCCAGCGGCTGTACGCGCTGATCGAGGCGAAGATGGGCCGGCTCTGGATCACGAACGATCTCGGCGCGCACTGGCACATGGTCAACAACAACCACGACATCGACGACCGCCCGTGGTACTTCTCGCGGATCGCGGTCTCGCCGGTGGACGCGAACCGGGTGTACTTCCTCGACTCCGGGATGTGGGAGACCGAGGACGGCGGGCGGACGATCCGGCGGATCGGCCAGGGGGTCCACCCGGACAACCACACCATCTGGATCGATCCGAAGGATCCCGACCGGATCATCGAGGGGAACGACGGCGGCGTGGTGGTGTCGCACGACGCCGGTGAGCACTGGCGCTTCCTGGCCGACCTGCCGATCGAGCAGTTCTACCAGGTGGCAGCCGACAGCCGGATCGCCTTCGACGTCTGCGGCGGCCTGCAGGACAACAACGCCTGGTGCGGCCCGACGCGGACCGGCTTCCAGATCACGGGGAACGACTGGTACACGGTGGCGGGCGGCGACGGCGAGTACGCCGTGCCGGCGCCGAGCGACCCGGACATCGTCTACGCCGATTCACAGAACGGGTCGATCCGCCGCACGAACCTGAAGACCGGCGCGTCGCGGTCGATCCGGCCGTACCTGCCGGGCGTCGAGGAGCAGGCGGCGGCCGACCTGAAGTACCGTTTCGGCTGGACGTCGCCGATCGAAGTCTCGGCCACCGATGCGAACACGGTCTACATCGGCGGTGACGTGCTGTTCAAGAGCACCGACGGCGGCCTGCACTGGCAGCCGATCAGCCCGGACCTGACCCGCAACGACAAGGCGAAGCAGCAGACGCCCGGCGGGATGATCGAGAAGGACATCAGCGGCGCCGAGACGTACGACACGATCCTGTCGTTCGCCGTGTCGCGCAAGGACCCGAACACGATCTGGGTCGGGACCGACGACGGCCTGGTGCAGGTGACGCGCGACGGCGGCGCCCACTGGACCAACGTGACGGGCAACATGCACGGCCTGCCCGAATGGGGCCGCGTCCAGCAGATCGAGGTCTCGCCGTTCGATCCCGCGACCTGCTACGTGGCGGTCGACTTCCACGAGACCGACGACAACCATCCGTACGTCTACAAGACGCACGACTACGGGAAGACCTGGACGTCGATCAGCGCGGGCCTGCCGGCCGGTCAGCCGGCGCGCGTGGTCCGCGAGGATCCGAACCACAAGGGCTTCCTGGTGGCCGGCACGGACACGGGGCTCTTCTTCTCGCGCGACGACGGCGCCGACTGGCAGCCGCTGAAGGGGAACCTGCCGACGGTGACGGTCTACGACGTGCAGTTCGTGGCGCCGGAACACTCGCTGATGGTCGCGACGCACGGGCGCGGCCTGTTCGTGCTCGACAACATCACGCCACTCGAGGACGAGCCCCCCGCGGTCCTCTCGAGCCCCCTGCACGTGTTCCCGTCGCTGCCGGCCTACCTGCTGAACCTGCCGTTCCGGCGGCTGCCGAGCGCGAGCACGTTCACCACGCCGAACCCGCCGACCGGGGTGATGATCGACTACTACCTGAAGACCGGCGAGGCGGCCGCGGCCGGCCGCGAGGGGCGGCACGAGGGTCCGGTGACGATCCGGATCGCCGACGCCCACGGCGCCACCATCGACGTGCTGCACGGGCCGGCGCGCGCGGGAATCAACCGCGTCGTCTGGAACATGTCGTACGCCCGGGCCACGCCGCTGGACTTCGTGCCGCCGGCCGGGCCGTCGTTCTTCTTCCGCCGATCGGGTCCGCCGGTCGTCCCCGGCACCTATCAGGTGACGGTCGAGGCCGGCGGCCAGACCGGGACGACGACGGCCGTCGTGAAGCCCGACCCGGACTTCCCCGCCAACCTGGCGAACTTCGAGGCGACCACGAAGGCGTCGCTCGAGGTGCGTGACATGCTCTCGTCGCTGGACGTCATGCTGAACCGGCTGACGAGCCTCCACGAGCAGCTGCACGCCCTGGACGGCCGGCTGCCGGCCTCGGCGTCGGCACTGAAGGAGCAGGCCCGCGCCCTCGACCAGAAGGTCGAACACCTGCGCGCGGCGGTGTACAACACGCAGGTGCAGCCGGGCAGCGAGGACAGCCTGCACTACCTGTCGGCGTTCCACGACGTGCTGTCGCGGGACCTGTTCTCGCTGTCGCCGGGCTACGACCTCGCGCCACGCGCCGACGCGCTGGCGGAGATCGCGAGCCAGCGGAAGCAGCTCGATCAGTACCTGGCGCAGTTCAACGACCTGCTGAAGACCGACGTGGCGGCCTTCAACCGGGCGGCGCAGAAGAGCGACGTCGACGCGGTCTACGGCGGCGGGCCGATTGCGGCAAAGGGCGGGCGGTAGGAGAAAAAGACGTCAGGGGCAAGGGACAAGGATGCTTGTCCCTTGTCCCTGTTCACCCTCAGGATTGGATCCCTCAGAACGAGAACCGCATCGACAGTTGCAGCTGGCGCGGCGCCTGGGCGGTCACCGGCTGGCCGAACAGCGGTGACGTCACGGTCCCCACGTAGGTCAGGTAGTTCACCCGGTTCAGGACGTTGAAGGCGTCGACGCCCAGCGTCAGCTTCCGGGCTGTCCCCGTTCCCCCTCCGACGGCAAACGTGCGCGACAGGCGCAGATCCAGTTCGGCGGAGCCGGCACCCTGCAGGGTGTTGCGGCCGACCCCGGCCGGCCGCGCACCGCCCCGGCCGTTGTTGTACGGATCGCCGGGCAGCACCTCGCTGTAGGGCAAGCCGCTCTCGATCGTGAGCGCGACTCCGAGGTCCACCTGTCGCGCGGTCGTGATCGTCCCCAGCAGCAGGAGCCGGTGGCGGCGGTCGAAATTCGCGCGCGCCCATTCGCCCGACAGATCGTAGTCGTTCGCGGGAAACCAGTTGAGCCCGCCCGAGTCGTTCATCGTCCGGCTCAGTGTGTACTGCACCTGCCCGTTGAACCAGCGTGTGACGCGGCCGCGCAGCATGAGCTGGAGCGAGTTCCCGAGCTGCCGCGCCGACGAGTCGATCTGCCGGATCTGGCCGTAGGCCGGATCCGGCCGCGTGAGGTACAGCGGCGCCATCGGCGCGTTGACGTCGGTCGATCGAAACATCCGGCTGTCCGACCCGTAGTACATGATCGAGAGCGTGGCGGTCCTGAACAGCTGCTGCTCCACGCCGGCGCTGTACTGAAGGGTCCAGGGCAGCTCGATGCCGGGCGCGAAGCGGACGATGCTCGGCGGGGCCTGGGCGGCCGACGCACTCGCGTACGGATCGGGATAGGAGGGGTTCGTCAGCACGAGGCGCTGGATGCCGCCCGGCTGGAGCTCGCGCACGTCGATGATCGGGAACGGGCCGATCTTGTCCCAGAAGAGGCCGGCGCCGGCGCGGATGACGGTCGACTTCGCGCCACCCGGCTTCACGGCCAGCGAGAACCGCGGCGCCAGCGTGTCGTGGTCGTGGAAATAGTTGGACCAGTCGTACCGGAGGCCGAACGACAGCGTCGCGCCGGGCCGCAGCTGCCAGTCGTCGTTCGCGTAGAAGCCGAGCACCTTCTCCAGCCACGCGACGTGGCTGTTGCCGGTCTGCCGGATGTAGGCGTAGGGAGTCCCCGCCTCGTACGCCGCCAGATTGGCGAAGTAGAAGGTGCCGTTGAAGCCGCTCTGGTCGTTGAAGCCGCGCTGGCTCCAGTCCGGCACCTGGAAGCCGACCTGCAGCAGGTGACGTCCCTTCATCACGGTCAGGTTCTCGGAGATCTGAAAATGCGTCTCGGTGCGCCGGTAGTTGGTCGACGCCCCGCCGCCGGTGAAGGCGCCGTCGACGACGATGCCGGGCGCCGACGACACGCTGGTCTCGGGCTCGACCTCGTGACCGACGAGGATCTGGAACTGATTGAGCAGCGACGCGCTGAAGACCGTCTGCTGCTCGTAGGTCAGATCGGATTCGGAGTGATAGTAGGTCGTGCCGGCCGAGCCGAGCACGGTCCCGCCGACCCCCCGATACGCGTCCCGTTCCTCCTCGAACGAAGGCCGGACCGAGATCGTGGAACGGCCGCGCTGATGCGTGATCCCGACCGAGGCGAGCAGGTGGCGGTACGGCTGCGGCACGGCGCCCTTGATCGGGCCGTCGGGCCCGAGGGCATACACGATCGCCTGCCGGGCCTCGGTGTCGTCCTTCAGCGAGAACATGAAGGAGGTCCTCCCGCTGCGGCCGACCGGCCCTCCCAGGAAGGCGTCGCCGATCTTCCGCTGTTCGGGCGGCTTCGTCGTGGCGAACACGTTGGTGGCGTTCAGCGCGGCGTCCCGGAAGATGAAGCTGCCGTCGCCGTGATAGGCCTGAGAGCCCGGCTTGGTGATGATGTTGATCCGGCCCCGGCCCGGACGCGAGAAGGCGGCGGAGTAGGGGTCCTGGTTGATCTTGATCTGCGCGATCGCCGACGTGCTGACGTTCAGGCCGTTGACCTCCATCCCGTTGACGAGGATGGTCACGCCGCCCTGGCCGATCGCACCGCTGTCGAGAAAGCGCGACAGGGTCGCCACCGCGTCATCGTCGAACACCGGCAGGCTCTCGAGCGTGTGCTGGGTCACCGACACCGCGTCGGCGTTCGACGCCGCTCCCGTGCTCACCTGCGGCGTCTGGCTCGTGACCGTGACCTCCTGATGGACCCCGGCGAGCGGCAGGGTGATCTTCACGGTGGCCGGGGTCCGGTCGCGCACCTCGACTGCCACCGTCGTCGTCTCGAAGCCGTCGAGCGAGACGCGGACCTGGTAGCGCCCGGGGCGCAGCGGGCCGAACCGGAACGTGCCGGTCGGGCTGGTCGTCGTGGACGCGGGAGCCGGGGACGAGGAACCGATCAGGTCGACGCGGGCGTACGGCAGCACGGCCCCAGTCGAGTCGACGACCACACCGGTGATCGCCGGGGCGGCGCGGTGCGGGGGCGCGGCGGCGGAGGCCGGCGCCGAGAGACCCAGCGCGAAAAGGGCGGTCAGGAAGAGGCGTGCGCTGATGCGAGGCATTCGGCTCGAGGCCGAATGTACGAGCGGAAGGATGAACCTACGATGAACGACCGCGGCCGCGACCGGGCGAACCCGGTCGCGGCCCGGTCGAGGTCACCCGACACGGCATCCTGACGGGCTCACTTCTCCGCCGCCACCACGGTGGGCTTGGGCGGATAATTCGCCAGGATGCTGGTGACCGCGAGCTGAACCTCCTGGTCGCGCCGCATCGGTTCGGCCAGCGCGTCGACTTCGTTGACCCCGATGCCGCGCCAGACCAGATCCTTCTGATGGGCGTCGATCACGTCGATGACGAGCGTCCCCGCCGCGATCTGGCTCACGCGGACGTCGGTCGAACCCCAGCCGGCGCCCCACTGATACGGATACGGACCGTAGTCACCGATGCCGGTGCTGAACGCGGAGATGTTCCGCGGCTTGTTCAGCGCCATGTGGTACACGACCACCAGGTCGGGGGCCGTATCGGAGCGCTTCAGGCCCTTCGCCTGCAGCTGCTGCTCGATGGCGGTCACGACCCTCGTGTCGATGAGCGGGTCGCCTGCCTTCGTCCCGTCCTTCATCGTGTAGGTCTTGTAGGTCGAGAAATCTCCGAACCGGTTGAATGCGTAGCGCGTCTGCTGTGCGTGCGACGTGGCCGGCAGCATCAGCGTCACGAGAGCGACGGCAAAGAGCGATTTCACACTCATGACAGTCCTCCCTCCGATGACGGACGTAGGAGAGCAAGAGTCGCGCCGTCGGGCCCGGCCGGCCTCCGGCTCGGGCAAGTCGTTCGGATGACGCAGGTTACCGGCAGTCTCCGGGCGATGTCCCGCCGCGCCGGACGGCCCCTGGGGCGCCCGGCGCGGAAAGGCGCGCGCGGCGTGGGGGTTAGCGCGCATGAGGCGTCCCCGGGGCAGGCCCCGGCGACCCGTCAGCCGCTGAGCTGGCGGGTCGCCGTGCACGGGAGCCGCGCGGCTTGAACCCACCGGCGCGACCGCATAGCATACCGGCCAGTCCGGCGCAGCCCCCCGCATCCGGCCGCCGCGCGTCCGGGCCGCCTCTCAACCGGGATCCTGATGATGATGATGAAGCCGCACCCGCTCGTTCTCGCCGCGCTCGCTGCGGCGGTTGTTGGCGCCGGGCCCCGCCCCGCGCAGGCCCAGGTGAAACCGACCGCGCAGGAGATCGCCCGCTGGCAGCGCGAGGCGCAGGACGTCACGATCGTCCGCGACGACTGGGGCATCGCCCACGTCTACGGCAAGACCGACGCCGACGCCGTCTTCGGCATGGAGTACGCCCAGGCCGAAGACGACTTCAACCGCGTGGAGACGAACTACATCAACGCGATGGGACGGCTGGCGGAAGCCGAGGGCGAGTCGCAGGTCTGGCGCGACCTGCGCATGAAGCTGTTCATCGACCCGGCGAAGGCCAGGGCCGACTATGCCCGCAGCCCGGCGTGGCTCAAGCAGCTGATGGACGCCTTCGCCGACGGCCTGAACTTCTACCTCTACAGGCACCCGGCGGTGCACCCGCGCGTCATCACCCACTTCGAGCCGTGGATGGCGCTGACCTTCACCGAGGGGAGCATCGGCGGCGACATCGAAGTGGGCGTGCACCTGGATCAGCTGGCGGCCTTCTACGGCGGGCCGCCGGCGCCGCCGCAGCAGGCGCGCCTCGACAGCCTGCCGCGCGAGCCCACCGGCTCGAACGGCATCGCCATCGCGCCGCAGAACACGCTCGATCATCACGCGCTGCTCTACATCAACCCGCACACGTCGTTCTACTTCCGGTCCGAGCTGCAGATGGCGAGCGACCAGGGGCTGGACGCGTACGGCGCGGTGACCTGGGGCCAGTTCTTCATCTACCAGGGGTTCAACGCGACGGCCGGGTGGATGCACACCTCGAGCGGCGTCGACAACATCGACACGTTCCTCGAGACGATCACGAAGAAGGACGGCCGCTACTACTACAAGTACGGCGACCAGGAACTGCCGGTGCGGACGCGGACGATCACGGTGCCGTACCGGACCGCGACCGGCATGGCCCACCGGACCTTCACCGCATACTACACGCAGCACGGCCCGGTCATCGGCAAGGTCGGCGACCGGTGGCTGACGATCAGCCTGATGCAGCGGCCCGTCCGGGCGCTCATCCAGGACTTCACCCGGACGAAGGCGAAGGACTACGCCGCGTTCCGGAAGACGATGCAGCTGCACACGAACTCGTCGAACAACACGATCTTCGCGGACGCCGAGGGGAACATCGCCTACTTCCACTCGGACTACATCCCGAAGCGTGACAATGCGCTCGACTGGACCAAGCCGGTCGACGGCAGCGACCCCGCCACCGCGTACCACGGGCTGCTCTCGCTCGACGAGACGCCGCACCTGCTGAATCCGCCGGTCGGCTGGCTCTACAACTCGAACAACTGGCCCTGGTCGGCCGCCGGTCCCGACAGCCCGAAGCGGCAGGACTTCCCGAAATACGTCGAGCGCGGCACGGAGGAGTCGCCGCGCGGCTATCACGCGCTGAAGGTGCTGCCCGAGCACCGGCACTACACGATGGCGTCGCTGACGGCCACGGCCTTCGACAGCTACCTGCCCGCGTTCGCGACGATGATTCCGCACCTGCTGCAGGCCTACGACGGGCTGGCGGCCTCGAATCCGCTGAAGGCGGCGGTCGCGAAGCAGATCACCGTGCTGCGCGACTGGAACGATCGCTGGGGCTACGACTCCCTGGCGACGTCGCTCGCGGTCTTCTGGGGAACGGACCTCTACGAACACTTCGGCGCCGAGGCGCGCGCCGCCGGGATGTCCCCCCAGGACTGGGTCATGCAGCGGGCCACGCCCGGGCAGCTGGTGCAGGCGCTGGCCGACGCCTCGGACAAGCTGGCCGCCGACTTCGGCAGCTGGCAGACGCCGTGGGGCGACATCAACCGGTTCCAGCGGATCAACGACGACATCGAGCCGCACTTCGACGACGCGAAGCCGAGCATCCCGGTGCCGTTCACCTCGTCGCTCTGGGGATCGCTGGCGTCGTTCGGCGCGCGCGCCTACCCGAACACGAAGAAGTGGTACGGCACCAGCGGCAACAGCTTCGTGGCGGTCGTCGAGTTCGGGCCCACAGTGCAGGCTCGCGCCATCACCGCCGGCGGCGAGAGCGGCGATCCGGCGTCACCGCATTTCGACGATGAGGCGGAGCGGTACGCAACCGGCGACCTGCGGGTCGTCTACTTCTACCGGTCGCAGCTGCAGGGGCATACGGAGCGGGAATATCATCCGGGGAGTTAGGGAGAGATGGACAGGGACAAGGGACAAGGGCCCTTGTCCCTGCCAGAACTCGCCTACGCCGTCGTCATGTCCTTCATCTTCGCGAGGCCTTCCCTGATCGCCGCCTTCTGCGCGTCGGTCACGTCGAGGAACGGCGGCCGCTGATAGAACTGCGGCGTCCCCATCTGCAGGCTCAAGGCGTACTTCATCGGCCCGTAGTCGTAGATGCCGCCGGGGCGCATGATCCCGATCGCCTCGCGGACCTTCGCCAGTGCCGGATGGTAGTCGCGGCCGGCGCGCCTGGCGGCGAACACGTCGGCGATCAGCCGGGTGAAGTTGTTCCCCTCCATCAGGATCGCGCCCATGTTGTGATCGAGCGCCCGCTCGAGGTTGTTCAGGGTCCCCGTCCGCATGTTCAGATTCGGGAAGGTGTTGGCGAAGTCCTCGTACTCCTGGGGCAGGCCGTTCGAGTCCTTGATGCCGGCCAGGTTCGGGTAGTGCGACAGGCTGTGCAGCAGATCGAGGCTGATCGACACGCCGCTCGTGCGCGGGATGTGGTAGAGGTTGATCGGAATCTTCACCTCGTCGAACACCATCGAGTAGTACCGCGTCAGCCCCTCGGTCGGCGGATTGTTGTAGTAGAAGGGCGGGATCATCAGCAGGCTGCTGGCGCCGTGGTCCGCCGCGTGCTTCGACAGCTCCAGCGTCTCCGGGAAGTTCGGCGTCCCGGTCTGGATCATCATGTCCATGCCGTGGGCGTGCTTCAGCGCGACTTCCGCCACCTGCTTCCGCTCGACCACCGAGAACGACGGGAACTCCCCCGTCGTCCCCAGCACGACGATGCCGTCGGCTCCCTGCTCCTTGAAATACGCCATCATGTCCGCGTAAATCGCCGGGTCGAACTTCAGGTTCTTGTCACACGGCGTGCAGACCGCGGGCCAGAACTTCACCTTCGCCATCGCGTCCGGCGCGGGCGGCGCCCCGGCCTCGAGGCCGCGGGGCAGCGCCGCGGCCACCGCCGCCGCGCCCATCGCGCCGAGAAAGGTCCGTCGATGCATCTCCATGGGTGCTCCTCCGGGGCGGGATTGTAACCCCGTTCGAGAGGTGCGGTTGCCCCTTTCTCACAGGAGGGACAGGAGATCAGGAGGTGCTGATTGCTCACGATTTCTTGACGGCCAGCAACCCGTCTACCCTCCTGACCTCCTGATCTCCTGTAAGCCAACCCGTCTTGGTCTCCTGATCTCCTGCCCCGCCTGTAAGCCAACCCGTCCGACCTCCTGATCTCCTGCGGGAAACCGGGTACCCGTGGAAATGGAAACGCCCGCCCCCGGGGTGGACCCGGATGGCGGGCGTTTCACTGCGTGTCTCGCACGCATCCTGGCGGGAGCCAGGATTCTGCAATCCGTCCGAAGCTGAGTTGTGATGCGCGCCAGTGGAACGGCGCCAGCCCCGGGATCGTGCTGCCGCGGGGTCGGCTCAGCCGCCAGCGCGCCTGTTCAGGCCCGGTGGCTCGCTCATGCAACCCTCCACGTCTGGATTGGCGTGGCTATCAGTACGAATACGCCTCTCGCGGACGGCTGTCAAGCCACATCACGGTCGCGACGCCACGATCGTGTCGATGTGACCACCGCTCCCATCACGACGCCGCAGCGGAGACACGGACACGTCTCCGCCGCGGCCCGTCACAACTCCATCAGCGCCGGGCGTGACCGCCGCGGCCGTGGTCGTCGCCGTCGCGATCGTGGTCCCCGTCCCGGCGATGGTGCACCGGCGGCTTCAGCTCGCGGTACAGCTCGAGCTGGCAGTCCCGCTTCAGGTGAACGACGGCCTGGACCAGGGCGTTCAACTGCGCGGCCGGATCGCCGCCCGGCACCAGGAACGACGGATCGTGGAACAGCGTCTGCAGCCGGGCCTGGATCGTCCCGACGGCATTCGCCGCCGCCTGCTCGGCCGCCGCCAGCTGCGCCTGCGTCTGCTGCAGCTCGGTCGTCAGCTGCGCGATCTGCGCCTGCAGCCCGGCCGTCGCATCGACCACGGTCACCGTCACCGTCGTCGTCGAAACCCCGCCGTAGCCGTCGCTCACCGTCAGCGTCAGCGTGTGCACGCCGACGCCGAGCGCCAGGGTGGCCGTTCGCACCGGATCGGCCGTGGTCGCCAGCGTCGTCGCGCCTTCCGACCAGACGAACGTCAGCGGATCGTTGTCGGGATCGCTGGATCCGGCGGCCGAGACCGGCACGGCCGACTCGCCGCCGGCCACGCCCTGCACCGTCGCCGGGACGCTCGCCACGGCGACCGGCGGGTGATTCTGACTGACATAGACGAGGCCCGCATCGCCGAACGCGGAGTTGCTCGTGAGCCCGCCTGCCAGGAGCACCTGCCCGTTCACGCTCGCGGAGGCCGGGTACGCGACGCCGGACGGGATGGCGCCCGCCGCAGTCCAGAGGCCGGTCGTGGGATGGTAGGCCTCGGAGGTGGCCGGCAGGATCGCCGCCCCGGTGTTGGGATCGTAGCCACTCAAGCCGCCGCCCACCACGAAGGTGCCGTCCACCGCGACACCGCCGCCGGCCAGCCCGCGCGGCGTGCTCATCGGCGCCGCCGCCTGCCATTGGCCGGTGGCCGGATCGTAGATGTCGACCGCCGCCTGCTGCGTCGTGATGTCAGAGGTCGCGCTGCCACCGGCGACGATGACGCGACCATCCGGCAGGAGACCGGAGACGCCGAGGACGTGCCCGGTGCTCATCGGCCCGGCCGCGCTCCACGTGTTGGTCGACGGGTCGAACAGGTCGGTGGGCAGGAGCGGCGATGACGTGCCGTCGGTGCCGCCGGCCACGAGCACCGTGCCGTTGTTCAACAGCGTCGCGGTGCCGAAGTACCGCGCCTCGCCCATGGCGGAGCCGGCCGTCCAGACGCCGGTGGACGGATCGAAGATCAGGGTCCCGGCGGTTGCGGCATTGGACGAGCCGTCCAGCCCACCGGCGAGCAGGACCCGGCCGTCCTGCAGGGTCACGGCCGCGCCCGCGACATCGCCGTACGGCATGTCGGCCGTCAGCGTCCAGGCGTTCGTCGCCGGGTCGTAGATCTCGGCCGTGGCCAGTATGTTGCCCGAGGCGTCCTCACCGCCGGCGACGAGCACCCGGCCATCGTGCAGCACGGTCATGGCGGGAAGGAAGCGTCCGACGTGCATCGACGCGGCCGGGGCGAGCCAGGCTTTCGTCTGCGAGTCGTAGACATCGACGGCGGCAGACACGGCACCCGTCGAGTCCTGACCGCCAATGACCAGGACCTGCCCATTGGGCAGCGCGGCGGCCACGGCCAGCGCCCGCGGCGAGGACATGGCACCGGAGACCTGGACCCAGCCGGGCGGTCCGGCGAGCGCGCGCGGAGCCGCCGCCAGGACGGTCGTGAAGATGATCGCCGCGGTGCGCAGCGGCAGGAACTTCCATTTCGATCGCATCATGTGGACACCTCTCGGGGCCCCGGGACCATCACTGGCGCGTCCCGGGCAACAGGTCGTGCACTTCGAAAGTTGAGCGCCCGATGATAGCGCACCGATCACGGACCGGAAAGAAAAATGCCGTAAATACGGGGTCGATTACGATATCGAAATCAGGCGGGCGAACTGATGAGCACGCGGCGTGGAGCGCGTCACCGGCGCGCGTCAGCGGAGCGCCGCGATCAGGACGATGGCGGTGAGCGCCGTGGCCGCGACGAGGCTCCAGCCGATGGTCCGCAGATGGCGCGGGGAGGGAGCGACGAGCACGAGCAGCAGGCCAAGCGTGCAGACGGGAATGGCGGCCCAGGGACCAGCTGGCGCGGTCACGCCCGCGCGCGCGAGCCCGGCCAGAGCGGCGACGCTGCCGGCGGCCACCACTCCGGCCGTCACGCGCGTGCCGATGCCGGCGCGGCCCCTGGCCCACAGGATGACGGCGCGCACGCTGACGGTCGCCACGATGAAGCAGAGGGCGAAAACGAGCACGCACGTCAGCGCGACGGTCGATGGCGCACGCGCGGCCAGGGCGATCGGCAGCGCGACCAGCGACAGCGTGACCGCCGTCAGCAGTTCGCCTCCGGTGGTCTTCTCCCGGTGGGTGAAGATGACGGCCGCCAGCACGACGGCGCCGGCCAGCGGCGCAGCCAGCGCCACGCGT
>JAGWRA010000130.1 GCA_028876655.1 Acidobacteriota bacterium | reverse complement strand
GGGCAGGTAGAGGATGGGCGGCAGCGGCCCCGCCTTCTTGCCGCAGGCGGCCGCGAGCCCGGCGAGCGCGACTCCCGCGGCGAGGCGCACCAGGAACTGGGCGGAACGGGTCGGCGCGCTCACAGGATGTAGCGGGAGAGGTCTTCGTTCTTGACGATGTCGGCGAGCATGCGCTCCACGTACGCCTCGTCGATCGTGATCTGCTTCTCCGCGAGGTCGGGCCCCTCGAACGAGATCTCGTCGAGCAGCTTCTCCATCACCGTGTGCAGGCGGCGGGCGCCGATGTTCTCGGTCCGCTCGTTCACCCGCGTCGCGAAGTCGGCAATCCGCTCGATCGCGCCGTCGAGGAACCGCAGGGTGATGCCCTCGGTCTCCATCAGGGCGACGTACTGCTTGATCAGCGCGCTCTTCGGCTCGGTCAGGATGCGGACGAACTCCTCGCGGCCCAGCGCCTCGAGCTCGACGCGGATCGGGAAGCGTCCCTGCAGCTCCGGGATCAGGTCGGAGGGCTTGGAGACGTGGAAGGCACCGGCCGCGATGAACAGGATGTGGTCGGTCCGCACCATGCCGTACTTGCTGTTCACCGTCGTCCCTTCGACGATCGGCAGGATGTCGCGCTGCACCCCTTCGCGGCTGACGTCGGGGCCCTGAGCACCCTCGCTGCCGCAGATCTTGTCGATCTCGTCGATGAAGATGATGCCGCTGTCCTCGACGCGCTCGACGGCGGTGCGCGTGACCGACTCCATGTCGACCAGCTTCTGCTCCTCTTCCTGGACCAGCAGCTCGAGCGCCTCGGGCACCTTCACCTTGCGCTTCTTGCTCCGCCCCTGGAACAGGCCGGGCAGCATGTCCTTGATGTTGATGTCGACTTCCTCGACCGAGGAGCCCGCGATGATCTCGAACGACGGGAACGCCTTCTCCCGCACGTCGACCTCGACCGTGCGCTCGTCGAGCCGCCCGTTGCGCAGCAGCTCGCGGAACCGCTCGCGCGTCTGCTGCTGCTGATCCCGGACGGCCACCGCGTCCTCGTCGGGGGCGATCGGCCGGGTCGGCGGCAGCAGCAGGTCGAGCAGCCGCTCCTCGGCGTTCTGCTCGGCCTTGGCCCGCACGTCCTCGATGCGCTCGTCGCGCACCATGTCCACCGCCAGCTCCACCAGGTCGCGCACCATCGACTCGACGTCGCGCCCGACGTAGCCGACCTCCGTGAACTTCGACGCCTCCACCTTGATGAACGGCGACTGCGCCAGGCGCGCCAGGCGCCGGGCAATCTCCGTCTTGCCGACCCCCGTCGGGCCGATCATCAGGATGTTCTTCGGCGCGACCTCCTCGGCCATCTCGGGCGGCAGCTTCTGGCGCCGCATCCGGTTCCGCAGTGCAATCGCCACCGCCCGCTTGGCCGCCCGCTGGCCCACGACGTACTTGTCGAGTTCGGCGACAATCTGGCGCGGCGTCAGCGCGTCGACCGCCGGCGCCGTGCTCTCGGGCAGATAGATTGGCATGGTCAGTGTCCCGGTGCCCCGGATCGCGTGCCGCGGCCGGCGATCACAGCTCTTCCACCACGACGTGCTGGTTCGTGTAGATGCAGATCTCGGCCGCAATCGCCATCGACCGCTCGGCAATCGCCCGCGCGTCGAGCGAGGAGTCGCGCGCCAGCGCCCGCGCGGCCGCCAGGGCGTACGCTCCCCCCGATCCGATCCCGACGATGCCATCGTCCGGCTCGATGAGATCGCCCGTCCCCGACAGCAGGAACGTGTGCGTCTGGTCGAGCACGATGAGCATCGCCTCCAGCCGGCGCAGGATGCGGTCCGTCCGCCAGTCCTTCGCCAACTCCACCGCAGATCGCTCCAGATTGCCCCGGTACTGCTCGAGCTTCGACTCGAAGCGGGCGAACAGCGCGAAGGAGTCCGCCGCCGAACCGGCGAAGCCGGCCAGAATCCGGTCGTTGTAGAGGCGGCGGATCTTGCGGGCGGTCTGCTTCACCACCGTCGAGCCGAGCGTCACCTGCCCGTCGCCCGCCAGCACGGCGTGGCCCTGATGCCTGACCGCCAGTATCGTGGTGCCGTGGAACATGATGATTCGGAGGAAGGACGGTCGCGGATCCTGCGGAACTGGAGGCCGCACACGCGGGTCGGCCGACTTCAGGCAGTCTATCGGCCCCCCTCAGGGGTGTCAAGGAAACGGGACGCCCTGCGCTCTCACGGGGACATTCACGCGCGCCGCGAAGCTCTTCCCGCGGCGCCAGGCGGCCCGTCCCGTCTGGCAGGAGTCTTGCCCCAGCAAGGAGCGGAGGACACCATGAACGCTTCCAGGCTCTCCATCACCGGACTGTTCGTCGGCGCGCTCCTGCTCGTGGGGCTGCCTGCCGCGGCGTCCGCGGGCCAGGCGGTCCGCCATCCGCCCGTCAATGGCGAGGGCCGCGCCGCCCCGCCGCCCGGCGCCCGCGCCGACGGCATGCGGGCCATGCCGCGCGAGGTCGCGCCCCCGCCCCCCTCGACGCCACCGCCGTCGAGCGGCGGGCAGGCCGTCCCCCGGCACCCGGAACCGGCGTCCCCGCCGCCGTCCGCTGCGGAGCCGCGCGCGCCGGGCGGGCGTGAAGGCATGGCGATGCCACGGCCCGAGGGGCAGCGGCCGCGCGTCTACGAGCACGACCGCGATCGCGATCGCGGGTACTGGCCGGGGTACTACTACCCGTATGGCGGCGTCGGCATCGGCTACTTCAATCCGTACTGGTGGTCGTACTCGGATCTCTGGTCCGACGGCTACTACGGCGCCTACGATCCCTACGCCGGTGGGGCGTATGGATACGTGCCCGAGGAATCGAGCGGCCTCCATCTGAAGGTGAAGCCGAAGCAGGCCTCGGTCTACGTCGACGGCTACTACGTCGGGACCGTGGACGACTTCGACGGCCTCTTCCAGAAGCTCACCATCCAGCCGGGCCCGCACCGGATCGAGGTGCGCGAACCGGGGTACGCGCCGATCACGTTCGACGTGAACCTGCGCCCCGGCCAGACGATCACCTACCGGGGCGAACTGCAACGCCAGCCCTGACCCGCGGGGGCATGGCGGCACGCGTGGCCGCCATGCCCACTTCCTTCTCACCCGCCTCTTCTCGATCTCGTCGCGACGCGCGCCAGCCGGGCCACGGCAGCGCCACCTCCGCCGTGTCCGGAGGCCGGCAGGTTGGCAAGCGGGTTGCTCTCTCCCGTGGTGAACGCCGCTCCCGGCCGGCCTTCACACGCCAGCCGACCGCTGGCACCAGACGTTCGAAGGATGGTCAATCATGATGAAGCTCAAGCTCGCCATCACCTGTGCGGCGCTGGGGCTGTTCCTGGCGGCCGGGCTGCCCGCACGGGCTGAGGCGCCACACGCCGCGTCGCACCCCGACGGCACGGCGGCCTCACAGCCGATACCGCCGCCGGCAGCCCGGAACGCCGTCCTGCGTGTTGTGCGCACCTCCGCCATGGAGACGGCCGGGCTCCGGCACCCCGACACCCGGGAGGCCGCGCTCACCCTCCGCCGCGTCGACGATCACGACGAAGGGAGAGATGGCGGTGACGGCGCGGTGATCGTCGGCCTCGGCGACGGCTGGTACGGCGGTCCGTGGGCCGACGACTGGTGGGGCCCCGGATGGGGCTGGGGTGGCGGATGGGGAGCGGACGGCTACGCCCCCTACAGCTACTACGTGGCGCGACAGGAAGGCGCCATCCACATCAAGGTGGAACCGAAGACGGCATCGGTCTCCGTCGACGGCGACTACGTCGGCGTGGTCAACGACTTCAACGGCTTCTTCCAGGAGCTGAAGGTCGCCCCCGGCCCGCACACGATCACGATCGAGCAGAAGGGCTACCGGACGCTGACGTTCCACGTCAAGCTCCTGCCCGGCCAGACGATTACCTACAAGGGCTCGATGCAGAAGCTCCCGTGACGGGGACCGGGCATGGCGGCGTAGAATGCCGCCATGCCCTCCTCCTCCGCTCCTGCGTCACCGCGCCTCCTCAGTCTCGTCGCCGCCGTTTCGGGTCTCTATGACGGCCTGGTCGGCCTCGTCATGCTGACGGCCCGGCCGTGGCTGGCCCACGTCTTCGCCGTCCCGCTGCCGCAGCCGCCGATCCACGCCGATCTGAACGGGGTGTTCCTGCTGGCCGTCGCGCTGGGCTACGCCCTGCCGTACTCGGCGCCGCAGCGCTACCGCGGCTACCTGTGGGTGATGGGTCCGTTCCTCAAGGGGGCGGGTGCGCTGACGTTCGTGATCGATCACGTCGTGCGGCACTCGCCGCCGGCCTTCCTGCTGTTCGCCGCGTCGGACGGGACGCTGGCGCTCGTCACGCTCTGGGCGTTGTGGAAGGTGCCGGCGTCCGCCGGCGCTTAGCGCGCATGAGGCCGTAGACGGGAATGCCGGACGCCATCAGGAGCAGCCCGGCGGCCGACGGCCGCGGGCTCTCGACGATCGCGTTCAGGACGATCGCCAGGCTGGCCAGCGCGAAGATGGCGGGCGCCACGGGATAGCCCCACGCGCGGAAGGGCCGCGGCTCGTCGGGCCGCCGCCACCGCAGCACGAACAGGGCGCAGACGGCCACGCCCGAGAACAGCACCACGGCGAATCCGGTGTAGGTCAGCAGCTGGGCGAACGTGCCCGACAGGACGAGCAGGCCGCTCCAGATCGCCTGCGCCACGATGGCCGCCACAGGCGTGCGATAGCCGGCGTGCACCTTGGCCGCGCCCGGGAAGAACAGGCCGTCGCGCGCCATGGCGAAGTAGATGCGGGGGCCGGCGAGGACCATGGCACTCAGGCTGCCGAGGATGATCACGATCGCCAGCAGGCCCATCGCCGCCCCGGCGGCGTGGCCCAGCAGCCGGGCGGCCACGGTCTCGCCCACCTCGATCGAGCCGGCGAACGCGCTGATGGGCAGCGCGTAGAGATACAGCGCGTTCAACGCGACGAAGACGACCACCACGATCAGCGTGCCGAGCGCGAGGGCGCGCGGCACGTTGCGCCCGGGATCGCGGACCTCCTCCGCCACGTAGGCCGCGGCATTCCAGCCGCTGTAGCTGAACATCACGGGAATCAGCGCGAGCAGCCAGGTCGACGCGGGCACCGGCCCGCCCGCCGCATGGAAGTGCGCGGTCGAGCCCCGGCCGATGGAGAAACCGAGGGCCACGAAGACGACGAGCGCCGCAACCTTCACGCCGGCCAGCGTGTTCTGAACCAGCCGTCCCGGCCCCAGGCCCCGCAGGTGGACGATCGTCAGCCCGGCGATGGCCGCCAGCGCCACGAGCGCCTGCGGCGACACCGAGAGCGTCAGGGGACCGAGGGAGACGGCCACGATCGGCCGCGCGTCGCCAGCGGCCGGCACGAAGCGGCCGAGATACGCGGCGGCGCCGACGGCGCCTGCCGCAATCGCGCCGGAGAAGCCCGCCACGAAGGAGGTCCAGCCGGTGAGGAAGGCCGCGAGGGGCCCGAAGCTCTCGCGCAGGTAGACGTACTCGCCGCCGGCGCGCGGACGCAGCGCGGCCAGCTCGGCGTAGGCCATGGCGCCCGAGAAGGCGAGCAGCCCGCCGGCGATCCAGACCCCCAGGATCGCGAGGGGGTGAGGCACCATCTGGGCGACGAAGCCGGGCGTGGTGAAGATCCCGACTCCAATCACATTGGAGATGACGATGGCCGCCGCGTCGACGGGGCCCAGGCGGCGCTCGAGCGTGGGCGGGAACTCGATGACCGCCTCCCGGAGAACACGACGCGCGGCCGCGTCGAATCGGGTGACGCTACTTGGGCAGCAGGATCCGCTTCACCGGGAACTGGCCCAGCTTGGTCCACTGCGCCGATCCGTACTTGGCGAACAGCGTGACCTCGGCGTCGACCCACAGGTGATTCTGCATCATCTGTTCGGGCGCTTCGGTGCCGGTGTAGCCCAGCGGCGAGTGCAGCGTGATCGCCGGCGTGGTCGCCCCGGCCGCGAGTCCGCCGGACCCGGCCACGTTGCTGAAGGCGGTCCCCCACTCCTCGGTCTCGCCGACGCGTTTGTACACGGCGTTGACCTGCAGGCTGCCGAGCGCCTGGGTCCCCTGATTGGTGAGGGTGAAGGTCAGGCTGGGAACCAGCTTGTTCTTGCCGTCGACGACGCCGTCGTTGTGCCAGCCGGTGCTGACCTGATCGACCTTGAGGGCCTTCTGCAGGTCGACGGGGGTCCCGCCGCAGGCCGACGCGGCCAAGGCGACGAGGGCGGCGGCGCTGGCGAGCGACAGGGTCCGGATCCATGTGAGCCGCATGGGCCCATTGTAGTGCATCCGTTTCAGTACCGCCGCACCTCGATCCGGCGGATCGCCTCGGCCCGGCTGATCCGGCCCGTCCGGAACGCCCGGAGATCCCGGCCGCGGATCCGCAGCGTCAGCGAGCGGATCTCGGAGGCGTCGTCCGGGGTCAGCCGCGCCGGGTCCTCGTCGTCGCGGGCCGCGACGGTCAGCCATTCATCGTCCCCGATGTCGAGCGGCCCGCCGTAGTCGAGCATCGCCTCCACCAGTGACTTCCGCACTTCGTCGAAGTAGGCCGATTCGGGATCGCGCAGCAGCGACGCGCGGTCGGCCGCCGAGAGCGTGACCTCGGCCGGGGCCGGGGCGGGCGCGGGC
>JAGWRA010000129.1 GCA_028876655.1 Acidobacteriota bacterium | reverse complement strand
GACGCGGCGGGCGACCTGGTGCTGGTGCACACGGAAGTGCCGCCGGCGCTGCGGGGCCGCGGCCTCGCGGATCGGCTGGCGGCCGCCGCGCTCGACTACGCGCGCGCGCATCACCTGGCGATCGTGCCGGTCTGCCCGTTCGTGAAGAAGTACCTGACCCGCCACCCCGGGGATCAGTCCCTCGTACGCGGCGAACGGCCCACCACGCCGTCCTGACGCCGCGCCGCCGGACTCGACGCAGCCCCGGCATCGTGCGCGCGCCGCCTGCTCAGAGGCCGGACGCCCGCTGCCGCAGATCGCCCACGCTCATCCGATCGGCGGAGGCCTCCCGGCACCACTGCCAGACGTCGCCCACCGGCCCGCCCGGCTCGGCGGCATCCCGTTCGTGCCACAACCCCTCGTCGATGAACGCCGCGGCGAACTCCGCGGCGAGACGCTCGTCGAGCGGCCGCACGAGCGCGGCGCTCATGCGCCGCAGCTGCCCGACCGGGTCGCGCATCAGCAGCGCGTGATCGACGACGACCGCGGGCCAGGCGGGATCGGCATCCGCGAGGCCGTCGCGGACGTAGGCGAGCCAGAGCGCTCGACCGCACGGCATCGGGATCCGGTTGCGCTTCGCGAGGCTGCGCGCCACCGACGCCGGTTCCCGGACGGCGTAGACGACGGAAACGGCGCAGCCGAGCGCGTCGAAGATCGGCCGCCAGAAGGGGAGCAGGCGGCAGAGGCGGGGCTCCTTCAGGCCGAAGTCCGGGAAGCGCGACAGCTGGTCCTGCAGGATGCGCCGGCCCGCCTCGGCGAACGGCGCCAGTGCCGGCGCGGTGAGCGCCGTCCGGTCGATCGCCTCCGGGGTCTGCCAGTCGCGGCCGATCGCCGCCAGCACCCGTTCGTTGAGGGCGAGCACGTCGCCGTTCTCCCAGAACCCCTTGGGATTGTCCGGCCCGGATCCCGTCAGCCGATCGCCCAGCGAGACGCCCAGGCACTGGAGGCCAGCCGCCATCACCGACGTTCCGCTGCGGTGCATCCCCAGAACCAACACGAGACGCGTCCTCATCAGCTCATCTTCGCACAAGGGGCCCTTTGTGGCTTTGTCCGCAGGAAGCTGCGAACTTCTCCGCGGACACCTCCCGTAGCTCTGCCGTATCAGCACCGGCGGTGCGCCTGTAGAGGGCTGATGCGAGCGTCACGGACCGCCGCGGCCCGGAACGGCACGCGGCATGAATGCTGAAGGCCTATTCGGACTCCAGGCGGTCGACAACATGGCGACGACAGACCTCATCATCGGCATGGCGGGTTCCGGCGGCGACGGCATCGTGAGCGCGGGCGAGGCGCTGATGGCCGCCGCGGCGCGTGAGGGGTACCGCGCGCTGATGACCAAGAGTTACGGCCCGCAGATCCGCGGAGGCGAGTCGTCGTGCCGGATCCGGATCGCGACCGGGCGCCTCCACAGCGCCGGTGGGGCGCTGGATCTGGCGGTCGCGCTGAACTGGGACGATTTCCTCAAGTTTGGTGCGGAGCTGACGGTATCGGGCAGCACGGTTGTCGTCTGGGACTCGGCCTCGGGGATTACGGCCGATCGGCTGCCGCTGCCGGGCGTGACGCCGGCGCGTGCCCTGGCGGTGCCGCTGGCCGAGCTGACGAAGACGGCCACCGGCTCGGACAAGATGAAGAACAGCCTGGTACTCGGGCTGCTCTCGGGCTGGCTCGGCGTGCCGGCGGCGGCGATCCTCGCCGGGCTGAAGAAGCGCTTCCTCCGCAAGGGCGAGGCGCTGTGGCAGGCGAGCGAGCGGGCGTTCCAGGCCGGTTTCGAATTCGCGCGGGCGGAGCCGCTCGACGACGCGGTGCGGCTCGAGCCGGCCGTGCGGCCGGCGGGCGGTGCCGAGAAGCTGCTGACCGACGGCAATGAGATGAGCGCGGCGGCGGCGGTGTTCGCCGGCTGCCGGTTCTTCGGCGGCTATCCGATCACCCCCTCGTCCGAGGTGATGCAGTTCCTCACGCGTGAGATCTGGAAGTACGGCGGCGCGGCGCTGCAGGCCGAGGACGAGATTGCCGGTGTGGCGTCCGCGCTCGGTGCGTCGCTCGCCGGCGTGAAGGCGATGACGGCGACCTCCGGCCCGGGGATGGACCTGAAGACGGAGGTGCTCGGCCTGGCGTCGATGGCCGAAGTGCCGCTGGTCGTCCTCAACGTCCAGCGCGGCGGGCCGTCCACCGGCCTGCCGACCCGTGCCGAGCAGGGCGACCTGTTCCAGGCCTGCTTCTCGGCGCACGGCGACGTGCTTCGGCCCGTCCTCGCGCCGACGTCGGTGGCCGACACGTTCCATGTGATGGTCGAGGCGTTCAACGTGGCCGAGCAGTACCAGACGCCGGTCATCGTCCTCTCCGACCAGGAGATCGCGCAGCGGAAGGAGACGGTCGACCCGATCGACACGTCGCGGATCGCGCTGGTCGAGCGCCAGCGGCCGGGCGAATCCGAGCTGCAGGACTACAAGCGGTTCCTCGACACCGAGTCGGGCGTCAGTCCGATGAGCTGTCCGGGGACGCCCGGCGGGGCGTACCTCGGGTCGGGCATCGAGCACAACGAGACCGGCGCGCCCGCCTCGAGCGGCGTGATGCACACGCGGATGAACGACAAGCGCTTCCGCAAGCTGCAGGCGCTGCGGCAGCGGACGGACCTCTTCAGCGAGGAAGGCGACGCCGGCGCGCCGATCGCCCTCGTCAGCTGGGGCAGTTCGGCCGGCGTGTGCCGGGAGGCGCTCGCGCGCGCGCAGGCGGCCGGCCTGCGCGCGAAGCTGCTGGTGCCCCGGCTGCTCTACCCGGTGGCCGACGATGTCTACGTCCGGTTCTTCGCGGGCGTGCAGGCGGGCCTCTTCGTGGAGCAGTCCTACCAGGGCCAGCTGCACCGGCTCGTGCGGATGTTCGTCGACCTCCCGCGGGACGTGCAGTCGTTCTGCCGCAGCGGCGCGAACCCGTTCAGGCCGGCCGAGGTGCTCGAGCGGATCGAGGCGCTCGCGCAGGCGCTGCAGGGGCGTCTCGAGGACGCGCAGCCGGTGGAGGAGTGACGACCATGGCCGTCGAACAGGCGTACGCGCCGAAGGACTTCAAGAGCGACCTGAAGCCGATCTGGTGTCCCGGCTGCGGCGACTACGGCGTCGTGCAGGCGATCTACCGCGCGCTCTCGGCGATCGGCCGGCCGCCGCACGAGATCGCGTTCGTCTCGGGCATCGGCTGCTCCAGCCGGATTCCCGGCTACACGACCGCCTACGGCTTCAACAGCGTGCACGGCCGCGCGCTGCCGATCGCGCAGGGGCTGAAGCTCGCCAATCCCGACCTGCTCGTGCTGGTCGCGGGGGGCGACGGCGACGGCTTCTCGATCGGCGGGGGCCACCTGCCGCACGCGATCCGCCGCAACCTCGATCTCACCTACATCGTGATGGACAACCAGGTGTACGGCCTGACGAAGGGGCAGCTGTCGCCGACCTCCGTCCGCGGCCGGAAGACGGCGACTTCGGCGTACGGCAGCCTCGAGCAGCCGATCAATCCGCTGCTGCAGGTGCTGAGTTACGGGGCCGGCTTCGTGGCACAGGGGACGCCCGCCGACATGGTGGGGCTGACGGCGCTCATCGAGGAGGCGATCCGCTACCCGGGCTTCGCCTTCGTCAACGTGCAGTCGCCGTGCGTCACGTATGGCGAGGAGCACCAGCAGATGCGGGCGCAGAAGGCGGTGATGAAGTCCCTCGCCTCGGTGGGGCACGATCCCGCCGACTATCTCAAGGCGCTGGAGTGGGCCACGCACTACACCCACGACCTGCACACCGGCGTCTTCTATCGCAACCCGGACCCGCCGCCGACCTACGAGCAGCTGGTGCGCGAGCGGCAGGCCGAACTCGGCCGGAACGCGCTGCCGCGCGAGCGGATCCTCGAACTGTTCGTCCAGCGCACAGAGGGAGGGGTTCTTGCCGATTCGTGACCTCGATCTGAAGACGCTGTCCCTGCAGGACGCGCTCGACCTGGCGACGCTGATCGAGGAGGAAGCGCGCGACCGGTACGAGGAGCTGGCCGAGCAGATGGCGGTGCACCACACGCCTGGTGCCGAGCAGTTCTTCCGGAAGATGATCGGCGTCGAGCAGCACCATCACGAGGAGCTGGCCCGCCGGCGGCGCCTGCTCTTCGGCGGTGCGCCGGTGCGGGTGTCACGCACGATGATCTTCGACGTGGAGGCCCCCGACTACGACCAGGTGCGCCAGGGGATGAGCGTCCGCGAGGCCTTCGACGCCGCCCTGCACGCGGAGACGAAGGCGTACAACTTCTTCGTCCAGGCGCTGCCGCAGATCGCCGACCCCGACGTGCGCGAGCTCTTCGAGGAGCTGCGCGACGAGGAGGTCGAGCACCAGCGCTGGGTGCAGGACGAGATCGACCGCCTGCCGCCGTCAACCGCGCCCGAAGGCGACGTCTCCGACGAGCCGGTCGGGCACTGAAGAAAAGCTGACAGCATTCCTCAGTGGCGCCGGGGCCCCACCCCCGGCGCGAACCGACGCCGATGCTCGTCGGCGGCTTCGCATGGCCGCCGGCTCGCACGGCCGCGGGCGCTGCACCCCGCACGTCGTACGTGGTACGTCGTACGTCCGCACGTTGTACGTCGTACGTTGCACGTCGGACGTGACAACCGTCTTTACTTATCCAGATCCCCGAACGGCCAGATGCCGTACATCTTCAGGAGCTCGTCCTGGTGCTTGTCGATCAGCATCTGCCGGCTCCGCTCGCGCGGCCACGGGCGGGCCAGCCGCTCGGGCCGGTCTGCGATCCAGAACGCCACCAGCCCCTGCACCGTCGCGTCGCGATCGAGCACCGCCTGGTCCACCTTGTCGAAGGTGTCGACCGGCGAGTGGTGCGTGTAGCGGTACGCCGGCGAGTCCTGATCGAGGTTGATCCCGGGCAGCCCGGCCAGGATGAACGGTCCCGCATCGGTGCCGAACTCGGTCTGGTCGTTGGCCGCGATCTTCCCGAAGGCAGCGAGTGACGGGACGAACTGGTCGACCGCCGGCAGCAGGTCGTTACGGCCGCCCATGTTCAGCGCCGTCACCGGTCCCTGGCCGTTGTCGAGGATCACGGCGGCGAGATGATTGGCCATCTCGGCCTCGTGCCGCTTCACGTAGGCCAGGGATCCCAGCAGCCCCTGCTCCTCGCCGGTGAACAGCACGAAGCGGATCGTCCGCTTCGGCTTTTCGCCCGACTTCAGGATCGCCTCGGCGGCCCCCAGCGTCGTCGCCACGCCCACCCCATCGTCGGTCGACCCCTCGGCGAGGTCCCACGAATCGAGATGGCCGCCCACCACGACCACCTGCTCGGGATGCTCGGTGCCCGGGATCTCGCCGACGACGTTCGCCGTGTCGACGGGGCCGGCGGTCACCGTGTTCTGGACGTCGACATGGATGCGCGGCGTGATCCCGCGATCCAGGAAGCGCTCGAGGATGTCCTGGTCCTCGGCCGCCATGCTGACGACCGGGATGTCGTAGAAGGTGTCGAAGCCGAGCGCGCCGGTGTGCGTGAGGTGCATCCCCTGCGCCTTGCCGCCCCCCTAGCCGCCGATGACGGCTACGGCACCGGCCTCGTGCGCCTTGACGAGGAGCGCGCCGAACTCGCCGAAGGCGGCCGAGCGGTCCTCCGGCGGCTCCCCTTTCGCAACGGCGAGCAGCACCTTGCCGCGCCACGTCCCCGCGTGGTTGGCGATCTCCCGGTCGAGCTGGTAGACGTTCACCGGGACGACGTCGGCGTCGACCCCGCCGGCCGGCGTCGAGCCGACCCAACCCATGGCATCCACCATCAGCGGGTGATGGGCCGGCGCGATCATCTCGGCCGAGGCCGTGCCGCGCGTCCAGCCGCGCTTCAGCTGCCACGGCTCGGCGTGGACGTTCTGCAGGCCGACGGCCTTCATCGTCGCCAGGCCCCACTGGATCGCCCGGTTGCACGCGGGGGTCCCGGTCACCCGGCCGCCGATGTCGTCGCTCAGTGCCTCGAGCAGGCGATAGACGTTCAGCCCCATCATCCCCTGTCCGGCGATGGCGGTCAGGGCGGGGAGCGTCCCGTCCTGAGCCGGCGAGGAGGTGGCCGGGGCAGGGGCCGCGGTGGCCAGGGCCGCCAGACAGAGGGCTCCGGCAGCGGCGGCGGTTCCAGAGAGCATCCTGCGGCAGGTCATCAATTGTCTCCCTCGTTTTTCGAGTGCGTCCGGCAGAAATCGTGTATAATCAATGCTATAGGAGAGAAGGGCCCGCCAGATCCTGCCCCGGCGCCCCCACTTCCCATGAAAGGCAAGTCTCATCAGCCGTCGTCCCGGCCTCGCCGTGAGCGGCAGTCACTGAAGCCGCTGGCCGATCGCGAGATCTGCCCGCGCTGCGGGCGTCCTGGCGCCCGGGTCATCGGCCGGTCCGAGTCCTTCCCGGTCGTCTACCTGCGCTGCGACGATTGCGGGCAGGCGTCGGTCGCCCCGGCCTGACGCCGCGCGCGCGGTCCCGCCCCAGTCCTCCCGAGCCCCTACCGCGGCGACTGCGCGGGTGGTGTGTGCATCTGATGCGGCGGCGGCGTCCGCATGATCTGCTCCAGCCGTGCCTGCTCCTCCTGTAACGCCTCGGGCGACACGCTGAACTGCCCGAGCAGCGGGTGATCCATCGCGAGAATCAGGAAGATCATCAGCCCGAACATCGCCGACGTCAGCGCCATCGTCAGCAGCTGGACGCGTCGCCGCTCGGCGTGGAACAGGCTGGCGAAGAACAGCGTGATGAGCGCGCCGATGACGATGACCCGCCAGGTGGGGCTGTTCAGCCCTTCGAGGCCGATGGCCAGCCGTGTCTGCCGCGCGTCGATCAGGTGGTGGATGTCGGTGACCAGGTGCGGGTACAGGTCTTCCTCGTGCTGGTCCTGCGGGTGGTAGGTGACGATTTCGTCCATCAGATGGCGGGCGAGGGCCTCTGTCTGCCGGCTCGTGCGCCCCTGCGCGGTGAGGGGCCACTCCACCCCAATCACGCTGTTCAGGTACTCGACCAGATCCTGCTGCAGGCGGACGCGCACGTCGGCGTTCAGCCCGCCGAAGGTCGCAAACAGGTCGCCGGCCTGGTTCGCCTCCATCTCGACCGCCTGCTCGACCTGGTCGAACCGGTTCTGCACGGTGACCACGATGAGCGCGAGGGCCACGGCGTAGACGACGCCGACGGCCGCATGGCGAAACCCGGCGGCCTCGTTGCCGCCCGGGCCGACCGTCCAGCCGAGTCGGTCCGCCAGCAGCGAGAAGGTGAGGCCGACGAGGACCGAGAGGGTCGTGACGCCGAAGCCCAGCACGGGCAGCGGCAGCTGGTAGATCCAGAGATAGGACATCGGTGCGTTCCCCGGAGGCGGACCCCGCGGGTCCGAACCGGGCGGATTCTAGCATGCGGGGCGGGAGTAGAATGGGCGTGGATGAGGTGGCACTTCGATGGACGCAACCACTGACCTGTTCGCGGCGATCCGGGCGGGGGATCTGACGGCCGTCGAGCGCCTGGTCGATGCCGACCCGTCGCTGCTGAACGCGCGCGGGCCGCAGGGCGAGCGGGCCACGCTCGTGGCCGCCTACCACCGGCAGCCGGCCATCGTCCGGCTGCTGCTCCACCGCGGGCCGGAGCTCGACCTGTTCGAGGCGGCCGCCGTCGGCGACACGGCCGTGCTCGAGCGGCAGCTCGCCGGCGATCCCGCCGGGGTGGGCCGTTTCAGCGGCGACGGCTGGACGCCGCTGCACCTGGCCTCGTTCTTCGGTCATGCGAAGGCGGTCGAACTGCTGCTCGCGCACGGGGCGGACACGGCAGCGGTCTCGACCAATCCGACGGCGAACACGCCGCTGCACGCGGCCCTGGCCGGCGGCTACACCCTGGTGGCGGGGCTGCTGATCGGGGCGGGAGCCGACGTGGACGCGACGAGCGCCGGCGGCTGGCGTCCGCTGCACCTGGCGGTGAACGGCGGACACCTCGACGCGGTGAAGGTGCTGGTGGCGCAGGCCGCGGACGTGAACGCGGCCAACGACGCCGGGCAGACGCCGCTGGCGCTGGCGACGCAGAAGAACCAGAAGGCGATCGTGGAATTCCTGCTGCGGCAGGGCGCGCTCGCCTGAGCCCGCCCTGCCGCGCCGGGCCTACTGGCCGTCCTCGATCGTCACCGACGTGAGGACGACATCCTTCACCGGCCGGTCGCCGGGCTTGGTCGTGGCGACCTTCCCGATCTTTTTCACGACGTCCATCCCCTCGACGACCTCGCCGAAGATCGCGTGCCGATTGTCGAGCCAGGGCGTGGCATCGAGCGTGATGAAGAACTGGCTGCCGTTGGTGTTCGGCCCGCGGTTGGCCATCGACAGCAGCCCCTCGCGGCCGTGCCGGAGCGACGGGTGGAACTCGTCGGCGAAGGTGTAGCCGGGGCCGCCGACGCCGGTGCCGAGCGGGTCGCCCCCCTGGATCATGAAGCCGTCGATGACGCGATGAAAGACCGTGTTGTCGTAGAGCGGCCGCTTCACCTTCTTGCCGGACGCCGGGTCGGTCCATTCCTTCGTGCCGGTGGCCAGGCCGACGAAGTTGGCCACCGTCTTCGGCGCCTCCTCGGCGAACAGCTTGATCCGGAAGTTCCCTTCAGACGTGGTGAACAGGGCAGTGGGCAAGGGGTGATCCTTTCTGGCGTTGAGTTCAGTAGGCGATGGGCGATAGGCGGTGGGGCCGGGCTCGGCGCTCGTGTGCTCACGCCTCGCATTCTCCGGGAATTCCGGCGCGAAGCGCTCGTCCCTATCGCCTATAGCCTATCGCCTACGCGCGACAGGCTGTGCCTCCGTCAACTTGAGCGTCTTCTGCAGGTCCGGGTTCATCGTATGCCAGGACGTGGCCTGCTGGTAGGCGAGGGCGACCCGGAGCGCCGTCGCCTCGCCGTAGAGCCGGCCCGTCACCATGATCGCCTGCGGCATCCCGTCGATGAAGCCGCATTTCTGCACGACCGCCGGATGGCCGGTGAAGTTGGTGATGGTCAGGCTGGCGCTGCGCGACGGCGACAGGAAGACGTCGTAGTGCGCCATCAGCTCGCCCATCTGCCGCATCAGCAGCCGCCGGGCCCGCTGGCCGCGCAGGTACTCGACGGCGGGGATGAAGCGCGCCGTCCGGAACGTGTTCGGCCAGGCCCGGGGCCCCTGCTCGACCATCTGGTCGATGCCGCGGCTCCGCGTCAGGTCGTCGAAGGCCGCGCCGGCCTCGGCGTCCAGGCAGAAGCCGAGCGCCTGGGCGGGGAAGTCGGGCAGCTCGATCGGCTCGAGGCGGGCGCCGAGTCGTCGATACACCGCCAGCGCGTCCTGCAGCAGGACCTTCTGCTTCTCCCACTGCGCCTCCTGGCCCGGCCGGAAGAACTTCGGCGCCTCCTCGAACTCCTTCTGCAGGTAGGCGATGCGCAGCGAGCCGAGCGGCACGTCCGGGTTCCAGTCGAACGGCGCGTCCACCACGCTCGTGTCGCGGCCGTCGCTGCCGTAGATCGCGTTCAGCACCAGGGCGCAGTCCTCGACGCTGCGCGCCATCGGCCCCAGCTTGTCCATCGTCCAGCTGAGCGCCATGGCGCCGTAGCGGCTCACCCGCCCGTAGGTCGGCCGCAGCCCGACCACGCCGCACGTGCTCGACGGCGAGACGATCGACCCGAGCGTCTCGGTGCCGATGGCGAAGCCGACCAGTCCCGCGCCGGTCGCCGCACCGGGCCCGGCAGACGACCCGCTCGATCCCTTGTCGACGTCCCACGGGTTCCGCGTCTTGCCGCCGAACCAGACGTCGCCCTGCGCAAGGGCGCCCATCGAGAGCTTCGCGACGAGCACGGCCCCCGCCTCGCGCAGGCGCTCGACGACGGTGGCGTCGTGGTCGATCATCTGGTGCTCGTACGGCTTGGCGCCCCAGGTGGTGCGGATCCCCTTGGTCGCGAGCAGGTCCTTGCCGCCCCAGGGAATGCCGTGCAGCGGCCCGCGGTAGTGGCCCGACGCGATCTCGCGGTCGACCTGCGCGGCCTGCGCGAGCGCGAGATCCTCGGTGAGCGTGATCACGCACTGGAGCGTCGGCCCGTACTTCTTCAGCCGGGCCAGGTACATCTTCGTGAGGTCGGTCGACGTGATCGTCCGCGTGCGCAGCAGCGGCGCGAGGGCGACGACCGGCTGGAAGGCGAGATCCTCGAGCGAGCCGCTGACGTGGACCGCCGGCTGCGAGACCTTCAGCGGCGCGTTGCGCGTGACCGGGCCGGAGGGCTGCTCGCCGGCCAGGTACGGCCGGAACGTGACCGCCGGCTCGGTGTCGAGCGGCACGGCGAGCTGGCGCAGCGTCTCGTAGTTCTCGAGGTGCTCGCTCACCCCCTGCAGGGCCATCGCGTCCTGCGCTTCGGTGAAGTGGACGCCGTCGATCGCCTCGCCGGCCTTCAGCGTCGCGTCGGAGATCGGCGACGGGCGCCCGGCCTGACCCGCCAGCGCGGGAGCGGCCAGGCCGACGGCCACGGCGGCCGGAACGGTCTTCAGGAACGCCCGGCGGTTCACGGCGCGGGCCGGGGCGTCCGGAGCGGCGGGGTCAGGGGGCAGCGGGCTCATGAATGGCGACTCCTCCGGGGCAAACCGTAGCACAAAACGGCCCGGATTCGACTCACGTGGCGATCTTTGACACACTGAAGGCGTGACTTCCCGAACCCACGCGATCGAGATTGACCGTGCCCTCGAGCGGCTGGCGGCCGGGGCCCATCACGACCCGTTCGGCGTGCTGGGACCGCATCGGGACGTCGAGGGGCGCGGCTTC
>JAGWRA010000128.1 GCA_028876655.1 Acidobacteriota bacterium | reverse complement strand
ATCCCGCGTCGCACGCGCTGCTCGTGCGCGCCGCGCACCTGAGCTACAACCTCGATTACGACGAGGCGATGCAGCTGTACACGCAGGCGATCGCCGCCGATCCGAAGGACCCCGACGCGTACCGCGAGCGGGCCAGCTCGATCTGGCTGCACATCATGTTCACGCGGGGGCTCGTCACGGCCGACAACTATCTGGGGCGGTTCGCGAAGCCGCCCGAGTCGATGCGGACACCGCCTCCCGGGCTCGCCGAGCAGTTCCACCACGACATCGACGAGTCGATCGCGCTGGCGCGGAAGGCGATCAAGGCGCACCCGGATTCGGCGGACGCGCACTACGAGCTGGGCGCGGCCTACGGCGTGCTGGCCTCCTACACCGTGACCGTCGACGATGCGCGGATGCCGGCGTTCAAGGCGGCGCGCGACGCCTACAGGGAAGAGTCACGCGTTCTCGAGATCGACCCTGCACGCCTCGATGCGGGCCTCATCGTCGGCACCTACCGGTACATGGTGGCGTCGCTCCCCTGGGCCATCCGCATCCTCGCCAAGCTGGTGGGGTTCGCAGGGGGCAAGGAAGCGGGACTTCACCTGATCGAGCGCGCGGCCAGCTATCCGGGCGAGGACCAGCCCGACGCGCAGATGGCCCTCATCCTCCTCTACAACCGCGAGAAGCGCTACACCGACGCGCTCCACGTGCTCGGGGACCTGGAGAAGGCCTTCCCGCGCAACCGGCTGCTCTGGCTCGAGGCCGGCGCCACGGCGCTGCGCGGCGACATGCCCGAGGTGGCCGAACGGCAGCTCGACGAAGGGTTCGACCTGCTGGTCCACGACACGCGCGAGCGGATGTACGGCGAGCAGGCGCTCTGGTTGTACGAGCGGGGTGCCACCCGGGTGGCCCTCGGCCGCGCGGCGGACGCGACAGCGGACCTCGACGCCTGCCTCACCGAGACCGGCCGGGCCTGGGTCCACGGCCGCGCGCACACCGAACTCGGCAAGCTCGACGACCTGGCGGGCCGCCGCCAGCAGGCCATCGCGCAGTACGAGCAGGCCATCGTGCTGGGCAAGGAAGACGACGATCCGGTGGGCGTCGATCGGGCGACGGCCCTGCTCGAGGCCCCCTACACTGCGGCCACGAAGAACGGCCGCTAGACGCCCGGGATCCCAGACTCGACGCGATGCCATGGAGTCCGCGCACGTGAGCGACGATCGCCACCCTCACCGCTGGGGCTTTTCCGACACGCGCCTGGAAATCGACCGGGCGCGCTCGGTCCGCATGACCGGCACCCGCTATCCGCTGAGCGGGGTGTCGATGCCGCACCTGATTCCCTTCGTCGAAGCGACCCTCGGCGTCCCGTTCGATCCCTCGACCCGCCGGGTGGAATCGACGCCGGTCGTGCCGCCACCGGTGCTCGACGCCGGATTCATGGCGGCGCTGGAGCCGCTGCTGCCGGCCGACCGGCGCACCACGGACCCGGACGCGCGGCTGGCGCACAGCCACGGCCAGCTCGCCGTCGGCGAGATCGACCGTCTCCTCTACGGCGGCCGCTTCGCGCGCGTGGTCGACGTCGTCGTCGAGCCCGTCGGCGAGGAGGAGGTGCGCGCGATCGTGAGCGCCGCGGCGGCGCACGACGTCTGCCTCGTACCGTTCGGCGGCGGCACGAACGTCAGCGGGGCGCTGCTCTGCCCGGAGGGAGAGACCCGCACGATCGTGTCGATCGACATGCGCCGCATGTGCCGGGTGCTCTCGATCGATCGCGAGAACCGCTGCGCCCTCGTGGAAGCGGGCATCACGGGCACCGAACTCGAGCGTGTCCTGGGCGAGGCCGGCTACGCCTGCGGGCACACGCCCGACAGCATGGAGTTCTCGACGCTCGGCGGCTGGATCGCCACCAATGCCAGCGGCATGAAGAAGAACCGCTACGGCAACATCGAGGACATCGTGATCGAGGCGACGATGGTGACGCCGGCGGGCGTGATCGAGACCCGGCGCCCGGCGGCCCGCACGTCCACGGGCATCCAGCCGCTGGCGCTGCTGTTCGGCAGCGAAGGCAACCTCGGCGTGATCACCAGGGCGTTGATCGCCGTCCATCCGAAGCCGGACGAGGAGCGCTACGGGTCGCTCGTCTTCCGCACGTTCGCCGACGGCGTGGCGTTCCTCAAGGCGGTCCGCGCCGAAGGGCTCCTGCCGGCGAGCATCCGCCTCGTGAACAACCGCGAATTCCGGCTCGGCCAGGCGCTCCGGCCGGCCGCGCACGGACCGGGTGCCTGGAAGAGCGCGCTGCAGAAGCGGTGGCTCTTCGACGTGCTCGGCTTCGATCCCGAATCGATGGCGGCGTGCACGATCGTGATGGAGGGGCGCCGGGACGAAGTCGCGCGGCAGGAGCGTGCGCTCCGGCGGCTGGCGGGGCGATTTCGCGCCGTCTGGGGCGGATCGGAGAACGGGCGCCGCGGCTATTCGCTGACGTTCGCGATCGCCTACCTGCGGGACTTCTTCAGCGACTACAACATCGCGGCGGAGTCATTCGAGACGTCGGTGCCGTGGAGCCGGATCGATGAGGTCTGCCAGGCCGTCGAGCGGACGATTGTCGCGGCCTGTGCGGCGTCGGGGGTCGCGGGCCGGCCGTATCTCTCGTATCGCGTCACGCAGACCTATCACGCCGGCGTCTGCCTGTACTTCACCATGGCGTTCGACTGCCGCGGTCTGGACGACCCGGGCACGGTCTTCCACGACATCGAGCAGGCGCTGCGGCAGGTCGTCCTCGACCACGGCGGCTCGCTGTCGCACCACCACGGCGTGGGCAAGATCCGGCAGCGATTCCTGCCGCAGGTGCATTCAGGCGCCGCTCTGGAGACCCTCCAGGCCGCCAAGCGCGGCATCGATCCCCACAACATCTTCGGCATCGGCAACGGCGCCTTCGGCCGCTGACCCCCGCGCGACCAGCACCGGCCCCGTCGGCCGGCCCTCGAAGTCGGTCCAGCGGCGCGCGTCGAAGTCGAACAGCTTGCAGGCGTCCGCGATCCGGCAGAAGACCGGCGGCGACAGGTAGATTGCCTGGATGTCGGGAAACGCAGCGCGCATCCGGTGCTGTGCCGGCGGCAGGCGGTACAGGGGAATCGCCGGCAGCGCGTGGTGCGCGTTGTGCTCCATGATGTTGTTGTCGATCCACCGCCAGGGCGCCGGCAGCTCGACGTGCACCGTGCCGAGCACCTGCGCCGACAGGAAGTTCCACTCCTCCGCGTTCGCGAACCAGGGCACGAGCGGATGCGTGTGGTGGGCGTAGATGAGGAGCCCCATCACCCAGTTCCACACCAGGAACGGCACGAGCCACGCCGCCAGCAACGCCATCCACACCGGGCGGTCCGGCGTCCAGGCCCTCGCGACGGCGACAATCGCCCAGACGTGCAGCGCCCCGGCGACGACGACGAAGGCGCTGTCGAAGACGTGCATGCGCCACTGCCGCCGCGCCTCCGGGGCGATGGGCAGGAAGTTCTTCTTCCACCACATCTCGATCAGGTAGTACGGCAGCGCGCCGAGGCGGCTGCGGTAGACGCGATAGACCCACCGCCGCAGCGGCGACGCCGCGGCGTAGTCGGCCGGTGACATCGGTTCCCACACGTAGTCGTAGCCGCGCCGGTTGGTCGAGCCGTGGTGGATCTTGTTGTGGCCGAGCACCCAGAGGCTCTCCGCGTGCAGCGACGGGATGAAGACCCCGCGGCCGATCCAGCGATTGAGCCGCGCCGACGGCGTGTAGGCCTGATGGCAGGCGTCGTGGCCGATGGTGAAGAGGATGCCGATGACGTGTCCCGCGACGACGCCGGACAGCAGGTTCAGGGCGTAGGGCAGGGGCGCCAGCGCGAGCGCGACGCAGGCCAGGTAGGCGATCACCTGGAGGGCGAGGCGGATCAGCGCCGCGGCGGTCGAGCGATGCAACCACCGCCTCAGGTCCTCGGCGCCCAGCCACCGATCCAGCACGCGCTTTCTCATACGGGCCGCGGCTTAGTCTACCGCAACGGCCCGTCGGCCGCGCGCGGAGCGGCGCGCCGCACACAATTTCGTCACCCGCGCCGGGCGCCGAAAATCGGCGGAAAGACCGATGCGTCTGGCATATAATCCCGTGTTCAACGATGCCATCGACGAGCGTCAGGCCTGCTGGAGTTCTGTCTGCGTCGCGTGAGTACCGCGACGGTGTCCTGGCGGCCCTGGGCCGCGGTGGCTGGAATGCCGATCTCGAAGCCCTGGCGCAGGCGGCCCTGCAGCGCTTGGCGCGAGCCCGCCAGCGGACGCTCACGCCGCACGCTGGCCGGGCCGCGCTCGCCACGGCACGGACGATCCTGTTCATCGTGGCCCCCCTGTACGCCGCCGTACGACTGCTGAACGTCGCCCCGGCGTGGACGGTCCTACCCCTCCTGATCGTGGCCGGGATGGGCCTCTACGGCGGTGTCGCGATCCTCCACGACATGGCGCACGGTTCGTTCCTCCCCTCGCGGCGGATGAACAACCGGCTCGGCCACCTCCTCGCGCCCCTGCTGCTGATGGAGTTCGGCGGGTTCCGCCGCTCGCACCTGGGTCATCACCGGCACACGCAATCGGCGTGCGACCCGAAGCGCTTCGGCGTCGAACACCGGGAGGAGACGACGCACCCCGAACACTGTTCACTCGATCTGTGCCCCACGCCCATCCGTCCGCCGCTGCGCCTGGGCGCCGCCTGCGTGGCGCTGCCGCTGCGCGTGCGTCAGTTCCTGTATCTCACGGTCCTGCCGCTGGCCATGGGGCCCGCGGTGCTGCTGTTCAGCGGCGAATTCTCGGTGGCGCGGCGCGACTGGCGGCGCAGCGAGTCGTGGCTGGCGACGGCGGCCTCCATCGCCCTGCTCGCCCTGCTCTACGCCTGGTCGCCCCGGGCGCTGGTCCTGTTCGTGCTCGCGCTCCTCATCGGCCATTCGTTCACGTTCCACGTGTTCGCCGCCCACATGTCGCCGAACCAGGTGTACTGGACGTCGCCGCGGCGCTCGGAAACCGCCGACGCGCTCAACGTGTCCGACGTCCATTGCGGAGCGCTCGCCCGCTGGCTCGGCCACGGCCTCTCGGACTACCACTCGCTCCACCACCTGCTGCCGTCGATCCCGTGCTACCACCTCCCGGCGGCGGAAGGGCTCGTCGCAGAGGACCTCGCGCCGCTGCGCGCGCCGGCCATCGACCTGCTGGAACCGCACGCCTGCGCGCTGCTCTTCGACGGCATCTTCAGCGGCGTCGTCCACAAGAATCGCGACGCGTGGGACTACGCCCACAGCGGTGGCATGCGCCGGGTCGCAACCCCCGAAGCCGACGCGCCGCGTGGCTGAACGGGCCCGGCAGCCACGGACGTCATCCCCGATGCGCGCTCACCTCGCCGATGGGCTGTCGGTCGCCAACGGCGCGTGCGGTGTCGCCGGGATCCTGGTCCTGCTCATCTGGCACGACCCTCGCGCCCTCACGATCGCCTGTGCGCTCGTCTTCGTGGCCTGGGGATTCGATTCGGTGGACGGCCTGGCGGCCCGAGGCCTCGGGCGGCCGCGCGCGGTCGGCGAGGTGATGGACAGCCTCTGCGATGTCGCCTCGTTCGGCGTCCTGCCGGCCATCCTGATCGCGGTTCATGCGCTCTCACTCGGCCGCCTGTCCATGGTCGCCGGCAGCGCGATCGGCGTGCTCTTCTACGCCTGCGTCGTGCTGCGGCTGCGTCGCTACACGGTGCATGCAGTCGGCGACCACGTCGCGCCACGGCTCTTCTTCGAGGGGCTGCCGTCGCCGGTCGCGGCGATGTGCGTCGCTTCGACGATTCTGGCGGCGCGCGTCGAGCCCGGCCCGCTCGCGTGGGGACCGTTCGTGTTCGCCGTCGCCTGCGCAGGGCTGATGGTCTCGACCATTCCGTTCAAGGACACGCCGCACCTCGCCGTCTGGCTGGCACGCGCCATCTGGCCGATTCCGGTGCTCGTGGTGATTGGTCTGGCGGCCGGCGGCGCGATTGCCGTGCTGGTGTTCTTTGCGGCGTATCTGACGAGCGGGGCCCTGCGGCTGCACACGCCGCGGCGTGACGGGACCGCGTCGACGTAACGGCCATCCGGCACCGCGGCCCGGAGACGGACGGGCGCCGGATACCGATCGAGGTGACATGGGACGTCTGGCTTCAGTGGCGGCGACACTCGGCGTGGGCTCGACAGCCGACGACATGCTGTTCGGGACCCTCGACGCCGCGCTGACGGACACGCGCGTGCGGTTCGTCCTGCCGGACCGCACCTGCGAGGTCGGCCGCGGCGATGAAGTCGCCTTCGTCGTCCGCGTGACCGACCCGCAGTTCGCCCGCCGCGTGCTGACGGCCGGCAACCTCGGCCTCGGCGAGACCTACATGGAAGGCGGATGGGCGATGGAGCACGGCACGCTCGATCGCTTCCTCGCGACGCTGGCCCTGGCCGACGTGGATCGCCTGATCCGGCGCGACCCGCGCCTCGTCGCGCGCATCGCCGCGATGCGCGCCAGCCACGCGCTGATCAATTCGACGAAGAAGGTCCGCCCGCATTACGACGTGGACGCCGAGGTCTACGAGCTGTTCCTCGACGAGACGATGGGCTACAGCTGCGGATACCAGCTGACGCCGGACGACTCGCTGCAGACGCTGCAGGAGAACAAGTACGACCGGGTGTGCCGCAAGCTCCAGCTGCGCGAAGGCGAACGGCTCCTCGACATCGGCTGCGGCTGGGGCGGGCTGATCAACCACGCCGCGCGGCACTACGGGGTACGCGCGCACGGCGTGTCGCCGGCGCCGAACCAGGTCGGGAAGGCCCTCGCGCGGGCCCGGGCGCTCGGCCTCGAGTCGCTGGTGACCGCGGAGGTGGCCGACTTCCGTGACGTCACGGGGGTCTACGACAAGATCTCGTCGGTCGGCATGTTCGAGCACCTGTATCCGCACGAGCACGCCACCTTCTTCGCCCGGGTGCGATCGCTGCTCGCCGACGACGGCATCGGTCTCCTGCACTTCATGGGCTGCACGACGGACAGGAACGATCCCGATCCGTTCATCCAGACCTACATCTATCCCGGCTCGACCCAGCCGCAGCTGAGCCTGGCCGTGAAGGGACTCGAACGCGAGAAGCTGGCCGTCCTGGACGTCGAGAACATCGCGCGCCACTACCATCCGACGGCGCAGTACTGGAACGACCGGTTCCACGCCAACAAGCACCGGCTCGATCCCGCCAGGTACGACGCGCGGTTCATCCGGATGTTCGAGTACCTGATGGCCGTCTACATCGCCGGCACCACGACCCTCGTCGCCGGTGTCTTCCAGGTGCTCTTCACGCGGAACTTCCGCCGGAACCTGCCATGGCACCGGGTCTAGGCGGCCGTCCGGAGCGGATCGGCAACTGGCTCGGCAACGTCGTCGCGGAGGTCGACGCCGTCCTGCGGCCCCGCAGCGTGACCGAGCTGCAGGAGATGATCGCCGGCGCACGCGACCGGCTGCTCGTGATGGGCGGCCGCATGTCCAAGACGGCGCTGATGGACCCGCCGGGCCGGCGGGCGCTCGACATGCGCGGCCTGAACGCGATCGTCGAGTACGGTCCCGACTCGGTGACCGTGGGCGGCGGCATCACCGTCTTCGAACTGAGCCGGGCACTCTACGCGAAGGGCCTGCAGATTCCCGGCTTCACGATCACGGCCGACCCGAGCGTCGGCGGCTCGATCACGGCGCCGACCAAGGGAGCCAATCACCCGTTCAATCCAGGGGCGAACGGGGTCAGCGGCGCCGTGATCAGCGCCCGGGTGGTGCGGCCGGACGGAGAACTCGTCGACCTGCGGGAGGGCCGCGACACTGCCGCGCTGGCGTTGCTGCGCGACAGCTACAGCGCGGCGGGCGTGGTCGCCGAGGCGACGCTCCGCACGCGTTCGCTCGCCAGCGCGGACGTCCACGAAGAGGTCCTGCCCCTCCCGCGGTTCCTCGAGGACACCGACCAGCACCGGCGGGCGCTCGAGCAGCGGACGCTGGTGTTTCCCAAGCTCGGCCTCCTCGTCATGCGCGTGCACGAGAACCGGCGGCCCGCGGAGCCGGCGGCCCCGTTCGAGTCGCTGCTCACCGGGCCGAACACGCCGTACGTCCGGCTGGCGCGCGCCCTGCCGCGGGCGGCGCGGGCCGGAGTCCTGCGCGCGGCGGTCCGCCTGGGCATCGACCGCAAGACCCGGCACCGCCTGCACGTCCAGAACCTGACGCCCTATCCGCGGGACGGCTCGGCGTATCTCGACTTCATCACCTGGAGCCTCCCGATCGGCCGGTTCGCGGACGCGCTGCCGCGGATCGTCACCTTCTGCCGGACGCATCCGGACTACCCGGCGGAATCGCTGATCGAGATCTTCCGCACCTTCCCCGAGAACCGGTTCCTCGACGCCGACGAGCGCGTGGCGATCGATCCCGTGTCGTTCGATCGGCGCGAGGGTCCACGCTGGGAGCGGTTCTATCGCGACTACAACCGGATGATCCTGGAGCTGGGCGCAAGCCCATTCCTGAACCAGACGCGCTACATCACCGCCGGCGACATGCGCGCGGTGTACGGGGCGCGCTACGACGCCTGGCGCGACGCCCTGCTGCAGATCGATCCCACGCGCAAGCTCGGGTCGCGGTACCTCGACCGGGTGCTCGGCACCGCGGGTGACGAGCGATGAAGCCTTCCCCGTTCCTGCGGACCTGGGGGCGCTTCGCCGTGCTGTGGGGCCCACAGACGCTGGCCATCACCGGCCGCGGCCTGACGACCTTCGCACTTGGCGTCTGGGTCTACGAGCGGACGCATTCGGTGACCCTGTTCGCGCTGCTCGAAGTGAGCGGCATCCTGCCCGGCATCGTCGCGGCGCCGCTGATCGGATGGGCGGTCGATCGGCTCGGGCCGCGGCCGGCCATGGTTCTGGCCGACTCTGCCGCGCTCGCCGCCGTCCTCGCGCTCGAGCTCGCCTTCGTCTACGGCATCGCCTCGCCGCTGCTCGTCTACGCCATCATCACGGCCGGCGCCTTCCTCACGTGCCTGCGCTGGCCGGCCTACACGGCCCTGGTGACCCTGGTGGCTCCGCCGGATCAGCTGCCCCGCGCCGCCGCCCTCATGCAGGTGGCCTATGCCGGGCAGCAGGTGGTCGCGCCCGTCGTCGCCGGCGTGCTGATCGGCGTGATCGGCCCGGGCGGCGTGATCGCGATCGACATGGCGGCGTCGATCGTCGCGCTGGCGTCGCTGGCGCTCGTCAACGTCCGGACGGAAACGATCCGCGGGGCCGAGGTCTGGGAGGACGTGCGGCGCGCCTGGCGGCTGATTGGCGACCGGGGTCTGTTCCGCCTGGCGGGCTACATCATCGCCAGCTACCTGCCGGGCGGGATGGTGATTGCGCTCGCCACACCGCTCGTGCTGACCATCGCCGGGCCGGCGGCGCTGGGTCTCGTCCTGGCGGCGATGGGCGTGGGCATGCTCCTCGGCTCGGTCGCCGCCAGCGCGCTCGCCAGGCCCGAAGGAGGCATCACCCGGCTGCTGCGCTACGACGCCATGCTGGTCGCGGCCATGCTGGGCGCCGGCTTCGCGACGACTCCCGTGCGCGTGGCGCTGATCGGTGCGGTCTTCCTGTTCGGCCTTGCGGGCGTCATCGCCGAGGAGCAGGCGGTCTGGCAGGTGCGCATCCCGGCGGACGTCCAGGGGCGCGTCTTCGCCCTGCGCCGCGCCATCACCTGGATTTCGCTGCCGGTCAGCTACGTCATCGCCGGGCCGCTCGCGGACCACGTCTTCGTGCCGGCCATGTCCACCGGCGGCGCGCTCGTGTCCTGGCTCGGTCCGATCATGGGCACCGGTCCCGGCCGCGGTATCGCGCTGCTCCTCATGTGCGGCGGCCTCGCCAAGGGTCTCGTCGTCTTCTCCGGCGCCCGGGACCGCAAGCTGCGGCGCCTCGACCTGGCCGCATGACCGCGAAACACCCGTCGGTCGGCGACTTCCTGCGCGGCCGCACGCTGCTGCTGACCGGCGGCACCGGCTTCCTCGGCAAGGTCGTCGTCGAGCGGCTCCTGCGCACGGCACCGGAGGTCGAACGCATCTACCTGCTGATCCGGCCGTCGCGGCTGACCCCGCCCGAGCGGTTCGAAGCGGAGGTCGTGCGGTCCCGCGCCTTCGACACGCTGGCGGCGATGCACGGCGACCGCTGGCTGCGCCTCATCCGCGACACGGTCGTGCCGGTCGCCGGGGACGTCTCGCAGCCCCGCCTCGGAATGGACGACGAGACGCATGCGGCGCTGACGCAGTCGGTCGACATCGTGATCAACAGCGCGGCGTCGGTGGCCTTCGACGCGCCGCTCGACGAGGCGCTGCGCCACAACACCCGCAGCGTGCAGCACGGCGTCGAATTCGCGCGCGCCTGCCGGTCCGCGGCCCTCGTGCAGGTCTCGACCGCGTACGTCGCGGGACAACGGACCGGGCGCATCCCCGAGACGGCGCTGACGCCCGACATTTCGGCGCGGGAGATGGCCGCCGTCGAGGCGAGCGTCGCGGCGACGCTCGAGGAGGCGCGGGCGCAGGGCGTCGCGCCGCGCGAGCTCCGCGCGCAGCTCGTCGCGCTCGGCATGCAGCGGGCCCGGGAGCTCGGCTGGCACGACAGCTACACCTACACCAAGGCGCTCGGCGAGATGACGCTGGAGCGGTCTCGCGGCGACGTGCCGACGGCAATCATCCGGCCGACCATCATCGAGAGCAGCCTGCGGGATCCGGCCCCCGGCTGGATCGAGAACCTGAACGTCGGCGATCCGATCTTCATCGAGTTCGGCCGCGGGCGCATGCCGGACTTTCCGCTCGGGCGGGACGCGGTGTTCGACATCGTGCCGGTCGATCTCGTCGCCAACGCGGTCCTGGCCGTGCTGCCGCACGTGGGCGACCTGCGGCAGCGGGCGGGCTACTATGCCGTCGGCACCAGCTCGACCAATCCGCTGTCGGGCGCGCGTCTCTACGACCTGACGTACGAGTACTTCCTGCGCGATCCGATGGTCGATCGCGACGGGCGCCCGATCCCGCCGCCGCGCTGGACGTTTCCCTCGCCGGAAGAGTTCCGCGCCACGGTCGCCGGCCGCGTCGGCCGCGAAGCAGACGTGAAGCGGCTGCTGCACCTGGCGCATCTGTACGGCACCTACACCAACGCAGCGTGCATCTTCGACACCACCAACACGCAGCAACTGCTGGCGTCCCTGGCCGCGGCCGATCGCGACACGCTCGACTTCGACGTGCGGCGGGTGGACTGGCGGTCGTACCTGCAGGACGTGCACCTGCCCGGCCTGCGGCGCCACATCCTGCGCGACGACCAGCGCCGCCGCGCGTACACCCGTGACTAGCGCCGTGCGGCGGCTGCCTCGCTGGGACACGGAGGCGCTGATCCACGCGACGGTGCGCCAGGTGAACACCCACGCGGGGCTCAAGCGGATCGCGCACGGCTACCTCCGCCGCGTGGGGATGACGGGCGTCCATTACGCCACACGCCATCTCCTCACGGTCGCCAACGAGGACCTGCTCGACACCCTGCCGCCCGACCGCGGCATCCTCGTGGCCAGCAACCACCGCAGCTTCTTCGACATGTTCGTGATCGCGTCGGTGCTGCTGCGGCGCTGCGCCTGGATCCGGCGGCTGTACTTCCCGGTGCGCAGCGAGTACTTCTACGAGCGGCTCGACGGCCTCCTCGTGAACCTGGCCGTGTCCGGGATGAGCATGTATCCACCGGTCTACCGCGATCCGGCGCGCCGCCTGCGGAACCGGGACGGAATCTCGTTCCTGGCCGAACAGCTGCAGACGCCAGGCACGGTGGTCGGCCTGCACCCCGAGGGACGCCGCAACCGCAGCGACGATCCCTACACCCTCCTGCCGGCCCGGCCGGGCATTGGCGACCTCGTCCGCCGCGCGCGGCCGCTGGTGCTCCCCGTCTTCATCCTCGGCCTGCGGAACCACCTCGGCGCGCAGCTCCGCGACAATTTCCGGCGCACCGGCCCGCCCATCACGGTGACCTTCGGGACAGCGGTGCCGCTCGACGCGTATCTCGAGGGACCGGGCGGCCCGCGCCAGTCGCTGCGCATTGCGCAGGCGATTGGCGCCGCCATCGAAGCCCTCGGCGCCACCGACCGGCAGAGGCGGGCGACATGAAGTTCCTGCCCCTGGTCTGGAGCGGCCTGCGCCGGCACACCGTCCGGACCGCGTGCACGCTCCTGTCGCTGGTCGTGGCGTTCATGCTGCTCGCGACGCTCATGGCCATCCGCACGGCGTTCTCCGCCGGGGTGACGGTGGCCGGCGCGGAGCGGCTGACGATGACGGCAAAGATCCCGCTGATCAACCCGCTGCCACTCGCCTACGGCCCCGTGATCGCCGGGGAACCCGGCGTCCGCGCCGTGTCGCACGCCAACTGGTTCGGCGGCGTCTACCAGGATCCCAGCCAGTCGTTCCCGAGCCTCGCGGTGGACGCGGCGAGCTGGCTGCGCGTCCACCCGGAGCTCCAGGTCGCCAGGGCGCAACAGGCGGCGTGGCTCGCCGACCGCACGGGCGCACTGGTCGGCGCCGATACGGCGCGCCGCTTCAGCTGGAAGATCGGCGATCGCGTCCCGCTCCAGGGGACCATCTACCGGCGTCCGGACGGACGGCCGTGGGAGTTCACGATCGACGCCATCTATCACGCGGATGGCAACGCCGACCAGAGCCAGTTCTTCCTCCACTACGACTACCTCGACGAAACGCTGCCGCCGGGCGCGTATGGCAAGAACGAAGTCAGCTGGTACGTGATCCAGGCATCGGATCCGTCGCAATCGCAGCAGATCGCCTCCCGCCTCGACGCACGGTTCGCCAACTCGTCGTACGAGACCAAGACAGCGACGGAGAAGGCGTTCGTGTCGAGCTTCGCCCGTCAGATCGGCGAGATCGGGCCGATCGTGGTCACCGTGGCCGGCATGGTGCTGTTCATGATCCTGCTGGTGGCCGGCAACACGATGGCGCAGGCCGTCCGCGAGCGGACGAGCGAGCTCGCCGTGCTGCGGACCCTCGGCTTCACCGGCGGCCACCTCGCCGGTCTCGTCCTCGCCGAGTCGTGCGCGATCGCCGCGATCGGCGGCGGCACCGGCCTGGCGTTGTCGTGGATCGCCATCGCCGTGGTCGGCGACCCGACCCACGGCCTCCTGCCGCCGCTCCGGCTGACGCCGGCGATCCTCCTGGCCGGCTCCGCGGTCATCGTGTCCCTCGGCGTGATCACCGCCCTCGTCCCGGTGCTGCAGGTGCGGCGCATCCGGATCGTCGAGGCGCTGCGGCGGTCGTGAAGGAATCGACGTGATGCTGGCACAGGTGCTCGCCGTCATCGTCATCACGCTGCGGTCGATGCGGCAGCGGCTCGGCCCCTCGGCGGTCGCCATCGGGGGCGTCGTCGGCGTGGTGATCGTCTTCGTCACCACCCTGT
>JAGWRA010000127.1 GCA_028876655.1 Acidobacteriota bacterium | reverse complement strand
CTGGCTGATCGCGGCGGCGAACGTCGGTGCGAGCGTGTTCTTCGGCTTCCTGGCCGTGTGGCTCGGCGTCGTCACGGCCCGGAAGCTGTTCTGATGCAGGGAGGCGCGGTTCCATGGACGGCGATCCTGCGGCCGCTCCCGCTCCGCTGAACGAGAACCAGCAGCGCCACCTCCTGGTCAGCTGCCAGTACATCGACAAGCTGCTGACCGACGTGCTGGATCTCGCCATGCCGCCCACGGCGGCATCGCCGTTCTCGCGCTACGCGGACGACCTCACCCCCACCCAGAAGGCCGTGCTGCGCGACAGCGTGCAGCGCATCCGGGTGCTGATGATCGGCATCCTGGCGGCGCAGGGGATCGCGCCGGCGCCGGGCCGCGTCAGCGCGCAGCACGCGCTGCACACCGCGCTGGGCTTCATCGAGATCGCCGTCGACGAACTTCGGCCGCGACACATGCGCGGCTACGGGGCCGTGCAGGCCGAGGCCGAGCCGCTGCTGAACGGGATCGTGACTGACCTGCAGGAGGCCGTCCGTGAGCTGGCGGCCTGCCTCGGGCGGAGCGACCGCCGGGATGGAGCCGCGGGATGACGATGCCGCGCTGGTCGTGCTCGGCGCCGACCCGCCGATCTCCGGCGACGAACTGGCCCTCGTCACCGCCATTGCGTCGCGCGTCGACGACTTCATCTTCGTCCTGAACAAGGCCGATCGCCTCGACGCCGCGGATCGCACCGAGGCGGCCCGGTTCACGGCGCGCGTCCTGCACGCGCACCTCGGCTGGACACCGCAGCTGTTCGAAACCAGCGCCAGCGACCGGCGCAAGGGCCGCGTCTCGTTCGACTGGCCCGCGGTGGAGGATGCGCTGACCGGGCTCGCGCGCGCATCGGCGGCGGTGGTCGATCGTGTCCGGCGGCGCGCAGCGACTCGACTCGTGCGGCGACTCCGGGTCGCCGCCGACGAGCAGGCGCGGGCCCTGCGTCAGCCGCTCGAGACGTCCGAGCAACGGCTGGCGGCGATCCGGCGGTGGACGACGGAGGCGCAGTACGCCGTCCAGGATCTGGGGCGGCTGCTGGCCGTCCAGCATCGCGATCTGACGCGCACGTTCGAGGCGATGCGAGCGACGTTCGTGTCGGCTGCGGCCGATGCAGCCGGCGATCGGCTGACGCTCGCCCTGCCGGTCGCGGGCCGTGGGAGCGTTCGGCGCCGGCAGACGATGAAAGCGGTCCGTGACCTCGCGCGGGAACTGGTGCTGGACTGGATCGCGCGGGTCGAGCCCGACGCCTCGCGCCTGTACCAGGAAGGCATGGCGCGGTTCGTCCGGACCGCCGACGCACTCGTGGAACGGCTGGCGGCCACCGGGGACGCCGCCGGTTGCCTGGCGCGGGCACCTTCACGCCGGACGACGGCTTCCGGGTGCGCCGGCGGTTCTACTTCACCGATCTCATGCGGCTCGCGAGTCCCGGACCGCTGGACTGGACGCTCGATCGCCTGGTGCCGGGCGTCTGGCGGCAGCCGGCCATCCGGCGGGCCGCCGACCGGTACCTGGCGCGGCTCCTCGACACGAACAGCTGGCGCGTGACGGGCGACCTCGACGAGCGGGTACTCGAGAGCCGGCGCCAGCTCGAGGCCGACCTGCGCGCGCGTCTGACCGACGGCCTCGCCAGCGCCGGGCGGGCGATGGCCCAGGCCCGGGCCCGCCGCGCCGACGGAGGGGCGGCGACCGCGCGGGCGGCGGCACGCCTCGACGACGTCCGGCGCGAGCTGGAGCGGATCGGCGCGGAGGCGGAGCAGGAAGCGGGCTGAGCCAGGACCCCGCCGCGGGAAACGGGATGCAGGACTACGGTCATCTGGTCGGTCGGGACGCACTGCTGGACGAGATCGTGGCGCACCTGCGCACGGGCCGCAGCGTGCTGCTGTTCGGTCCGGCGGGCGTCGGCAAGACGGCCCTGGTGGACGCCGCCGCCCGAGCCTGTCCGGATGCGGTGGTGCTGGATCCGTTCGAACACGTGGGCGCCGCGGAGGCCGGACGGGCTCGGCTGGCGCTCGATCGTGGCGCGATCCTGCTGGCCGCCGCGCGGACGCGCCAGCGGCGGGGCATCGGACGGGTTGGCCGCGTGCTCTGGCGACTGCGGACGGTGCGGGTGACACCGCTGGTCGAGCGGGACCTCCGGCTGCTGCTCGAGCGTCGCCTGCAGGACGCGCAGGCCGATTCGCTGACACTGCCGCCGGGGTGGCTGCACGAGGCCGCGGCCGCGTGCGACGGGCTGCCCGGCCGGGCGGCCTTGCTGGCCGACGAGGCCATGCGCCGCTGGCGGGCGGACGGGCGGTGGACGCCGCCGGCCTTCGCGCTGGCGATGGCGCGCGCCGAGGCCTGGCCGCCACGGCCGCCCGACTAGCGGAACGCGGACGCGGCGGGCGGCGCGGCGAAGAACCGGCGCCGGAAGAAGAGGGAGACGTTCACCAGCCCGATGAGCGTCGGCACTTCGATGAGTGGCCCGATGACGGCGGCGAACGCCGCGCCGGAGTTCACCCCGAACACCGCCACGGCCACCGCGATCGCCAGCTCGAAGTTGTTGCTCGCCGCGGTGAACGACAGCGTCGCCGTCTTCCCGTAGTCGGCGCCGAACCGCCGCGCCAGCCAGAACGACAGCAGGAACATCACGACGAAGTAGATGGCCAGCGGGATGGCGATGCGGACGACGTCGAGCGGGATGCGGACGATCGTGTCGCCCTTCAGCGAGAACATCACGACGATCGTGAAGAGCAGGGCGACGAGCGTCAGCCGACCGATGCGCGGCACGACGTGCGCCTCGTACCAGGCGCGGCCGCGCGCGCGCAGGCCGATCCACCGCGTCAGCATTCCGGCCACGAACGGCACGCCGAGGTAGATCAGCACGCTCTCCGCGATGGCCCCCATCGTGATCCCGGACAGGTCGACGGTCCCGAAGTGCACGCCCAGCAGCGGCGGCAGCACCTTGATGAAGACGTACGCGAACACCGAATAGAAGAGGACCTGGAAGACGGAATTGAAGGCGACGAGGCCCGCCGCGTACTCCGGGTCGCCGGCCGCGAGATCGTTCCAGACGATCACCATCGCGATGCAGCGGGCCAGGCCGATCAGGATGAGCCCGATCGCGTAGTCGGGATGGCCGCCGAGCAGCAGCAGCGCCAGCGCGAACATCAGCAGCGGCCCGACGATCCAGTTCAGCGCGAGCGACAGGATCAGCACGCGGATGTCGCGGAAGACGCGGCCGAGCTGCTCGTAGCGCACCTTGGCCAGCGGCGGGTACATCATCAGGATCAGGCCGGCGGCGATCGGGATCGACGTCGTCCCGACCGACAGGTCCGTGAGGCCCGTGACGACGGCCGGGGCGAAGTGGCCGAGCAGGACCCCCGCCGCCATCGCGGTGAAGATCCACAGCGTGAGATAGCGATCGAGGAACGAGAGGCGCGGGCCGGACGGGCAGGGGGCTGGCACGGGCGGGCTCCTGGGTGAAGGGCCGCGGCCGGCGTACCGGCCGCGGCCATCCGGTCTACGATCGCGGCTTGCGCGCCCGGATGAAGGCGCTCGCGAAGCGTCCCTCCACCTGCGGGGCCATCGTGTCCACGTCCACGCCCGCCTCGCTGAGGAAGGTGCGGGCGTCCTCCACCTGGTAGACGCGCCACGGCTCGAGATCGACGTCGGCGAAGCCCGCCGCCCGCAGCTTACCGGTGTACTCGTCCTGTTCGAGCGCACCGGCGATGCAGCCGACCCACAGCTCCATGTTGCGCCGGATGTCGGCCGGCACCTCGCCGCGCACGACGACGTCGGAAACGGCGAACAGGCCGCCAGGCTTCAGGACGCGGAACGCTTCGCGCAGGACGGCGTCCTTGTCGGCCGACAGGTTGATCACGCAGTTGGAGATGATCACGTCGACGGAGCTGTCCGGCAGGGGGATCGCCTCGATCGTCCCCTTCAGGAACTCGACGTTCGTCGCGCCGGCCTTCCGCTGGTTCTCGCGGGCGAGCGCCAGCATGTCGTCGGTCATGTCGAGCCCATAGGCCCTGCCGGTCGGGCCGACCCGCTTCGCCGACAGCAGCACGTCGATGCCGCCGCCCGAGCCGAGATCGAGCACGACCTGCCCGGGCTCGAGCTTGGCGAGCGCCGTCGGGTTGCCGCAGCCGAGCGACGCCGCCACCGCCTCGGCGGGCAGCCCCAGCGTCTGGGCGTCCTCGTAGAGGTTGGCGGTGATCGGATCGCCGCCGCAGCAGGCCGAGGACGGACCGCAGCCGCAGGCCGCCTCGGTCGTGCCGACGGTCCGGGCGAACGCCCCGTACTTCTCCTTCACGGCATCCTGAATCTTCGAGTCAGACATGACCTTGTTCCCCCGGTGGACGATTTATATTCGCCTTGCCGTATACTGGAGACTCTAGGCGACCCGTGATATATTTGTCAAGACGAATATATGAGAACCTCGATTGCGGCGGTAGAAACGCTGTTCAAGGCGCTGGCCGACGCGACCCGGCTGCGGATTCTCGGGTTGCTGCTGACCGGGGAGGTCTGCGTCTGCCACATCCACGAGAGCCTGCGGATCCCGCAGCCCCGGGCCTCGCGTCATCTCGCGTACCTGCGGCGGGCGGGTCTGGTCGCGACGCGGCGCGACGGGCTGTGGGTCCACTACCGGCTCGCCGAGCTGGAGGACCCCGTGCTCGCCACCATCCAGCGGGCCGTCACCCACGGCCTCGGCCATCTCGACGTCGTGCAGCGCGATGCCGTGCGGCTGCAGAAGAAGACCGGCTGCTGCCTGCCGGCGGCGGATGGGCAGCCGGTGCGCGGCTGCTGCGAGGTGAGCTCGCACGTCTGAATCTTGCAGGAGGGCCAGGAGATTAGGAGAAATCTCCCAATCTCCCGATCCTCTTGTAGAGAACTTCACCATCGAACACAGGAGGGCAGGAGTTCAGGAGCTCGGATCCTGTCGCAAGACGTTTCGCAGGAGCGTCAGGAGTTCAGGAGAAATTCCTGGATAGTCCTCCTGATCG
>JAGWRA010000126.1 GCA_028876655.1 Acidobacteriota bacterium | reverse complement strand
TGGCGACGAGCCCCGCTTCCATCTCGCCGAACTGCGGTCCGCCCAGGAAGAAAATCATGTTGACGCCCGTCATCCGGCCGCGGATGTGATCGGGCGTCTCGAGCTGCCGGACGATGTTGCGCAGGACCGTGCTGACCGTGTCGCTGGCCCCCACGAGCGCCAGGCAGGCGAACGTGAGCCAGAAGTCGCGCGACAGGCCGAACAGCACCGTCGCGACACCGTAGACGCCGACGGCGCCGATGAGCACGGCGCCGCGCCGGTCGATGCCGTCGACGATCCGCACCATGAGGCCGCCGGCCAGCAGCGCGCCGACCGAGGGGGCGGCGTAGAGCCAGCCGTAGCCGCTGGCGCCGACGTGCAGGATGTCCTGCGCGAAGATCGGCAGCAGCGTCATCGCCGATGAGAAGAACGTCGCGAAGAAGTCGAGCAGCATCGTCGAGCGGATCGTCGGCGACGCGAACACGAACCGGAAGCCGTCGATGGCGGCACGCAGGCTCAGCCGCTTCTCGCCGTCGGCCGCGGTCAGCGCCTGCCCCGGCACGTTCCGCATCATCAGCAGGGCGACGAGGACGGCCAGGAACGACGCGGTATTGAACGCGTACGCCCAGCCAATCCCGAGCGCGGCGATGACGATGCCGGCCAGCGACGGCCCGATCACCGACGCGATCTGGAACATGATCGTGTTCAGGCTGATCGCGTTCGGCAGGTGCTCGCGGGGCACGAGGTTCGGGTACAGGGCCTGCCGCGCCGGCATGTCGAACGCGTTCGCGGCGGACGTCAGCGCGGCCAGCAGGTAGATCGGCCACAGCGCCGACAGCCCGCGGAACGTCAGCCAGGCGAGCGCGGCGGCGAAGACCGTCATCACGCTCTGCGTCACGAGCATCATGCGGCGACGGTCGTAGGCATCGGCCGCGACGCCGCTCAACATCGAAAAGACGACGATCGGCACGACGCGCACGAGGCCGACCATGCCAAGCGCCAGCCCCTTGCGACCGGCCGGCGCGAGCAGCGCGACCTGCCACAGGATGGCGGCCGTCTCCATCCGGGAGCCGGAGTAGGAGATCAGCAGACTGATCCAGATCAGCCGGAAGTTGCGGGACCGCAGGGCGACGAAGCGGGAAGGCGGGGTGTCGGGTGGCACGGGCTGAGGTTTGCAGGCGACGGGCGATAGGCGGTAGGCGGTCGGGCTGAGGGAGCGATTGCCCCATCGCCCGTCGCCTACGCCCGTTCACATCAGGAATGCCCCAGCACGCGGTGCGGCTGGTAGGGCTCCTCGAGGAAGCGGCATTCCTCCTCGTCGAGCCGGATGTCGAGCGCGGCCACGGCCTGGTCGAGATGATCCATCTTCGATGCGCCGATGATCGGCGCGGTGATGCCGGGCTGGCGCAGGATCCACGCCAGGGCGACCTGCATCGGCGCGACACCGCGGCGCTTCGCGACCTCGACCGTGCGGTCGGCGATCGTGAAGTCGGCCTCGCTGTAATACAGCTTGTGGGCGAAGTCGTCCGTCTTCGCGCGCGTGGTCTCGCCGTGGTCCCGGCCGCGACGGTTGCCGGCGAGGAAGCCGCGGGCCAGCGGGCTCCACGGGATGAGCGCGATCCCCTCGGCCCGGCAGAGCGGGATCATCTCGCGCTCCTCCTCGCGGTAGACCAGGTTGTAGTGGTTCTGCATCGAGACGAAGCGCGTCCAGCCGTGCAGGTCGGCCTTGCAGAGGGCCTGCGCGAACTGCCAGGCGTACATGCTGGAGGCGCCGACGTAGCGCGCCTTGCCCGCCTTCACGATGTCGTGCAGCGCCTCGATCGTCTCCTCGATCGGCGTCGTGTAGTCCCAGCGGTGGATCTGGTACAGGTCCACGTAGTCGGTGCCGAGCCGCCGCAGCGAGTGATCGATGGCGTCCATCAGGTGCTTGCGCGAGTTGCCCTGGTCGTTCGGGCCCGTGCCCATCGCGTGGAAGCCCTTGGTCGCGATCACGACCTGATCGCGCGGCGCGAACTCCTTCAGCGCCCGCCCGACGACCTCCTCGCTGACGCCCAGCGAGTACATGTCGGCGGTGTCGAAGAAATTGATGCCGTGCTCGATCGCCCGCCGGATGAACGGGCGGCTCTCCGGCTCGTTCAGCACCCAGGGCCGCCAGGCCGAGGTGCCGTAGGTCATCGTCCCGAGGCAGAGGCGGGAGACCTTGAGCCCGCTCCTGCCGAGATTCACGTATTGCATAAGCTCCGGCTCACTCCTTCGCGCTGCGGAGGATGATGTCGTACACGAGCGTCGCGTCCGGCGGGATCGGGCCGTTGCCCTTGCTGCCGAAGCCGAGGCTCGGCGGCACCCACAGCTCGCGCGTGCCACCCACGCGCATGCCGGGAATCCCCATGTCGAAGGCCGGGATCATCTGGCCGGCCCCCAGCCGGAAGGTGACCGGCGCGTGCCGGTCCAGCGTGCTGTCCAGCCGGCGCCCCTTGCGGCCCGGATCCTGGGAATCGTAGAGCCAGACGGTGTAGTCGATGGTGACCGTCTGGCCGTCCTTGACTTCGTCGCCCGGACCGACCTTCACGTCGGAGGCCTGCAGGCTCCGGACGATCATCTTCGCCTGCTGATTCTCGGCGCGCGTGCTGCACGCCGACACCGCGGCCGCCAGCAGCAGCGCGACGAGGCACGCCCGCATGGTTCTGGAATTCACGCCACTCATTGTATCCGGTCGCGGTCAGACCCGCAGGACGAGCTTGCCGATGTGGCCGCTCTGCTCCATCAGGCGATGTGCCGCGGCCGCCTCGGCCAGCGGAAACGTGCGATCGATCACCGGCCGCACCGTCCCGGCCGCCAGGAGCGGCCAGACGTGCTGTTCGAGCGCGCGGGCGAGGGCCGCCTTCTCCTCGACCGGCCTCGCGCGCAGCGTCGAGCCGGTGATCGTCAGCCGCCGCTGCAGCACCGGCACCAGGTTCACCATCCCCTTCGCGCCGCCGAGCAGGCCGATCACGACCAGGCGGCCGTGCAGCGCCAGGCACTCGACGTTCCGATCGAGGTAGGCGGCGCCAATCATGTCGAGCACGACATCGACGCCACGCCCGCCGGTCCGGTCGCGGACGGCAGCCACGAAGTCGGCCTCGCGGTAGTTGATGGCCCCGTCGGCGCCGAGCTGCTCGCAGGCGGCGCACTTCTCCGCCGTGCCGGCCGTCGCCAGCACGCGCGCGCCGAACGCCCGGCCCAGCTGAATGGCGGTCGTGCCGATGCCGCTCGATCCCCCGTGCACCAGCAGCCACTCGCCCGTCGCCAGCCGGCCCCGCTCGAAGACGTTGGTCCAGACGGTGAAGAAGGTCTCGGGGACGGCCGCGGCGGCGACGGGATCCAGCCCGGCCGGCACCGGCAGGCACTGGACGGCCGGCGCCACGCAGTACTCGGCGTACCCGCCGCCGGCCACCAGCGCGCAGACGGCGTCACCGGCCTTCCAGCGCGCCACGTCGGACCCGGCCGCGACGATCGTGCCGGCCACTTCGAGACCCGGCAGGTCGGACGCCCCCTTCGGCGGGGGATACTTGCCCTGCCGCTGCATGACGTCCGGCCGGTTCACGCCGGCCGCGGCCACGCGAATGAGGACCTCCGCAGGGCCTGGCACCGGCACGGGCCGCTCCGCCGGCCTCAGCACCTCCGGCCCGCCCGGCGTGGCGATTTCGATCACGTGCATGGTGGCGGGGAGGGACATGATGGGGGTGAGGGCTCCGAGGCATCACGCTACGCCGTCTGGCTCTCCAGGGTCAAGGTCGGCGTGGCGCGCCCGCATCGCCGCGGGCCGATCCTGGTCTACAGTAACGGGAAGGATCGGAGGGGACGTCCGGAGCCCTGCTCCGGCGAGACCATGTCGTTCGAACAGGAACTGAACAAGGTGGCGTACGGCCGGATCGAGCCGGCCGGCATCCGGGCCGTCGCCGACCGGCTGGCGGCCATGGCGCCGCGGTTCACCGCGCCGGTGCGCGAGGGGCTCGCCCCGCTGCTCGGCGGCCGCGCGCTCGAGGATATCGCCCGGGGGATGCAGCGGGCGCTCGATCCGGCGCGCCAGCGCGAGGAAGCCCGGCGGCTCAACGATCTCGGTCCGGACGCCGAACCGACGTCCGCGCAGCTGGCGGAAGCGGCGGAGTACCTGCTGCTCGAAGCGACCAGCCCGCTGGCGTCGAATCCCGATCTGCGCAACCGGCTGCTCGCGCTCGATCGCCTCTACTGATTGACGATGGCGGGCGCGCACGGAGCCACGTGGTGATTATCGTCCTGGTGGGAGCGTCCGGGGCCGGCAAGTCGACCGTGGGCGAACGGCTCGCGGCCGACCTCGGCTGGCCGTTCCACGAGGGCGACAGCTACCACTCGGCCGCCTCCGTCGCGAAGATGCAGCGCGGCGTGCCGCTCACCGACGACGACCGGCGCCCGTGGCTCGAGCAGGTCCACACCGTGATGCAGCGTCACGCCGATCGGCGCGAGAACGCCGTCGTGGCCTGCTCGGCGCTGAAGCAGCGATACCGGGAGGTGCTGCGTCAGGATCTGCGGGGCGTCCGCTTCGTCTACCTGGCCGCCTCACGCGAGCTGCTGGCCGCCCGCCTCGCGGCGCGTCCCGATCACTTCTTCAATCCCGCGCTGCTCGACAGCCAGCTCGCCGCCCTGGAAGTCCCCAGCGAGGCGGCGCTGACGATCGACGCCGCAGAGCCGATCGACGCCATCGTCGGACGGATCCGGCGGGAACTGGGGATCTGAGTCGCTCACGCGCCGGATCCCGCCACTCCCGGCGTGACGGCCTGGTCCGGCTCCGCCCAGTCCTTCAACCGCACCGACACCAGCACGTACCGGCGCCGCAGGTCCACCACCCGGCCGGCGTACTCGGCCTTCGGGAACTCGCCGGCGATCAGCCGATCGCGCAACCGGCGGATTTCGTAGCGGTAGAGATCGTTGACGTAGTCGAAGACCAGCCGGGGGTCGGTGGCCGGAGTGGGCTGGACGCCGTGACGCGTGAGCTCGTCGAGGACGTGCGGCGGATACCGCCAGCGCGCGCCCTCACCCACGCAGCACCTCTTCGAGCGCCTCCGGACGGGCCGGGATCCGCGTGAACCGCTTCGGCCGGGCCAGACAGGCGGCCAGGCGCTCGGGCATGGCCACGGCTTCACCGATCACCGGCTCGACGATGTCACTGAACTTGGCGGGATGGGCGGTCGCCATCACGATGCCGGCGGCCCGCGGCGACCGGGCGAGTTCCTCGCGCAGGCCGAGGTATCCGATGGCGGAATGCGGATCCAGCAGGTACCCGGTCCGGCGGTAGACGTCACGAATCGCCTCGCGCGTCCGATCGTCGTCATGGCGGCAGCCGGTGATCTCGCGCCGCATGGCGGCGACGTCGTCGTGATAGAGGACCCGCATCCGCTCGAAGTTGCTCGGATCGCCCACGTCCATCGCATTGGCGATCGTGCGGCGCGAGGCGCGCGGTTCGTAGCGGCCGGTGTCGAGGTAGTGCGGCACGACGTCGTTGACGTTGGTCGCGGCGACGAAGCGCGCGACGGCCAGGCCGAGGCGCGCCGCCATCACGCCGGCGGTGAGGTGGCCGAAGTTGCCGCTGGGGGTGGCGAAGACGGGAGCCGGCGAGCCCGGTGGCAGCTGCCCCGCGGCGTGGAAGTAGGGGACGATCTGCGGCAGCAGCCGTCCGATGTTGATCGAGTTGGCGGAGGTCAGCCGCACGTCCGCGCGCAGGGTGGCGTTCGCGAAGGCCCCCTTCACCAGCCGCTGGCAATCGTCGAAGGTACCGGCGACGGCCAGCGCCTGCGCCCGGCCGGCGGCGTCGCCGTCGAAGGTCGTCAGCTGCGCTTCCTGGATCGGGCTTACCTGGCCCTCCGGGTACAGGATGACGACGCGCATGCCGGGGAGCCGCGCGAAGGCGTGGGCGACGGCGCTGCCCGTGTCGCCCGACGTCGCCACGAGGATCGTGACGGGCTCGCCACCCGGCCGCAGCGCCAGCATCAGGCGCGCCATCACGCGCGCCGCGACGTCCTTGAACGCCAGCGTCGGCCCGTGGAACAGCTCCAGCGCCCAGACGCGCGGCTCGATCGGCACCAGCGGGATCGGGAAGTCGAGCGCGTCGCCGACGAGCGCTGCGAGCGCGGCCTCGTCGATCGCGCCGGCGGTGAACGGCCGCAGCACGCCGGCCGCCGTGTCGGGCAGCGCCGCGCCGGGCCGCGCCGCGATCCAGGCCGCCGGCAGCGGATCGAGCCGCTCGGGCAGGTAGAGGCCGCCGTCCGGCGCCAGCCCGTCGAAGAGCGCCGTGCGCAGGTCCACCGCCGGGGCCGTGCCGCGGGTGCTTACGTAGCGCATGCCGCATCCGACGCGCGCGTCACGCGCGTCCCCTCCGGTCCAACGGGCGAGACCCAGGTGTCGCAGGCCACGCCGGCGGCCCTCGCGAGCGCCGCCGCCATCGCCGGCGCGACCCGCGCGGCGACGGCTGCCGTCGCGCACAGCGCAAACAGCGACGGCCCCGATCCCGACAGGCTGCAGCCGAGCGCCCCTGCCTCGAGCGCCGCCTGCTTCATGGCCGCGAAGCCCGGCACGAGCCCGGCCCGCTTCGGCTCGGCGACCACGTCCTCGAGCGAGCGGCCGATCAGCGCCAGGTCCGACTGGAACAGCCCGGCGACGAGCGCGCCCAGATTCGCCCACTGGTGGATGGCCGCCTGCAGCGGCACGGTGTCACCCAGCAGCCGGCGGGCCGCCGCCGTCTCGACCTCCAGGTGTGGATGCACGATGGCGCAGGCGAGCCCCTCGGGGACCGGCAGCCGCACCAGATCGGGCGGATCGGCCGAGCGCGCCAGGACGAAGCCGCCGAGCAGCGCCGGCGCCACATTGTCCGGATGGGTCGAACCGGAGGCCAGCTGCTCGCCAGCGAGGGCGCACCGCAGCAGCACGTCGGTCGGCGCACCAAGCCCCAGCACCGCGTCGACGGCGACGACGGCCGCCACGGCACTGGCGGCACTGCCCCCGAGCCCGCTCGACAGCGGCAACCCCTTGTGCAGATCCAGCGCCACACCTTCACGGGCTCCGGTCGCGTCGAGCAGCGCCCGCGCGGCCACGCCCGCGGTATTCCTCGTCGCCTCCCGCGGCAGCCGGCCGCCGTCGCCGGTAATGGCCGTGATGACGACCCCGGGCTCGGCCCGCCGGGTCGCGACCAGTTCGTCTCCAGGCTGCGCCAGGGCGAAGCCCAGCACGTCGAAGCCGCAGGCGACGTTCGCCACCGTAGCCGGCGCGAAGACGGTCACCGTCTGATAGCCCGTTCCCCTCACGACGATTCACTCCCGGACCGATACATCCTCGAGGCTGCGGCCGCCGCCCCGGCCGGTCCCCGGCCAGCCGGCAGCCGCCGAGAGCCAGTGTAGTGTACGCGCCGGCCCGGAGCACCAGTCCGGCCGTCAGCCCTTACACTTCTGTCGCTCGTGTCGTCCTTCGTCCGACGCAGTCGGCCTGCTGCAGGCGCTTGGCGGTACTTTGACGACAGACCGCAAACGCAGTCCCGACTGCCCGGCTCGAACACGGCGCGCGCGGCCGTTTCTCCGTGCGAAATCCCGTTGACGCTGGCGGCGGCGTGGGAGTAAAAGAAGGGCGATGATATTGACGGCTGGACGGGTCACCGCCTCGTGTTGTCGTCGGAAGGCCGTCTGGGGCCTCCGAGGCACCGGTCCCGCATCCAGCGATTGCCCGCGCTAAGCGGCGCGCGGCGATGGAACCGGCCCGGAGAGCACCCGCTCTCCGGGCTTTTTTTTTCCGCGCCCGGCAACGCGCGACGACAGGAGGAATCCCATGGCCATCCGGCTCGGCGACGACGCTCCGAACTTCACGGCTCAGACTACACAGGGCCCGATCGACTTCCGCACCTGGCAGGGCTCGAGCTGGGTGGTGCTGTTCTCCCATCCGAAGGATTTCACGCCGGTCTGCACGACCGAGCTCGGCACGGTCGCCGGCCTGAAGGCCGAGTTCGACCGGCGGAACACCAAGGTCATCGGGCTCAGCGTCGATCCGCTCGACTCGCACGAGAAGTGGGAGGGCGACATCGCGGACGTGACCGGGCACGCGGTGAACTTCCCGATGATTGCGGACGCCGATCGCAAGGTGTCGACGCTCTACGACATGATCCACCCGAACGCCAGCGACACGATGACGGTCCGCTCGGTGTTCATCATCGGCCCCGATCACAAGGTGAAGCTGACGCTGACCTATCCGGCGAGCACGGGCCGCAACTTCCAGGAACTGCTCCGGGTGATCGACTCGCTGCAGCTGGTCGCGCGGCAGCCCGTGGCGACGCCGGCCGACTGGAAGCCGGGGCAGGACATCATCATCTCGAACAACCTGTCGGATGAAGAGGCCGGGAAGAAGTTCCCCGGGTTCGTGAAGAAGAAGCCGTACCTGCGGACCGCGGCGGCGCCGAAGGGCTAGACCATCGCGGGGTCGAGCATCCGCAGGCCGAGCGGCGGGCGGACGTGGAAGTCGCACGCCGCGATCCGATCGAGGGCGCGATCGAAGGCCGCCTGGCGGCAGGGATCGAGCGTGATGACGAACGGCAGCTCGGTCCCGCGCAGCGGCGGCTCCTGCAGCACGGCTTCCACGCTGACGCCTTCGGAGGCGAACACGGTGGCCAGCTCGGCGATGATGCCGGGCCGATCGCGGACGACGAAGCGGACGTAGCGCCGGCTCTCGGCGTCGGCGGTGACGACGTGAGCGCGCATCGGCACGGGCAGCCCGCCCTCGAAGCGCGGCTGCATGCACGCCAGCCCCACCAGATCGGAGACGACGGCCACCGCGGTGGCCCGCCCGCCGGCCCCCACCCCGAAGAACCCGGTCTGCGTGGTCGCCTCGCCGGTGGCGATGAGGATGTTCTGGCTCCCGTGCAGGTGCGCCAGCATCGACCCGCGGGGGACGAGGGCCGGGGCGACCCACGCCGTCAGGCCCCGCGATCCGCGCTCCGCACAGGCGACGGGCCGGATGGTGCAGTCGAGCCGGGCGGCGTACTGGAAGTCGATGGCCGCGATCGGGGCGATAGACTGTCGCGGCACCTCGTCGACGAGAATCTGGCGCCCGAAGGCGATGCCGCAGAGGACCGACAGTTTCGCCGCCGCGTCGTGTCCCTCCACGTCGTCGTCGGGGTTCTCGCTGACGAGTCCCAGGCGGGTCGCTTCGGCCAGCGCGTCGGCGAAGGCGCCGCCCGTCCACTCGATCCGGTTCAGCACGTAGTTGCAGGCACCGTTCAGGATGCCGACGAGCGACCGCACCCGGTCGCCCGCCAGGCCGTCGCGCAACCCGGCGACCATCGGCACCGGCCCGCCCACGGCCGCCTCGAACCGGAACTGGCAGCCGCGGGCGCGCGCGAGCGCGAGCAGCTCGGGCCCGCGCCGCGCCACCACGTCGCGGCTCGCCGTCACCACCGACTTCCCCGCTTCCAGCGCCGATCGGATCCCGTCGAACGCCTGGTCATCGTCGGGCGACAGGTCGACCACCACGTCCACGTCGGACAGCAGGATGTCGTAGATCTCGGGCGTCCAGCAGACATCGGCCGGCAGCCAGGCCGGCTTCTGACGGCTGCCGCCGCCGCTCAGGATATGCGTGAGGCGCAGACCGGCTCGCGGCCGTTCGCAGAGGCTCCGGGCCACCGCCTGCCCGATCGTGCCGAATCCGAGCAGGCCGACGCGGCATGCCCGCGACGGACGGGACGGCGCCGCGGCGCCCGGATCCTGGTTGGCGGCGGTTCCGGACCCGCTGCCCGGGTTCCAGACTGGATCGACGCTCATGGAACGTCTCTGGGAATCAGGAGGCCGCGGCCGCGGCTCCAGGGGCGATCCCTCCGGCGCGCGCCGCGGATCCACGCGGAAAACTGAGTTAGCTATAGCAGACGAACGGTAGGGTGTCAAAGTTCGCCGGCCGGCGCCGCGGCAGTCAGCGCCGGCAGGATGGCGAGGGGGACCCGCGCGAAGGCCACGTGGCCGGCCGCCGGGTCGAGGACATTTACCTGCATCTCGTACCGGCCGGTCGGGAACCGGTCGAGCGGGATGCGGAGGAAGTAGCTGGTCCGTCCCGCCTCGGCCTCCGCGCGCCCGTTCACCGGGCCCGCGTCGGAGACCTTCACGCCGCGGCGGAAGAAGATCACGCTCGCCTCGGGTGGCGCCGCGTCGCGGGGCGCACCCGTGCCCGAGGCGTAGGATTCGAACCGGACGTACAGCGTCTGGCCGGCGCGGAAGACGCTGGTGACGCTCGGCACCATGACGAGGCGGCCGATCGCCAGCGGATCCGACGGCGGTTCGCCACCGGGCCCGAAGCGTCCCGGCGGGCCGAAGCGGCCGAACCCGCCGGGCCTGCCCCGCCCGCCGAAGCCCCGCCCGCCACCGGGTCCCTCGCGCAGGGCGTTCCCGGCGGCCGGCTTCAACTCGTTGGCGAGCACCACCGAGCTCAGGGCGAGCGGCGCCGTCTCGGCCGGCAGGGTGAGCGGCTGCTCGAAGGTCCCGATCTCCCCGGTGTCGTTCTCGCGGACGGCGACCTTCAGCGTGTACTGGCCAGCCGGCAGCACGAAGCCGCCGCGATAGACGAGGCTGCTGTGCCGCACCTGCTGGTACTGCGCGGCGTCGAGCGTCACGGGCAGCGTGTCGCGCAGCGCCGCCACCACGCGGCCGGCGGCGTCGGTGGCGCGCCAGGCGAAGTCGAGCTCGGTCCGGCGGGTCGTCGTGCCGGGCGGGAACGGCACGGCCGATCCCGGGATCTTCGCGGCCAGCACGACGTTGTACCGAGCGCCGGCCGCGCGGAACGCCGACGCGTCCACGGCGATCGGCAGGTCGACGAACGGCGTATCGAGCGCGAGCGCCTCGGCGAGCTGCGCGTCCTTGTCGGCCTTCGAGAGCTGCCGGAAGCTCTTCGGCGCGAAGTAGCCGGGCCGCGACACGACGTCCACGCCTTTCACGTCGACCTCGACGCGGATCCGGCGGAACTTCCCGTCCATGGCCGTGTTGGTCGGCGAATATCCGAGCAGGTAGTAGCTGGCGTTGTCCCGCTGCACGTCGGCGAAGGCACGGCTGAAGTCGTTCAGGTCGGTGAACGTCCGGCCGCCGGTGTCGGACGCCAGCGTCGCCAGGGTCTCGCGGCTGTCGTGCAGCGACGACATCTGCGAGCGGAACGCGCCCCCCGAGAAGAGCGCCGTCCCCCCGGCGATGGAGGCGGTGGCGTCGCCGCCGGGCGGCAGGGCGGCCAGGCCGCGCGAGTCGAACGTGTAGAGCGAGACGTCGGCCATGTTCGCGGCATCGGTGGCGGCCCGCAGTTCCGCCTCGTTCTCCGTGCCGGTCTGCGTGAGCCCGCTCGAGAAGTGGAGGATCGCCTTGCGGCCGGGGATCTTCCGCAGCCTGCCGGCCAGCGACTCGATGGCCATCAGCTGCTCGTCCGTGTTGAAGAGGTTGAACTCGGTCTCGTCCGCGGTGAAGGCCGCCGAGGTGTCCTGGCTGACGACGTCCTCGCCGAGCGCGTTGGTGGTGGCATCCCCCTGCGAGCCCGCCTCGCTGAGCGCCGAGGACTCACCGGCTTCGATGCCGGCCAGCGCCGTGTCGAGGGCGGCCCGATCGTTGGTGAAGTCCTGCAGGACGCGCAGGCTCGACGTGTAGGTCGCCACGGCCACCAGGTCGGCCGGCGCCAGTTGCGTGTCGACGAACCGCCGCGCGGCCGTCAGCGCCCGCGACAGGTCGTCGATCTGCATGGAGGTGAGGTCGAAGAACAGCACGAGCAGGCGGTGGTTGCGCAGCAACGGTTCGGGGTCGCCCGTCGGCGGCATCGCGCTCAGGTCGATCGTCGGCGGCGGTCCCCCGGCGCTCGCCGCCGTCGCGATCTCGTCGACGTTCTCGACCGTGAACGAGGTGATCGTCTGCGGCACGCCGTCCTCGAGGACGCGGAAGTCGCTCCGGCGCAGTCCGGTCACCGCGTGCCCCTGCCGGTCGCGCACCCGCACGTCCACGACGACCTCGTTGGTCTGCGCGCGGAAGGTCGGCCGCTCCGGCGGGGCCGGCGGGACGCGCTGGCCAGGCCCGCCCGCGCGGACGACGACGCCGAGCAGGGCCAGCCCCGCCACGGTCCCAATCAGCCGCTGTCCCTGTCGCGTGATCATCCCGTGTCGGCCTCAGAACCTCAGCCGCAGCGACAGCGTCATCGTCCGCATCGGCGCCACGCCCGTCACCTGGCCGAAGGTGATCGCATTCACCACCGTCGACACGCTGGTGTAGTTGACCGTGTTCAGCAGGTTCATCGCCGCGAGACGGACGTCGAGCCGGATGCCTCGCTCCTCCGACAGCGTCACGAACCGGTCGATCCCCATGTTCACCAGGAACGACGACGGCCCCGGGATCGTCCCCCGGCCGGCGTCGCCGAGCGTGCCCGCCAGCGGCACGGCGAAGGCGGCCGTGTCGAAGAACTCCTGCACGGTCGGCGAAGGGAGCACGACCGGCAGCCCGGTCGCGTTCGCCCGCAGCGCGAAGTAGCTGCCGACGCCCCCGGTGGCGCCGGTATTCCCCAGCACGGTCGCGGTGAGCGGGCTGCCCGACAGGTAGGTGGCCACGCCGCTCACCTGCCAGTCGCCGAAGACCGCCGCCCACGGCCCGCCGTTCGACAGGAAGCGGCGCCCCGGCCCGAACGGCAACTGGTAGTTGCCGTTGACCACGAGCCGGTGGCGCACGTCGAAGGTCGACAGGCCCCACTCCTGCGACAGGTCGAACGGATTCTGCGCCACCGTCCGCCCGGCCCCGCCGATGCTCGACGCATCGTCGAGCGACTTCGAGAAGGTGTAGTTGACGTTGAACCCCAGGCCGTCGCGGAACTGCCGGCGCAGCTCCACCTGCAGGCCGTGGTAGATCGACGAGGCCCCCGTCGTCTCGTAGATGAACTGCTGGGCCCCGGCAAGCGACAGTTCCGGCGAGCCGTTGACACCGGTCGACAGGAAGCGGTTCGGCCCGAGCAGCAGGTCGAGGTTCGTCCCCTTCGTGCCGACGTAACTCATCGACAGCAGGTAGTCGCGCAGGACCGACTGTTCGAACCCGACGCTCCAGGTCTGGGCCATCGGCGTCCGCATGTTCGGATCCACGGCATACGTGTTGGCCACGACGCCGGGCGCGGCCACCGGCAGGCCGTTCTGCAGCGTGAGCACCTGGGCCGGCGTGCTCAGCGACGTACCGGTGACGGCGAACGGCGCCTGGTTCGCCAGGTTCGGGACGAGGCGCTGGTAGATGCCGCCGTCGTAGAAGATGCCGTAGCCGCCGCGGAACACGAAGCTGTGCTCGTCGGACGGCCGCCAGGCCATCGCGAGCCGCGGCGAGAAGTTGTTCAGGTCGCTCTTGACGAGCGAAGGCGGCAGGCCGCCGGTGTCGAGCCCCGTCACGCGGGTCACGCTCGAGAAGTCCGGACCGAAGATCAGGTTCGACAGCTGCCCCGACACCTCGCTGAACGGCTGGAAGTAGTCGTAGCGCAGCCCCAGGTTGAAGGTGACGTGCGCGCTCGCCCGCCAGTCGTCCTCGAAGAACCCGCCGGCAATCCACGAGCGGAACTGGTTGCTGCCCGCGCCGAACCGCACGGAGGTCGCCTGCGGCAGGCCGAGCAGGAAGTCCGCGAAGTCCAGGCCGGTGCCGGCCACGGGGAAGCCGGCGGCGTCGAGGGCGCTCGTCGCCGCCCCGGTGAAGGTGAACGTGCCGCGGCCGTCAGGATCGTTCACCGAATCGAGTTCGACACGCCGCAGCTCCCCGCCGAACCGCAGGTTGTGATTGCCCCGGACCAGCAGCACGGTGTCGACGAACCGGTACGTCCGGTTGTTCACCTCGCCCGGCATCGTCAGGTTCAGGCCGGTGAAGTTCGTGAAGCTCACGACGGGCGGGCCCCAGTTCAACGGCGCCGTCGAGGCCCCCACGATGCCGAGGGTCCCCTCCACGTCGCTGGTGTACGCAAACGGGTTCGACGACGTGATGCGGCGCTGGCTGACGTTGAAGTTGACGCTGTTGAACGCCCGGAGGCCGAAGCGGTGCGTCTCGCCCACGGCCAGCGACTGCCCGCGGTTCGACGACTGGCTCGACAGATCGGGGAACGCGTTGAACGTCGTCGCCTGCGCCCGCTGGAAGTTGTAGAACGCGTTCAGCGAGTCACGCGCGGTCAACTGCTGCACGATGCGCCCCGACAGGCGGAGCGTCTGCTGCGGCACGGCCTCGCGCAGGTAGTAGTTGTTGACCGCCCCGGGCAGGTTCGGCAGGGGCATGTACTGCAGCAGCGAGGCCGCGCCCGGGTTCACGCGCGAGGCGGGGACCTGGTTGCCGGCAAATGGCAGCCCCGTGCGGGGATCGTAGATCGTCGTGGCCAGCCCCGAGAAGTCGCCCGCCCGCTCGGCGGCGGTCGGCACCGTGGCGAACGTGTCGACCGGGTTCAGGTCGCTGCTGAAGTTCGCATTGAGAAAGAACGTCGTCCGGCCGCGGCCGTCGTAGATCTTCGGGATGCGGAGCGGCCCGCCGAAGGTGAGCCCGGCGCGCTGGTTGTACGACGACGGCAACGGCTTCTGCGGACCGCTCAGGGCGTACGGCTCGGCGTCGAAGGCCGAGTTGCTGTACTGCTCGTTGACGTTGCCGCGGATGCGATTGATGCGTGGCCCGCCGAACCCGAAGAAGCCGCCGGCGAATCCGCCGCCGAACCCGGAACCGCCGCCCGGGCCTCCGGGGCCACCGCCGAACCCCGGCGCCCCACCCGGTCCGCCGCCGCCGAAGCGCCCGCGGCCGAACCGGCCCCGCCCCTCGCCCGGCATCGCCGCCTGACCGACGCTGCCCGAGAGCAGGAACGAGTTGGCGGCCGCCGCTTCCTGACCGGTCGCGCCGAAACCACCCGCCTCGTCAGCACCGCCGGCCGCGCCCCCTTCCGCATTCGCCCCCGCCGCCGGCTGCGACGCGGTCGAGCCGTCCTCGAAGCGGACGACCGCCTCGCCGCCCAGGTCGTCGTCGCCCCCGCCGGACTGTTCCATGGCCTCTCCGGTGGCCGTGACGCGACGGCCACCGCCCTGACGGGACGGCGATCCGGCTCCGGCCTGCGGCTGGCCGGGCCGGCCGCGCATCGCCGGCTGCCCCCCGGCTTCCGCCGGCACGCCACGCGACGGACGTCGTGCGGCTCCGGCCCCGGGCGCGGCAAACCCGAGCGTCGCGTCGACCGAGAGCCGGGCACCGGCGACGACGACGATCGACGGCTGCACGAACGGCGTCAGCCCGATCAGGCTGACGTCGAGCCGGTACGTGCCGGGGGCCACCCCCGACAGCTGGAAATGGCCGGAGGTGTCGGACCAGGTTTCCTTGCGCGCGCCGGTCTTCACCTCCGTGATGAGGACCGTCGCGCCGGGGATGGCGCTGCCGCCCGGTCCCTGCACTTGTCCCGTCACCAGGCCGGACGCGGAGGCTGCGGCCACGGGCGGCGCGGACGCCCCGGTCTGGGCCCTCAGGCCGGACCCGGCGGTGAGAACAATCGCCAGCCCGCTGCTGATCAGCAGGGTCCCGGCCCGCCTCGAGCAACGGCGTCCGGACGGGAGCGGCGCGCGGGAGTCGAGCCTGGTCAGCATGCGTCTCGCCGGGCCGGTGCAGAGCCCCCGGCGCACGGCTGGTCGTCTGTCGCTTAGACAGACCGCTGGCCGCAAAGGTCACGTGCGACGGACGCCGCACGCGGCGCCTCGCACGGCTCGACCGTCAGCGCACGAGCCCTTCCCCCTGATAGCGCCGCCGGATGGTGGGAATGAGGTATTCCGAGAAGGCCCGCGCGAAGTCGAATTCCGGCGCGAACCCCCAATCGGCCCGGGCCGCCGCATCGTCCACGTCGGCGGGCCAGGAGTCGACGATCCCCTGCCGCTTCGCGTCGACCTTGAAGCCGATCGCCGCGCCCGGGAACGAGGCGCGCACGACGGCCGCGACCTCCTCCGCCGACGGATTGAAGGCGCCCAGGTTGTAGGCCGTGCGGCTGAGGCGCTCGCGCGGGGCCGCCGCCAGCTTGAGGAGCGCCTCGACGCCGTCGGGCATCGCCATGAACGGGATGCGGGCGTCGGGCCGCACGAAGCAGTCGTACTGCTCGCCGCGCGCGGCCGCGTGGATCATCTCGGGCGCGTAGTCCGACGTGCCGCCCGACGGGACGGTGATCGCGGAGATCAGCCCCGGGAAGCGGACGCAGCGGAAGTCGACGTGGCCGGCCGGCGGCTCGGCGGCCAGCTGCTTGTAGTGATGCGTATAGTAGCGGCCGAGATGCTCGCAGTACAGCTTGTTGCACCCGTACATCGTGGTCGGGCAGTTCCAGTCGTCCTCCCGGACGCGGCCGGCGGCCGCCTTGGTGTCGAGGTCGGGCAGGCCGAAGATGGCAATCGACGAGGGGTACATGAAGACGACGGGACGGCCGTGGGACTCGGCCTCGTGCTGGGCGAACTCGAGCAGGTTCAGCGTCCCTTCCACGTTGACCTGATGGGCGGTCACCGGCGTGAACTCGGCCCGCGTGGACAGCAGGGCCGCCAGGTGGAAGATGAGATCGACGTCGAACTCGGCGAGGATCCGCTCCAGCAGCGCGCCGTCCATGATCGACCCGGTGAACTCGCGCGCCACGTACGGCGTGAGCGAGGCCTCGAGCGGCGCGACGTCCAGCGTGATGATCGGGGTCTCGGAGGTGGCGGACAGACGCGCGATCAGGCCGTGGCCGATCTCGCCGCCGGCGCCGGTAATGAGCAGCGCACGTTTACGCATGATCTGGTCTCTGTAGGCGGTAGGCTATAGGTGACAGGCGACAGGGCGATAGATTGTAACCGACTCTTCTCCCCCATGGCGCGATTCAGACTGACGATCGAGTACGCCGGCACACGCTACTCCGGCTGGCAGATTCAGCAGAACGCCCGCACGGTGCAGGGCGAGATCGATCGGGCCGTCCGGGAGGTGACCGGACGCACCGACTTCGAGCTCTACGGCTCGGGGCGCACGGATGCCGGCGTCCACGCCCTCTTCCAGGTCGCCCACCTCGACGTGTTCACGCGGCTGCCCGCCGAGTCGCTGCGGCGGCAGATCAACGACCTGCTGCCGCCCGACATCAATCTGGTCGCCGCCGAGCCCGTCCCCCACCGCTTCCACGCGCGCCACGACGCCGTCGCCCGCAGTTACCTCTACCAGATCGCGACGCGCCGGACGGCGTTCGCCAAGCCGTTCGTCTGGTGGGTGAAGGAACCGCTCGACCTGACCGCGATGCGCGAGGCGGCGGGCGCCTTCGTCGGCATGCGCGACTTCCAGGGATTCACCGAGCGGCCCGTCACGCACGCGTCGACCCTCGTGCTCGTCGAGGGGATCACGATCCAGCCGGACGGCGACCTCGTGCTCGTCCGCGTCGAAGGGTCGCACTTCCTCTGGCGGATGGTGCGCCGGCTGGTCGGCGTGCTCGTGGAAGTCGGCCGCGGTGGCCTGACGCCCGAAGGGGCGGCCGGCCTGCTGACGGCACCGGCCGGGCTGCCCGCCCAGCTCACCGCGCCGGCCTCCGGCCTGTTCCTCGAGCGGGTGTTCTACGCGGGCGACGCGCGCGGCCTGCCCCTGCGCCCGGTGTTCACCATGCCGGTGCATCCGTTGCCGGGACCCACGGCGTCCGTCCGGGCCACGGCCGAGCCCCCCGCGCCAGGACCGGCACCCGCACGGACACGACCGGGACCGCGCCGATCAGGCCAGCGGCGTCGCTGACGGCGGCACGACGGCGGCCTGGCCGGCGGCGCGCCGCTCGCGCGCGGTCAGCAGCATGTTCAACCCGGTGTAGACGACGACGATCACGACGAGCCAGCGGACGGCCGCGAGCGGCAGGGTCTTCACGATGAAGGCGGCCACCAGGACGCCCGGCACGGCGCCAATGGCGAGGCCGAGCGTCGCCTGCAGGTTGAAGCTCTTCTCGCGGATGAACTTCGCGCTGCTCACCGGCATCAGGAACGCGCACGACCCCATCATGATCGGGAAGGCCGCGATCGGGTTCATCCCGAGCAGGCTGACCAGGATCATGCATGGCGCGTAGAGGCCGATGCCGAGCATCATCAGCGCGCCGAGCGCGAAGTTGCCGATGAGGCCGACCGCCAGCCGCGTCCCCGACAGCGCCAGCGTGTTGCCGCCGACCGGCAGCCACTGCAGCTGCGACATCAGCATCAGCACCGCGGCGCCGAGCAGCGCCAGCCCCATGCCGAGCTGGATCTTCCGGCGCGGCCACTGTGTCACGACGCCGGCGCCGAGCCACGCCCCGACCACCGACGCCACGATCATCAGCACGAGCGTGCGCGAATCGACCGGCACGATCCGGGTGTAGATGAAGGCCTCGGTGATCGTCGGCAGTGTGTGGCCGACGTTCAGCGTCCCCGGGATCTCGCGCACGTCCACCATCTTCTTCAGCTTGAAGATGGTGGTCGTCGTGGCGAACGAACCGATGCCGAGCGTGTCGAAGAAGGCCGTGACGAACCCGACACTTCCCTGCAGCGGCGTCGGCCGGATCGGCACGTCCGCCTCGCCCCGGGCCCGCCGCGTCGCGCGGAAGACGACCCACAGGTAGAGCACCGTCACGATCGCCAGCAGCACGAACAGGACGTCCTTCGCGTCGTACATGGGGGTCCTCAGGGCCGCGACGCCGCCGGCTGCGCCGGGGCGGCCGCCGCCACGAAGCGGTTGGTATACGTGCGTGAGAGATCCACGTGCGCCTGGCGCACCTTCGGGAGCGAGAAGGCCAGCAGCGATTCGACGGCCTGCGCGCCGTCGGCCGGCATCAGGCCGTCGGGCGAGAACATCGGCATGACGTGCGTCAGCGCCTCGACGTAGAGCGACTCGTCGCCGCCACGGAACTGCGGCGGCATGCGGTCGGCGATCTGCTGCGGCGTGTGGTGCTGCATCCAGTCGAGCGTCCGGACGATCGCGCGGGCGAGCTTGCCGGCGATCCCGGGATGCGCCGCCACCCAGTCGCTGCGCGAGTAGAGCACGGCGCCGGGATACGCCGCCGTGCCGAACGCCTCGCGCACGCCCTGCGCGCCACGCAGGTCGGCGAGCAGCCAGAGGCGCCCCGACCGCCGCTCGATCTCGGTGAAGGTCGGCTCGGCCAGCATGCCGGCGTCGACGCTGCCGTGCTCGATCGCCGCCACGGCCGTGGCGGCCGTCCCGATGCCGACGAAGCTGACGTCGGACGCCGACAGCCCCACCTTGTTCAGCAGGTAGGTGACGATCATCTGCGTCGACGACCCCGGCGCTGTGATGCCGACGCGCGCCCCCTTCAGGTCGCTGATCCGCGAAATCGGCTTCGAGGCCTGGGGCGACACCGCCAGCACCAGCCCCGGATAGCGCAGCATGCTGACGAAGGCCGTCAGCGACTTGCCGTCGGCGGCCAGCTGGATGGTGTGGTCGTAGAACCCCGAGACGACGTCCGCGCTGCCGCCGAGCAGCGCCTCCAGCGCCTGCGCGCCGCCCGAGAAGTCGTCGATCGACACATCGAGCCCCTCGTCGCGGTAGTACCCCAGCTGCGCGGCCAGCGTCGTCGGCAGGTAGAGGAACTGGGCCTGGCCGCCGACGGCAATCCGCACGTGCGTCGCAGCGCCCGCCGACGGGCGGCCGCACGCCACCAGGACGAGGGCGAGGATCAACGCGGAGATTCCTGCCGTCACTCTACGCATATGAGTCGGGTTCCGCATGGCCGCCGGCGCTGACATTCTTCACCGGCGGCGGGGCCCCACCCCCGCCGCGTGCTGACGCCGATGCTCGCCCGCGGATCCCCATGTCCTCGGGCTCGCATGGCCGCAGGCGCTAAGTCTTCCAGCGCAGCAGCCAGCGTTCCAGTTTCGAGACGCCGTAGCCGACGATCACCACCACGATGCTCAGGACGGCCATGCCCGCAAAGACGCCGGTGGTGTCGAACGTCCCCTGCGCCTGCGAGATAACGTAGCCGATTCCGCGCGAGGCGCCAAGATATTCGCCGACGACCGCGCCGACGATGGCAAACCCGATGCTGGTGTGGAGGCTCGAGAAGATCCAGGTGAGCGCGCTCGGCCCGAACACGTGGCGGATCAGGTCCGACTCGGACGCCCCGAGCATCCGCGCGTTGTCGACCAGTACCCGATCGACGTCGCGGACGCCCTGGTAGGTGTTGAAGAAGACGACGAAGAAGACGAGCGTCACGCCGAGCACGACTTTCGACCAGATGCCCAGGCCGAACCAGAGCAGGAAGATCGGCGCCAGCACCACCCGCGGCAGGGCGTTCAGCAGCCGGATGTAGGGGTTCAGCACCTGCGAGACGCGCGGCAGCCGCGCCAGCGTGAAGCCGCAGGCGACGCCGAGCACGACACCGATGACGAAGGCGAGCAGCGCCTCCTCGAGCGTGACGGCCAGGTGCGGCCAGATGGTCCCCGACACGACCCACTGCCCCACGCGCCGGGCGATGTCGGCCGGGCGACTGACGAAGAAGGGATCGATCAGGCCGGCGCTCGCCGCCGCCTGCCAGATGCCCAGCACGGCGGCGCCGACGCCGACCTGCCAGGCGATCAGCGTCACCGCGCCGCCACGTCCGCGCCCGCGCGCCTCAGGCATCGACGCCTCCGGCCTGCCCCGCCTCGCGGCTCTTCAGCACCTCCCCGCGCAGGCTGGCCCAGATGGTGCCGTACAAATCGTTGAACGCCGCCATCGTCCTGATGTCCACCAGATCGCGGGGCCGCGCGAGCGGGACGACGTGCCGGGCGACGACGCGGCTGGCCGGTCCGGCGGAGATGACGATCACCTCGTCGGCAAGCGCGATCGCCTCCTCCAGATCGTGCGTCACGAAGACGACCGTCTTCGAAGATCCGGTCCAGAGCGTGAGCAGTTCCGTCTCCATCGCCTGGCGGGTGTGCACGTCGAGGGCGCTGAACGGCTCGTCCATCAGCAGGATGTCGCGGTCCATCGCCCAGTTCTGCGCCATCGCGACCCGCTTGCGCATGCCGCCGCTCAACTGCGCCGGGAAGCGATCGGCGAAGGGGGCCAGGCCGATCCGGTCGAGCCATGCCCGCGCGGCCTGGCGCGCCTCGTCGCGCGGGCGGCCGGCGAAGACGAGCCCGAGTCCGACGTTGTCCAGCACGCTCTTCCACGGCAGCAGCGCATCCTGCTGGAACATGTAGGTGGCGCGCCGGTTGAGGCCGGCGAGCGGCACGCCGCCGATCTCGACCTGTCCGGCGGTCGGCGCCAGCAGGCCGGCCACGAGGTTCAGCAGCGTCGACTTGCCGCACCCCGTCGGTCCGACGATCGAGACGAACGCGCCAGGAGCGACCGCCAGGGAGACGTCGCGGACCGCGCAGTACGTCGCGCCGCCCGGTGTCTCGAAGTCGCGCGACACGCCGCGCAGAACGATGGCCGGCCGGCCGGGGTCAGCGCCGGACATGCGCCACCTCCACGCACCGGTCGAGGAACGCCGCCGCCACCACGGTGGCGGCCTCGGCCACGGCCCGCTCGCTGTGCGGACAGTGCCCACCGTCCTCGAGCACGGCAAACGTGGCCCCCGGCAGCGCGCGGCGCAGGGCATCGAGTTCCCCGGGCTCCGTCCGCGGGTCCTGCCGGCCGTGCAGGATCAGCACGGGGACTCGCAGCGCGCCGAGCCGGCCGCCGTAGAGATCGGCGTCGGGCGACGGGCTGCGGTCGGCGAGCGCGAGCCAGGCCCGTCCGTGCAGACGGATCAGCGTCGGCCAGTAGGCCTCGCCATGCTCGGCCGCCAGCACCGTCGCGACCCGCGGATCGAGCCCTTCGGGGTGCTCGGCGAGGCCGGCGAAGAACGGCCGCGACGCCGGCTTCACGCCGTAGAGATGGAGCGCCTCGAGCACGAGGCCGGCGAACCGCTCCGGCTGCTGCAGCGCCATGCGCGCGCCAATCACCGCACCGTCGCTGTGCCCCCAGAGACAGACGCGGTCGAGGCCGAGCGCGTCGAGCACGGCGAAGGTCTCCGCGGCCGCCTGCTCGTGGAAGTCGGCGTCGAGGTGGTCGATCGGGCCAGAGCCGCCGTAACCTGAACGATCGGGCGCGAAGACATGAAAACGATCCGACAGCGCCGCGATCGCCCGGTCGAACGGATAGATGCCGTTGCCCCATCCGCCGTGCAGCAGCACCAGCGGCACGCCGGTGCCCCGCTCGCGGTACTGGATCGACACCGGCCGGATGCCAGGTCGAAGGGGCGAGGCGGGGATGGTGAGGAGGGGCATGGGGGAAGGGTGCTGGTCGATGAGAGGGGTTCGGGACTCGGGACTCGGGGCTCGGAACCGGCCGTCAGCGCTCCAGTTTCGCAATGGCCGCATCGATGAACGACGTCAAGGCGGGATCGGCCGGCGTGACGGGCAGCCGGCGCACGCTGCCGAGCGCCTCGATGTACCAGACGCGCCAGGCATCCATCACTTCCTGCTCTTCCACCCGCGCCTCGGCGGGGTCGGCCGCCGCCCCGATGATGTCGGCCCCCTGCCGCGTCTCCAGCGCCAGGCGATCGCCTGCCGCGGCGGCAATCACCTTCGCCACCGCCAGCGCCTGCGCCGGCGTCGCCGAGGCGAGCAGCAGCGCCGTCGTCGCCGTGGCCCCGGCGACGCGCTGCATCTCGAGCGGGCTGGTCTTGTCGGGCCGATCCAGGTTCGTGTGGTAGTAGCGATCCGGGAAGTGCCAGTTGAGCAGCGCGGGGATGCCGGCCTCGATGTACACCGTGTGGTCGCTCCCCCCCTCGTACGGGTTGGTCCGCACGACCCAGCCGGTGCGCCGGCCGTAGCGCTGGCAGACGGCGAGGTGCAGGTCGTTCAGCAGGCTCCCCTTCAGCCGCGGCGCCGCGTCCCCGGCGTGATACCAGAGCGTGTGCGGGTCGGACGGCCGCGGCCAGGTCGCCGACGGGTCGGGTCCCTTCTCGATGAGGAACGTGCCGCCGGTTTTCGCCGTGTCCTCCCCCGTCATGTCGAGCGAGAGCATGTACTGCACGCCCGCCGCCTCGTCGGGGTGATCCTGCAGCCACTGCCGGCTGCCCCGCACCTCGTCGACCCACATGAAGGTCAACGTGCGCGCCGGACGCGGCACCGACCCCGCCGCAATCGCCTGCCGCAGCGCCGTCGCCAGTCCGAGCAGCGTCGCACAGCCGCTGGCATCGTCGTTGGCGCCGGGCTCCTGCACGTGCGCGGCCATGACGATCCGCTCGGCCGGCCGTGTCGTCCCCGGGATCTCCGCGATCAGCGTCCGGTCGGGGCCGCTGGTGAAGGTCGACTGCACGGTGACGTGCAGGGTGACCGGACCGGCCGCCAGCAGCCGGCGCAGCGTCGCTGCCGCCTTCGGCGTGGCCTTGAAGCCGAACCCCTTGCGCACCGGATCGTACGGAATGCGGTTCCACTGCAGCACGTTCCACTGATCGCGCGGTGTCCGCTCGGAGCTGTTCGCATCCTCCGGACGGACGTAGACGCCGAGCGCGGTCGAAATCACCCCGGCTGCGCCATGGCCCACGACCGCTTCGTCCCACAGCGTCGACGCCTCGGCATCGCCGAGCACGATCGCGCCGCGCAGGTCGCGGCCCGCATAGTCGGACGACCGGCTGCCGTCACCGACATCGACCAGCCGTGCCGTGATGCCGCCGGATGGCGTCGAGAAGGAGTTGATGCAGAGCGCGTTGCGCTGGCCCGCCCGCGAGAGCACCACCGTGCCGGCCTGCCCGTGCGCGCCCTGCACGGCGACCGTCCCCACCGTGTCGTTCCAGCCGGGACTCGGCGCGGGATAGCTCTCGACCCAGACGTGCGGCGTGCGGGGATCCTCCGCGCCGTCCGCAAATCCAGCCGCCGTCAGCTCGCCCTTGATGTGATCGATGGTGGCGTTGAAGCCCGGGTTGCCGGCCAGCCGCCAGTACTGGTCCATGAACCGGACGAGCGCCATGGCCCGCGCCTGGTCGAACCGGCCATCCAGGGCGGTGGCCACCTGGTCGACGACCGGCGGCAGCAGGTCGGCAGGCGCCGGACCGGCAGAAGCGGCAGCCGGCGGCACGGCCGCCGATCCCCGCAGGGCCGACAGGAGCAGGAGCAGAGGAAGAACGCCCACCAGACGGAACCGGAATGATCCGCGCACGGGCCTATGCTACGGGAGAACGGGGCCGCTGTGCTACCGTAGCGCCCCATGCGCCGACCGATTCTCTGCTGCGCCCTCTTCGTCCTCGCCAGCAGCCTCCCAGTGGTCGCCGGACCGCTGACACCGGAACAGACCCTCGATCGCCGGCAGCCGTCCGACCTGAACGTGTCGCCCGACGGACGCCTGGTCGCCTTCACCGTCACCGAACCGCCCGACGGGAAATCGGCCGCGCGGGACATCTGGCTGCTCGACGTGGCATCGGGACGGGCCCGGGCGCTCACGCAGGCCACGAAGGTCAACGACTCGCCGCGCTGGTCGCCTGACGGCCGGACGCTGGCCTTCCTCTCCAGCCGCAGCGGATCCCCGCAAATCTACCTGCTGCCGATGACCGGCGGCGAGGCGCGCCCGCTCACGAAGGGCGACGATGGCGTCAGGGCGTTCGCCTGGTCGCCCGACGGCAAGCGGATCGCGTTCCTCGCTCCCGAGCCGAAACCGGACATCAAGCCGCCCGGCGGTCCCGACGACGATGCCCACGTGGTCGACCTGGAGGATCGGCCCGATCGGCTCTGGATCGTCGACGTGGCCTCGGGCGAACGGCGCCTCGTCTCGCCCGCCGGCTGGGAGGTCGACGAGCTGCAATGGCGGCCGCAGGGCGATGGCCTGATCGTCTCGGCCACCGACCAGCCCGCCAACGACCGTGACACCAACCGCATCTACGCGATCGCGGCCGATGGCGGGCCGATGCACGAACTGGCGGCGCCGACGGGCCCCTTCGGCGGACTGACGATCTCGCCCGACGGCAAGTGGCTCGCCTACGCCGGCGCCCGCGTCGACGGCCCCGAGCCGCACGACCTCTACGTGCTGCCGCTCGGCCCGGATGGTGGCGGTCCCCGCAATATCACGGCGGCGCACCTCGACCGTCCTGTGCGTCCCTTCTCCTGGACGAAGGACGACACCCTGCTCGGCGTCGTCCAGAGCGGCTTCACGAGCCGGTGCGATCGGATTGCGCTCGATGGCACGGTGACACCGCTGCCGGCCTTCCCGGTCAACCCCTCCGACGCGGCCCAGCTCCCCTCGGGGGCGCTCGCGTTCATCGGCGAGACCACGACCGAGGCTCCCGAAGTCTGGCTCGCACCGCTTCGCGGCGACGCGCACGCCGTCACACAGCTGAACGCGGCCTGGTCGGCCATCCCGCTGGTGAAGCCCGAGTTCCTCCAGTACAAGGGCTTCGACGGGACCGACATCGAGGCGGCGCTGCTCCGGCCGGCGGGCGCCACCGGACCGACGCCGCTCGTCGTCCTGGTGCATGGCGGCCCGACGGGCCGCTGGTCCGACCGGTTCGAGCCGTGGGGGCAGCTGCTCGCGGCGCGCGGCTTTGCGGTCCTCTATCCGAACATCCGCGGGTCGACCGGCTACGGCGAGCGCTTCATGGAATCGAACCGGGCCGACTGGGGCGGCGCCGACTTCAAAGACGTGATGGCCGGGGTGGATGCCATGGTCCAGCGCGGCATCGCGGATCCCGCGCGACTCGGTATCGGGGGCTGGTCGTACGGCGGGTACATGGCCGAGTGGGCGATCACCCAGACCACACGGTTCAAGGCGGCAGTCAGCGGCGCCGGCATGGCGAACCTGATGAGCGAGTTCGGCACAGAGGATGGTCCCTCTTACGACCACTGGTTCTGGGGCGCACCGTACACGAAGCCCGAGGGCTTCCTGCAGCACTCGCCGGTCCTGTTCCTGTCGCACGCGAAGACGCCGACGCTGATCCTGCAGGGCGAGGCCGACGTTACCGATCCGATCGGCCAGAGTCAGGAGCTGTACCGGGGGCTGAAGTGGTACGGGGTCGACGCGGAGATGGTGCTGTACCCGCGCGAGGGCCACGGCCTCCGGGAGCGCCCGCACCTGCTGGACCGGCTGTACCGGATCATCGGGTGGTACGAGAAGTATCTGGGCAAGAGCTGACTCATACTTCAGGTGTCCGCTGTAGGAATCTGCGTCGCTCCGAGGTTTGTGAATAGGACACAATAGGGAAGGAGCGTCGTTCTTCCATGGCAGACATCTTCCGGTGTCGACTGAACTGGTCCGGCGCGGCCGGTGGCCCCGCCGTGGAGGCCACGACCTTCAGCCGCGATCTGAACGTGGCGTTCGAGGGGGGGCCGGCGCTGGCGATGTCGGCGGCCCCCGGCTACCGGGGCGATCCGTCGCGGGCCAATCCCGAGCAGCTGCTGGTCGCCTCGCTGTCCGCCTGCCAGGCGCTGACGTATCTGTATCTCGCGGCACGCGCGGGCGTCGGCATCGCGGGGTACACGGACGAGGCCGAAGGGCGGCTCGGACTGGTGGAGGGCCGCCTGCGGCTGTCGCGGGTGACGCTGCGACCGACCATCGTGCTCGTCCCTGGCGCCGACGAGGCCCGCGCGCGGGCGCTGGTCGAGCAGGCCCACGGCGACTGCTTCATCGCGAATTCCGTGCTGACCGCTGTCGTGATCGAGCCGACGTTCCGCTCGTCGTCAGCGTCGGCGTAGCGGCCAGATGGCGCCGGCCGGGGAGCCGGCCGCCGTTCGCCGGAGGACCAGGGCCCGCAGATGTCCGCCCCCGGGAGCCGCCGTCCGAGTGCGGCGCTCTTCCATGCGCTCGTCGCGCACAGCTTCGACGCCATCGGCCTCCTCGCCGAGGACGGCACGGTGCTGTACGTCGGCGAGTCGATCGAGCGCGTGCTCGGCTGGACGGCGGCGGAGCGGGAGGGCCGGCCCGGTCTGGAGCTGGTGCACCCGGAGGATCGGCGGCTGATCGACGCGCGCCTCGCCGCGGTGCTGGCGCACCCCGACGTGCCGGTGCGGGCCGAGTTCCGGATGCGCCACAAGGACGGCACGTGGCGCACGGTCGAATGGCAGGCGGTCAACCGGCTGGCCGATCCCGTCGTCCGCGGCATCATCGTCAACTACCGGGACATCACCGACCGGCGGCACGCCGAGCGGGCGCTGCACGACAGCGAGCTGCGCTACCGCTACCTGGTGGATCACGCCAGCGACATCATCTACAGCTGCGACGCCGGCGGCTGCCTCCGGTTCTTCAGCCGGCGCGGCGCGACGCTGCTGAAGTACCGCGACTCGGATCTGCTCGGCCGCCACTTCCTGCAGTTCATCCGGCCCGACTACCGGGATCGGGCCGGGGCGTTCTACGCCGACCAGTTCCTGCGACGCCTCCCCAACACCTACTTCGAGTTCCCGGCCGTCTCGAGCGACGGCACGATCGTCTGGCTCGGCCAGAACGTGCAGCTGGTGATCGAGGACGACGTCATCGTGGGCGTCCAGGCGATCGCCCGTGACATCACGAAGCAGAAGCAGGCCGAGGAGGCGCTGCGGCGATCGGAGGCCCGTTACCGCTCGCTCATCCAGGGGGCGGCGTACGGCATCTACCGGTCGAGCGTCGACGGCCAGGTGCTCGACGCGAACCCGGCCCTGGCGGCGATGCTGGGCTACGGATCGACGACGGAACTGCTGGCGCTGAACCTCGGCACCGACATCTATCGCGATCCGGCCGACCGCCTCCGCCTGATGTCGAAGCACGCGGGCGAGGAGACGACGACGGGCGAGGAGGTCGACTGGCGGCGGAAGGACGGCACGCCGATCCGCGTCCGGCTGAGCGTGCGCGTCGTGCAGAGCGAGGAGGCCGAGGCGTACTTCGAAGGGATCGTCGAGGACGTCACCGAGCGGCGCGCGCTCGAGGAGCAGCTGCGGCAGGCGCAGAAGATGGAGGCGATCGGCCGCCTGGCGCGGGGCATCGCGCACGACTTCAACAACATCCTCGCGGCCATCGAGGGATCGAGCGACCTGCTGCTCGCCCGCCTCCCGCCCGACAGCCCGTCGCGCCAGGACGCCGAGGAGATCGCCAACGCGGCCGAACGGGGGGCGGCGCTGACGCGCCAGCTGCTCGCCTTCAGCCGCCAGCAGCCGCTGCCGCCGCGCGTCTTCGATCTCGGCGCCGCCGTGCACGACATGCAGCCGACGCTGCGGCGCGTCGCCGGCAGCCGGATCGTGCTGCGCGTCGAGGCCGGCGCCGGACCGGCGCTGGTCCGCGCGGAGCCGACGCAGATCGAGCAGGTGGTGATGAACCTGGCGGTGAACGCGCGCGATGCGATGCCCGACGGGGGCACGCTGACGATCGCGGTCGAGCGGCGCGACTTCGATGGCGCGGCCGCCCTCCGCGTCGGACTGCCGGCGGGCCGGTACGCCTGCCTGCGCGTGGAGGACACCGGCACCGGCATCCCGGGAGAGATCCAGGCGCAGATCTTCGAGCCGTTCTTCACGACCAAGGACCCGCAGACCGGCACCGGCCTCGGCCTGTCGATCGTCTACAACATCGTCCGCGACTGCGGGGGGACGATCGCCCTGACCAGCGTCGTCAACCGGGGCACCACGTTCGAGGTCCTGCTGCCGCTCGTCGCCTCCGGCGACGCGGCCCCTGCGAGTTGAGCCCGCCTCAGCCGTCGATTTCCGGACAGTCCAGCAGCCCCGCCCAGACCGTCGGATCCTGGCAGACCAGCGTCGACAGGTAGATGCCGACGTCCTCGTGCGGGAAGCCGGCCGCCAGGGCCTTCGCCGCCGCCGTCAGGCGCGCCGGGTCGGGCGCGGCGACCGCCTCGTCGACGATCGCCCCCTCCTCGTGCGCGATGCCGAGCGCGTCGAGGAAGGTCGACATCATCGGCCGCTGCGCCTGCAGGTGGTAGGCGACCAGGGCGCGCGCGGCCAGCGGCTCGGAGAGCGCGGGCAGCGACGCCAGGAACTGGGCCTTGCGCTCGACGGGCAGGGCCGCCACCGACTTCGGCCGGAACTTCTTCTGCTGCGCGATGGCCGCGACGGCCTGGGCCTGCTCGTTGCGCGATTCGGTGTCGGCCCAGAACGCCAGCGCGGCGGTCCGCCGCCGATCGTCCGACAGGCGCTTCCAGATCCGGCTGGGCCGCAGCCGGGCGGGGTCAATCGGAGTAGACATCGGCGATCAGTGTAGCGCAGGTGGAACCCGTACGGACGCTGCAACGGGCAACGGGCAATGGGTATTGCGCCGGGGCCGGCAAATGGCTCGCCTCGGCACCCATTGCCTCGTTACCCGTTGCTCATTGCCCATTGCCTCGTCGTGGCCGACCGTCAGAACGTCGTGATCTTCCTGATCTCCCCCGCCGACAGCCCCTGCACCATCTGCACGACGAGCTTCACGGTGTTGTCGAAGTCGCTGCGGTCGATCACGCTCGACTGGCTGTGCCCGTACCGGGTCGGCACGCCGATGTTGACGGCCGGGATGCCCGTCCCCGATTTCTGCAGCTGCGCGCCGTCCTCGCCGTACCCGCCGACCGACTCGTACTGGAACGGGATGCCGTGCGCCTGCGCCAGCGCGGCAATCCAGTTCACGTAGGTGTTGTTCGGCAGCATGCTCGCGTCGAAGACGAAGAGCCCCGGCCCCTTCCCCAGCACTTCCTGCGACAGCTTCGGCGAGGTCAGCAGCGGGAAATCCCCGGCGATGCCGATCTCCAGGTTGATGACGATGTCGGGATGCGCCGTGGCGTTGAC
>JAGWRA010000125.1 GCA_028876655.1 Acidobacteriota bacterium | reverse complement strand
GGACGTCAACCGTCTTCAGCGGCTTTCCGGGTTTCCAGCCGCTGCCGTCGTATCCCGAGTACTCGGCCGACTTCTTCGACGGTCAGCACTACGTCATCAAGGGAGCCTCGCCCGCGACCGCGAAGGAACTGATCCGCCGCTCGTTCCGCAACTGGTTCCGGCCCGAGTATCCCTACATGTACGCCACGTTCAGAACGGTGGGTGACCGATGAAAACGGCCGCAATGGGCAATGAGCAATGGGCAACGGGCCTTCGCGACCCGGAGCCCGCGGCGCCCAGCCCCGCCCTCGCCGACTTCGCCCAGAACGTCCGGCTCGGGCTCCAGCGGACGCCGAAGCAGATCCTGCCGCGCTACCTGTACGACGAGCTCGGTTCGGCGCTCTTCGAGGCGATCTGCCGGCTGCCGTGGTACCGCGTGACGCGCGCCGAGATCGGCCTGCTCGCGAGGCACGGTACCGACGTCGCGGCGTGCCTCCAATCGCCGGTGACGGTCGTCGAGCTCGGGTCGGGCAGCGGCGAGAAGCTCCTCACGCTGCTCGAGGCGATGGACCTGGAGCCGCGTCCATCGGACATTCACCTGATCGATGTCTCCGCCGAAGCCCTGCGGCTGTCGGCGCAGGCTCTCAGCCGGCTGCGCGTGTCGGTCAGCCTGCACCAGACCACCTACCGCGCGGGGCTCCAGCAGATGGCGGCCGCGCGCCGGCCGGACGGGACGATGCTCGGCCTGTTCCTGGGCTCGAACATCGGCAACTTCCATCCCGCGGAGGCTCAGGACCTGCTGCGCGGCATCCGCGGCACCCTGCGGCCCGGTGACGCGCTGCTGCTCGGCGTCGATCTCGTGAAGCCGGAGGCCGACCTGCTGGCCGCCTACGACGATCCGCTGGGCGTCACGGCGGCGTTCAACCGCAACCTGCTCGTCCGGATCAATCGCGAGCTCGGGGCCGACTTCGAGCTCGGCGCCTTCGAACACCGGGCCGGCTGGAACGCGGTGGCGTCGCGCGTGGAGATGCACCTGGTGAGTCGTCGGGCGCAGCGCGTCTCCATTCCCGGCGCCGGCTGCGTCGCGACGTTTGCCGCCGGCGAGACGATCTGGACGGAGAGCTCCTACAAGTACGACCGCGCCGGGATTGCTGCGCTGGTGGGCCCGGCCGGCTTCCGTCAGCGCGAGCAGTGGATCGATCCCGACGCGCGGTTCGCACTGACGCTGTTCGAGGCAGCGGGGAACTGACACCGGAGGCCGACACTGCGGTGACCGTGCGTTGACATCATGATGCCTGGAGGCTAGCATCAGATATGCCGCGGACGACCTTGACGCTCGACGAGGATGTGGCTGCCAAGCTGCGGGCAGTGGCCCGGCGGTCGGGGCGCGCCTTCCGGGACGTCGTGAACGAGACGCTCCGCGTGGGGTTGGCCCATCCGGCCCGTGGCGGACGACCAACGGCGTTCCGCGTGAAGGCTCGTGACCTGGGAGCGCTCAGGCCGGGACTCAGCCTCGACAACGTGGCCCAGCTCATCGAGCAGACCGAAGGGCCGCTGCACCGATGATGCTCGTCGACGCCAACCTGCTGCTGTACGCCTACGATCCGCGGTCGACCCGGCACGAGGCTGCGCGAACCTGGCTGGAAGGGGTGCTCTCCGGCTCCGAACTCGTGCGGTTCGCCTGGGTCAGCCTGTGGGCCTTTCTCCGGATCTCGACGAACCCGCGCGTGTTCGAGCATCCGTTGTCGGTGACGGAAGCCAGTCAACTCGTCGCGTCGTGGCTCGACCAGCCGGTCGCCGGTGTGCTCAATCCGGAGGAGCGGCACTGGGAGATCCTGCGCCTGCTCACGACCGAGGGCCAGACGGCAGGGCCACTCGTGATGGACGCGGCGCTGGCGGCGATCGCAATCGAGCACGGTGCGACGTTGTGCACCACCGACCGCGATTTCGCGCGATTCGACGGGCTGACCTGGATCAATCCGCTGAGCGTGTCCTGAAGCGAAGAGGGCTGGCCGAACCCCGCACGTGGGACGGAGAGGGTTGACCGCGCCGGGAGGCCCGCTTCCACTCTCCGTCCCACGTGCAGACTGACAGACGAACCGGACGGGGCCGCTGCCTTTGGATGAAGCGGCCCCGCACCGTGTACGCCGCACGCCGACTCAGTTCCCGCCGCCGTCGCCGTCTCCGCCCTGGCCCGACTTCTGGATCGACACGGTGGTCGCCGCCAGGGTCGACCCGCTGGCCGTCCCCTGCGCCGAGACCTTCACGCCCGCCGCCAGATCGGAGCAGGCCCCACCCTGGAACGTCGTGCTCGCGCTCGTCGTCACGGTGGACGCCCCGACGACGAAACTCACCGCCGGACAGGTGCCGGTCGGCGCTGCCGTCAGGGTTCCCTGCACCTGGGTCGTCTCGGTCTCGATCGACACCTTCGTCGCCGTGATGGTCGAGCCGCTGACGGTCCCATCGACCTGGACCTCCGTGCCGGCAGCCAGGGTCGCGCAGGTGCCACCCTGGAAGCTGGTCGAGGCGGTCGTTGTGACCGTGGATCCGGCGACCGAGAAGGTGACGGCCGGACAGGTGCCGGTCGGGGCCGCTGCGATCGCCCCCTTCACGGACGTCTCCTGCGGTTGCGGCAGATCCATCGACACCTGCGTGGCCGTGATGGTGGTCCCGCTGGTCGTGACGCTCGAGGTCGACCCGCTGCTCGTTGTCCCCTTGACGTCAACCTTCACGCCCGCTGCCAGGTCGGCACAGGTGCCGCCCTTGAAGACGGTCGAAGCGGTGGTCGTGACGGTGTCGGAGCCCACGGTGAAGGTGACGGCCGGACAGGTGCCGGTGGGGGCCGCCGCCAGGGTCCCGCTCACGTCCGCCTGCTGCGTCGTCGGCGGCGCCGGGCTCTGGTCCTGCAGCATCACCTGCGTCGCGACGACGGTCCCCGACTGGTTGGTCCCCTTCACGTGCACCCTTTGGCCGACCTGCAGATCGCTCAGTTGCAGCGTCGTCGAGCCATGCGTAATCGACGCCGTCGCCGGCACGGACACGGTCGTGCCGTTGACGACGATCGTGCGGGCGGTGAGGTCGATGCTGCCGATGAGGCCTTCGAGCTGGACCGAGGAGTTGTTGCCCCCGCCGTGCTCGCTGTCGAGCGACGCCGAGCTGCCGCTCACCGTGACGGTGATCTGCAGCTGCTGGCCCGAGGCGACACCGCTGATGGTGACGCTGGCGTTCGTGTTCGGTCCGGTGAACTGCAGGGTCACGTCACCGGCTGGCACGTTGTTCAGGGTGAACTGGCCGGAGCCGTCCACGGTGGTCGAGAGGTTGGTGCCGGAGACGCTCACCGTCAGACCCGCGCCCTGCGGCTGCATCAGCGCCGCGCCGCTGCTCGCGGTCGAACTGGTGCTCGACACCTGGCCGGTGATGGTGGCGCCTGCCGGAGAGGTCGGCGTTGGTGCCGGCGCCGGTGCTGGCGTCGGCGCGGATGCGGGTGCGCTCGCACCGTTCAGCGCCGATGGCGCCGTCGGCGATCCCGACTGGCTGCACGCGCCGCCGAACGCGGCGAGGGTGAACAGCACAAGAACCGACAGTGACTGACGAACTTGTTTCTTCATGCCTTCATCCACTCCCTTGCAGATTCACAGCACGTCCAACGGAGCGGGAGAATGGCAAGGCACATGCCGTCTCGCGATCGTGGAATTCCAGCGACTCGGTGCGCTGGGCTGCGAACGCCCCTGGTGTTTTCTGCACGATCGGGAAGTTCCAACTCATGCGCAGGGCGGCGTGGCGCGACGACACCTGCGCCAGGGGCGGCCATGCGGGCCGCCCCCTGCGAGAAGGTGTCCGGCGCCGCTGAGATATAATGAGGAAGGCGGTGTCTGCTCTGATTTCGTTATTTTTCGGCGTATTTCCCGCTTAATTGGCTGCGCCCGGTCGTCCCCTGGGCCTGCGGGCTCGAGGGCTGCGATAGCTACGGACTTTATGGATCTCACTTCTACTGCTGAGGCGGCGCCGCGGCTTGGCGTCGCCGGGTTCACCTTCGAAGACCTGCACCGGCCCGAACGGCTGCGCGATCTCTACGACCGGTTCTGCGAGGAAGTCGCGGCAGCCGATCCGGCGTTCTGGCGTGCGTGGGACGCCTACCGACAGGACCCCGACGCGCCGCGCGCGGCAACGGAGGTCTCCTCGCTGCTCGTGCGCATGGCCCCTCACGTCAGCCGGTTCCTCGTGCGGCTGTTCGGTGACGGCGAGGAGGCCGATCGCCTGCGCGCCGAGGCGGCACGGCTCGACGAGCTGTTCCAGTTCAAGGTCGATTTCGTCCGCCGCCGCGCGCTGCCGCTGCTCAAGGGCGGCGCCCACGTCGCGCCCGTCGCGGCCGACGATGCGATTGTCGAGCGGCTGGTCGGGGCCGCGCTGCCGGAGGCAGGACAGGACCGCGAACTGGCGGTGGCCCGGGCTGGCATCGGCCTGCTGGCCCGCGAGGCAGCCGTGCGCGACGGCAGCGACGCCGACAAGCAGGCGGTTGCCGCGGACATCGACGCGCTGAAGCGCTGGTGTGCGGCGCGGATCCACGATGCGGCGTACCGCGGCTGGGTCGTCTTCCGTTTCCCCGAGACGCTGGACTACTTCAACCTGGTGCCCGTCGAGCACCCGCGGCCGGATCTCCCCGAGTGGATGATCGGCCCCGACGCCCGGCTGCGCCGGCGCGACGGCTTCAAGCTGACCGACGCGCGCGCCTCGGCCCGCGAGCAGCTCAGCGAGGTCAACTACTGCGTGCTGTGCCACGAGCGCGACAAGGACTCGTGCTCGAAGGGGATCCGCGCCAAGGACGGCACGGTCTCGGCCAACCCGCTGGGCATTCCGCTCAACGGCTGCCCGCTCGACGAGAAGATCTCGGAGATGCACGTCCTGCGCAAGGAGGGCGATCCGCTCGGCGCGCTCGCACTCGTCGTGCTCGACAACCCGATGTGCCCGGGCACCGGCCACCGCATCTGCAACGACTGCATGAAGGGGTGCATCTACCAGAAGCAGGAGCCGGTGAACATCCCGCAGACGGAAACCGGCGCCCTGACGACGGTACTGCGGATGCCGTGGGGGGTGGAGATCTACGGGCTGCTGACGCGGTGGAACCCGCTGAACGTCCGCCGGCCGTACGCGCTGCCCTACAACGGCAAGAACGTCCTGGTCGTCGGGCTCGGCCCGGCCGGCTACACCCTCTCGCACTACCTCCTGAACGAGGGTTTCGGCGTCGTCGGCATCGACGGCCTGAAGATCGAGCCGCTGCCCGACGCGGTCGTCGGCAGTGCGACGCGCGCGCCGAAGCCGATCCGCGACTGGAACGAGATCTATCGCGACCTCGACGATCGGGTGCTCGAGGGGTTCGGCGGGGTCTCCGAGTACGGCATCACCGTCCGGTGGGACAAGAACTTCCTGACGCTGCTGCACCTGACGCTGGCGCGCCGGCGATCGATGCAGATCTACGGCGGCGTCCGCTTCGGCGGCACGGTGACGATCGACGATGCCTGGGGCTACGGGTTCGATCACATCGCGATCGCGGCCGGCGCCGGCCGGCCGACGATCATCGACATGCGGAACAACCTGATCCGGGGCGTCCGCAAGGCCAGCGACTTCCTGATGGCGCTGCAGCTGACCGGCGCCTTCAAGCGGCAGGCGCTGCCGAACCTGCAGGTGCGGCTGCCGGCGGTCGTCATCGGCGGCGGGCTCACGGCCACCGACACGGCGACCGAGCTGATGGCCTACTACCCCGTGCAGGTCGAGAAGGTGCT
>JAGWRA010000124.1 GCA_028876655.1 Acidobacteriota bacterium | reverse complement strand
TGGTGAACGGCACCCGCCGCAGCGCCACCGGCGGCACGCCGCCCAGATCCAGCGCCACGAGATCGAAGTCGCCGGCCTGCAGCACCAGCGAGCAGGCGGTGATGGCCTGGGTGAGCGCCCGCTGATTCAGGTCGTGGCAGAAACCGGGATGGCCGGTGACGTGTCCGCGGATCCAGAGCAGGTGCGGCAGCGCAATCCCGCACGCCTCGCCCGACGCCGGGTCGAATCGATCGAGGCCGTCGACGAGCGCCGCCGGCACGCCGCTCTGCGTCGCCGCCGCCAGCAGCCGGAGGAGGACGCTGGTGCGGCCGGACGATTCCGGGCCGACCAGTTCCGAGAGCTGTCCGCGCGGCAGCCCGCCGCCCATCCGGGCATCGAGGGCCGCCAGTCCGGTCGGCAGGCAGGCGTCCGCGCGGGCGGGCGCCGCCGGCCGGGCGGAGGTCAGGGTGTGATCGAGACGACGGGTCTGCAGCAGCGATTCGAGATCGGCCCGGACGGCACGGGACATGGCAGCGCTCCTGTGATTCGCTTTATTTTCGCCTTCAGGGGCGAAACTATAGCGCAGGTCGCCTGGCCGATCAAGCCCGTGAAAACTCTAGAAAAATCAGGCGTTCCGCGGCGATCCCCCACCGAAGGGCGCCGGTCCGGCAGAGCCCCATGCTAAGATACGGGTTCCATTGCCGGCTCCTCCGGCGCGGGTACGACGACTCACTTTCGCCATGAACGCCATACTGCGGCCGTCTCACCGGTGTCCCTGCCCGTGCCGGGACGGCTGTCGATGTCGGCTGGCCTCCTGCGGGACCTCGCTTGGGCGATACGCTGCGCGCTGAATCCGCCGATCCCGAAACCGTCCCCCAGCCTGCGACGCAGCGGTTCCTGCGGCGCGTCGCGGCCGCCTTCCTCTATCGCGATTTCCGCACCCTCTGGATCGGCTCGCTCACGTCGACCATCGGCACCTGGATGCAGAACATCGCCCAGAACTGGCTCATCCTGTCGATGACCGGGTCGGCGTTCTACCTCGGGCTCGACGCGTTCCTGCAGCAGCTGCCGATCATGCTCTTCACGCTCATCGGCGGCGTGGTCGCCGACCGGCGCGATCGGCGGCTGATGCTGATGACGTCGCAGTACATCCAGATGGCCTCGGCGCTCACGCTGGCGGGGCTCGTCTTCTTCCACGTTGTCCAGGTCTGGCACGTCCTGACGCTCTCGTTCATCACGGGGCTCGCCCAGTCGTTCGGCGGGCCGGCGAACCAGTCGCTGCTCCCCTCGCTCGTCGACAAGCGCGATCTGCCGAACGCCATCGCGCTCAACTCCATCCAGTTCAACCTGGCGCGCATCGTGGGTCCGCTGCTCGCGGGCCTGGCGCTGGCCGCCTACGGGATGGTCTTCTGCTTCACGGCCAACGGGCTGTCGTTCCTCGTCGTGATCGTCGCACTGATGCTGCTGCACGTGAAGCACGTCCCGCCGACGACCCCCCAGCGCATGAGGGAAGGGCTGCACGACGGGTTCCACTACGTCCGTCATCGCAGCGGGCTCATCGCCGTCATCGTGATCGCGTCGGCGACGACCTTCCTCGGTTATCCGCTGATGACCTTCCTGCCGATCTTCGCGCAGCGGATCTTCCACGAGGCGGTGGGCGGCTACAGCGTGATGATGGCCTTCTCGGGCGCGGGCTCGGTCTGCGGCGCCCTGCTGGTCGCCTGGCTCGGCCAGTACCGGCGCATGGGGCTCACGGTGATCGGCGTGGTGGGCCTCTTCGGCCTGCTGATCGTCGCCTTCGCGCTGTCGCCGGCCGTCTGGCTGAGTTACGCCATCCTGTTCTGCACCGGCGCCGGCATGATGGTCGCCTTCTCGACGGCCACCTCGCTCGTGCAGCTGATGGCGCCCAACGAGATCCGCGGGCGCGTCCTGAGCATCTACATGGTGGCCTTCCGCGGCGGCATGCCGCTCGGCAGCCTCGCGGCCGGCTACTTCGCCAGCCTGACCTCCGCGCCGCTCGTCCTCGGCGTCAACGGCGTCCTGCTCGTCTGCGTCTCCCTCTACTTCCTCTCGCGCGACCACGGCATCAAGGCGCTGTAGGGAGCTGACGCACATCGGGCGCTCAGGGACTCAGGCGCTCAGGCGCTCGCAGGCCCCGGAGCCCGGAGCCCGAAGCCTGCAGCCTGTAGCCCGACCGGAGACGGTAGACTGGAGACCGGAGACTGGAGGAGATCCATGTTCACCGGCACCGGGCGTCAGCTGACCATCTTCGTCGGGGAATCGGACCAGTACCACCACCAGCCGCTCTACCTGGCAATCGTGGAACGATTGCGGCGGGAGGGCTGCGGCGGCGCCACCGTCACGCGCGGCCTGGCCGGGTTCGGCGCCTCCAGCCTCATCCACACCGCCTCCATCGTCCGCCTCTCCATCGATCTGCCGATCGTCATCACCGTCGTCGATCGTCCGGCGCGCATCGCACGCGTCCTCGCCGCGGTCCAGGAGATGGCGCCGCACGCGCTCATCGTGGCGCAGGAGGTCGACATCGTGCAGTCCGGCGTCCCGTTCAAGGAGGGGCTGCCGCACATCGCCGTGTCGGAGCTAATGCGGCGCGACGTCGTCACCGTCCGGCCGGACACGCTCGTCCGCGAGGTGGTCGAGTTGCTCGTCACGCGCGACTTCACCGCCGTGCCGGTCGTGGACGCGGCCGGCCGCGTCGTCGGCATGATCAGCGACCGCGACCTGCTGACGCGCGGCGGCACGCACGTGGCCATCGACCTGCAGCGCGCGACCGATCCGGCCTTCGTGCGGGAACTGCACGAGGCCCTGCAGGGATCCACGCGCAAGGTCGAGGAGCTGATGACGCGCGAGGTCGTCACCATCACGCCGGACACGCCGCTCGGCACGGCGGCACGGCTCATGGTCGACCGGGCGATCAAGCGGCTGCCGGTTGTCGATGCGGAGCAGCGGCTGGTCGGGATTCTCGGACGGCTCGACGTGCTGAACACGCTGGCCGCCGTCCACCTGCCGGAGTGGCAGCCGGCCGCGACCGGCGGCGGCACGACCGTCGGAGACATCATGGACCCGGACGTGCCGACCGCCCGCGAATCGGCCCCGATCGAGGAACTGTTCGGACGGCTCGTCGCCTCGGTGCACAAGCGCGTCGTCATCGTGGACGCGGCGCGGCACGTGGTCGGCCTCGTGGCCGACGGCGATCTGCTGTCGCGCGTCGGACGCGAGCACTGGCCGGGCGTGGTGGAACTGCTCGCCTCGAAGGTCCCCGTCCAGCGCCTCAGCGAACGGGCGCGCCGGCACGTCCAGCAGCTCAGGGGAAAGACGGCGAAGGACGTGATGGCGCACGACGTGATCAGCGTGCGGCGGGAGATGCCGATTGCGAGCGCGCTGACACTGTCCGCCGAACGCCACGCGAAGCGGATGCCGGTGGTGGATGCCGACGGCGTCCTGGTCGGCATCGTCGGCCGGACTGCCCTGCTGCGCGCCCTGCTCACAGCCGCGTGAACGGCGGCGGCGAGGGGCCATCGTCAACCGGTGAGTCGAACAGGACGAGGTGAGACCGTGAAGCTGTGGGCGAAGAAGGCGATCCCTCTGGTGCTCCTGCTGCTGTGGTCGGGCACCAGCCCGCGCGGCGCACAGCCCGCCGCCACGCCGGCACCGCGAGGCCTGGCCATCGTGGGGGCGACGGTCTTCGACGCCACGGGCGCCGCGCCCCACGTGGCCACGGTGTTGATTGCGGACGGGCGCATCGCCGCGGTCGGGCCGGACCTGGCGATTCCGCCGGGGGACGAACGGATCGACGCGACCGGCGAGGCGCTGCTGCCGGGCTTCTTCGACCTCCACACGCATTGGACGCCCAGCGGATCTCCCTCCACCACACCGGCCATCGCGAATGCGGACGTGTCGGCCGGCGTCACCACGGTGAACGATTTCAACGCGGCCCCCGAATCCTACGAAGCACGCCGCGCCTGGCTGTCCCACCTCGTCGCGCCCCACGTCAATCTGTGCGCCAGGTTCAGCACACCGGGCGGTCACGGCGCCGACTGGGCGGACCGGGCAACCACGAAGTGGGTCAACACGCCGGCCGCAGCCCGGGCGGGGGTGGATGCCGTCGTGCCGTACGGCCCCGTCTGCCTGGGCGAGGTGATGACGGATGGCTGGCGCTACGGCTTGTCACCGGATTTCACCAGCATGAACGAGGACACGCTGGCCGCCCTGGTCGATGAAGCGCACAAGTATCACCTGCCCGTGCTCACGCACACGGTGAGGATCGCCAGGGGCGCGGAGGCCGGCGAGGCGCGCGTGGACGTGATCGCGCACGCGCTGCAGGATCGCGATCTCGACGAGGCGACGATTCAGGCGATCCGGGAGGGCGGCAGCGCGCTGGCGCCGACGCTGGCCGTGTACGACCCGGACAAACCCGGCCGTCCTCCGGTCACGGATCCCGACGATCCCCGCGTCCGGCAGACGCTCCACAAGTGGCAGGTCGCGCTGCGCAACACGAAGCGGCTGTACGACGCGGGTGTCCCGATCGCCCTCGGCACGGACGCGGGGATGCCCGGGACGCCGCACGGCCAGGCGACGCTGCACGAGATGGAACTGCTG
>JAGWRA010000123.1 GCA_028876655.1 Acidobacteriota bacterium | reverse complement strand
GTGCTGTCGTCGGACTTGCCGACGAAGTCGCCTGCCAGCGCCAGCTGCAACCGATCCTTCGTCAGCATGACCAGCAGGCTTCCTGTATTGGCCGGCCGGCGGAACGGGGCGGCGCCCACCAGGGGACCGTAGGCGCCGATCGGGATGTCGGGAAACGCCGGGTTGTACGCCGGTGCGAGCGCGCTACTGGCGAACGATCGGGTGACCACCGCCCGCAGGTGCGTGTACGAACCCTGGATCCGGACGAACGGCCCGACCGCCACCTCGCCCGACAGCTCGACGCCGTGTGCCCAGTAGGACGACGAGTTCACGTACGCGCCGTATCCGGTCGCGGCGGCGACAGCGGCAGGAATACCGAGTTGCGGCAGGACGCTCGCGCTGACGTACTCGATCAGGTCCGAGAACCGGTTACGGAAGTACGAGATCCGGACCCGCGCCCGGCCTCCCCAGAACCCCTGCTCGAGGCCGACGTCGAAACTGCGGCTGCGCTCGGGACCGATCGGCGACAGTTCGGCCGCGCCCACGGGTCGCGAACCGGCCGGAAGCCCCTGGACGAGCGCGTCGAGTGACGACAATTCCTGGGCGACGCTCGGCGCCTTGATGCCGGTGCCGGCGTTGAAGCTGAGCTTCGTCGCGCCGAACGCCGCTGTCGACGACGGTTCGCGCAGGTAGACGGCCACGGACACCCGCGGGGTCACCGCCGACTTGAAGATCGCGTCGTGGTCGTATCCCAGGCCAGCGCTCGCGAATACCCGATGCCGCGTCGTCCGAACCTCGGCGAACGCACCGGCATTGGTGCGATCGGCCGCCGAGCGTACCCCCTGGTACGCGCTCGAGCCCGCTTCGTGCTCGATGCGGGTGCCGACCGCGAGATCCAGCCAGTGGGTGAGGTGACCGCTCGCCTGCGCGTAGCCCGATTGGCGGGTCGTCCCGGCGTCGTACAGCTCGGGATACGTGCCGCCGTAGTCGAGGATGGCCTGGCCCGTCACCGAGTATCCGTTGGCGCCCTCGATCGTGACGACGTGCCCCAGATAATTCGCGCCGTAGCCGAAGGGGTCGAACGGCTGACCGGTGGGTGACGGATTGACGCTGTGATACCCCTCGTCCATCGATGCGAAGCGCAAGGTTGTCTGCCAGCGGGGCGTGAGCTGTGACTGCAGCGTGGCACCCACGTACGTCGCGTCGGCCCTCTGCGAGGAATCGTCCGGGATCCCATACAGATCAATGGCGTTGGGGCTGCCGTATCGGCTGCCCGTGTGCCGCACGGTCACGCTCAAGTCGGTCCCGCTGCCGACGGCCCAGCCATAGCGACCCGCGAACGTGTTGTTGTGATAGGCGTTGTTCGGCACCTGATTGTCGGTGTCGAGGTGCGAGAAGGCTGAAAAGTAGTCCAGCCGGCCAACCGCGCCGCCAAGCGACAGATCCTGCCGCAGCGTGCCGAATGTCCCGCCATCGATGGCGGCCGACAGTTCGGGGATCCTGGTGTGCCCGCGCTCGGTTGCCACGCTGATGACGCCCGTCAGCGCATCGCTGCCGTACAACACGCTGTTCGGATCGCGGAGCACCTCGACGCGGTCCACGCCGGTGGTCGTCAGGTCTGAGAAATCGAACGCGCCGCCGATGTCGTTCGCGGGTACGCCGTCGATCAGGACCTTATTGAAGTCCGATTCACCGCCGCGCACGGAGACCGACGTCGTGCCTCCGCGCGGGCCTGTCTGCACGACGTTCAGTCCCGGGACCAGCCGAAGCGCCTCGAGCACGTCGGGCGTGGCGAGGGTGCGGAGTGTGTCGTGGTCGATGACGGTGACCGACGCACCGACCTGCGACGAGGGGACGGCATCCGCGGCGGCGGTCACCACGACGTGCTCCTGCAGTCCGGCCTGCAGGGTCACGTTGATGACGAGGCGGGCACCGGCGGCGATGAAGAAGGGATCGACCGTCCGCGACGCGAATCCGCGGGCGCGGACGGAGAGCTGATACCGTCCTTCCTTGACGGCTTGAAAGGCGAAGGCCCCCGTCGGATCCGACACCACGTCCGCGACACGCTGCCCGTGGTTCAACAGCGTGACGGCCGCGCCTGGCACACGCGCGCCAAGCGAATCGAGCACGGCGCCGCTGATGGATGGTGCTGACGCAGCCTGGGCAGCGGCCAGCGGGAAGAACAACGAGGTAACAACGAGGGTCGAAAGGAAACGAAAAACAGAACGTAACAGGAGCGTGCGCAGCATGATGTCGGCCTCCGCGGGCGAAGCGGCAAACCGACGTCGGCGACAGCAGGGCGCGTGGAAGGACGGCCGGAGGCCGAAGGTTCCAGTGCACACCTTCTGTCGTCGCAGAAGGTCGACCGCAGAACCCCTGGGTAGGTCTCCTGGCTCGGAAAGGAGCGGACGGGCTGACCCGTTCGCCGGCCGCTTCGCCTTCCCCGACTGATGTGTCGAGTGGCTTATCGAAGCGACGCGCCTTCACTCACAGTGGCGGGACCGCGCCGGATTTTCACCGGACTTCCCTGTTACGCCCTCGTGGGCACCCAAGGCAAGGTGCGATACTAGCACACTCGGCGCCACCGGTGCTCGGGTTCGCGCCGAACATCTCAACGCTACCGGTATTCAAACCGTTTCTGGAGACGATCGTGTCCAGTGTGTCCAGTTTCGTAAAGGTGTTGACACTTTCCACCACGGGTTCATGCGACGACCGCGCCGTGAAAGACGGTGGCGGGCGTCCGGCCGCGAAGACGGTAGCCTCGATGCGTCCGTTCGTAGTTGTAGAACTGCAGAAAGCCGTCCAGCGAGCCCTGCAGCGATCGCCGGCTGGTGAAGTACTGTCGGCGGAACGCAATGCGCCCGTGCTCGTGCAGGATGGTCTTCTGCAGGCGCTCGACGAAGCCGTTGATCCAGACATGGCGCGGCTTCGTGCGCGAACGCCACCTCGTGCCGCTGAGCGAGGCGATTCGCAAGATGACGTCGCTGCCGGCCCAGCGCGAGCACCTCGCCGACCGCGGCCTGCTGAAGCCTGGGTTCTACGCAGACATCACCGTGTTCAATCCTGCGACCGTGAAGGACATGTCGACGCACCAGCGGCCCGATGCCCGGTCGACGGGCATCGAGGACGTCCTGGTGAACGGGCAACTGGAGTTCGCGCACGGGCGGCTGACCGGCAAGGCGGCGGGACGCCCGCTGCACGGACGGGGATGGACGGGGGCCGGACGAAGCAGGACTCAGCCGCCCGGTGAGGTGTCGTGCGCCAGCGCCGGATAGTCCAGATATCCGCGCGCACCGCCCGTGTAGAACGTCGCCTTGTCAGGTGCATTCAGCGGGGCGCCCCGCCGCAACCGCTCGGGCAGATCCGGATTGGCGAGAAACGCCGTGCCGTACGAGATGAAGTCGACCTCGCCCGTCCGGATCGCCTCGTCGCCGCTCGCGCGGTCGTAGCCGCCGTTCATCACGAGCACGCCGCGGTAGTACCGGCGCAGGTTCTCGATGCGGAAGTGCTGCGGCGTGCCGGCCGCGTCGTTTCGCCGCATCAGGTGCAGATAGGCCAGGCCGGCGGTGTTCAACGTCGCGGCAGCGAACGCGAACGTCTCCCAGGGCGTCGAGTCGAACATGCCGTTCACGTGACTGAGCGGCGACAGGCGGACGCCGACCCGGTCGAACCCGCACCGCTCGCCCACCGCTTCGACGACGTCCAGCAGGAACCTGGCTCGCTTCTCGATCGACCCACCGTAGCGGTCCGTCCGCCGATTCGATCCGTCCCTCAGGAACTGGTCGACCAGGAAGCCACTGGCGCCGTGGATCTCCACGCCATCGAATCCGGCCGCCATCGCTCTCGACGCGGCGGCGGCGAACTGCTCCACCGTCCCTTCCACTTCGGCCGCTGTCAGGGCGCGCGGCACGCGAAACGGCTGCAGTCCCTCCGTGGTCATCGCCTGCCCCGGCGGTGCGATCGCCGACGGAGCGACCGGCAACACGCCCGCGTGAAACGACGGATGGGACACGCGACCGTTGTGGCACAACTGCGCGAAGATGCGGCCGCCACGGCCGTGCACGGCCTCAGTGACGACCCGCCATCCCTCGACCTGGGCGTCCGTGAAGAGAGCCGGCGTTCGGGGATAGCCGACCCCGGAGGCCGACACGGAGGTCGACTCGCTGACGATGAGCGCGGCCGAGGCCCGTTGCGCGTAGTAGTCCACCGCGAGCACCGAGGGCACCCCGTCGGCGCCGGCCCGGTTGCGCGTCAGCGGCGCCATCACGATCCGGTGCGGCACCGTGAAGCGGGACAGGATGCCCGGCCGGAACAACCCGCCCGCCGCAGGGTTCGCGCTCACTGGGCCGCGTTCTCCGACGACACGGGCGCCCGCGGTTGCCCGATGGCCCACGCGCCGGACCCGTGCGGCCGCTCGCTGGCGATGATCGTGCTCGCGAATCGATCCATCTCCTCCACCTGCGGGCTGCACTGCAGCAGCAGCAGGTCGATGCCGGCGCGCCTGAACGCGTCAATCCGCTCGGCGACCTGCTCGTGCGTGCCGACCAGTCCGGCACGCAGCCCTCGATTCGAGACGGAGTAGTCCTCGAGCGACACCTGCTGCTCGAGCTTCGTGTTGGCCAGCCACTGCTGGTAGTTGTGATAGCCGGCCGCGTACTCGTGCACGTTGGTGATCCGCTGCAGCTCCTCGCGGGCCTCGCGCTCCGTCTCGCGCAGGATGACGTAGGCTGCCATGCCGTAGGTCATCGGCGCCTGGCCGGCCTGCGCGCGCCGCTGCTGCATGTCGGTGACCTTCGGCCCAATCCGATCCGGAGGATCCCCGTGCATCACGTAGGCGTCGCACCGCGCCGCGATCATCGTCTTCGCCGCCTCGGATTCGCCGCCCGCGTAGATCGTCGGCCGGGGTCGCGACAGCGGCTTCGGTTCGACGACGGCCTCCTCCGTCCGGTAGTACTGGCCGGTGAAGGTGAACCGCTCGTGATGCCAGAGGCCGTCGACGACCTCCAGCCACTCGGCCGTCCGGCGGTAGCGATCATCGTGCCGATCGAACGCAATGCCGTACTGCCGCGCTTCGTCCGCCCACCAGGCCGAGACGACGTTCAGCGACAGCCGGCCGCCGCTGATCCGATCGATGTTCGCCGCCTGCCTCGCGAACAGAGCCGGCTCGTGGAAGGTCGGCCGCACGGCGACCATCAGCTCGAGTCGCCGCGTCACCGCCGCAAGCGCCGCGGCCGTCGACCAGGCATCCAGCGCGGGCGCGCCAGCGCCCTTGATGTCGTTGAGGTTCAGTTCGGCGATCAGCGTGAGGTCGAACCCGAGCGTCTCGCTGCGCATCGCGAGGTAGCGAACGTAGTCCCAGCTCGCCTCCATCTGCTCGTTCTCCACGTTTCGCAGCCATCCGCCGAAGACCGGCAACCAGTATCCGTATCGCATCACGCCCACTCCTGTTCCAGATAATCCACCAGCTTCACGAAGGGATCGAATCCGACGACGCGCGGGCCGTCGGCGACGAAATTCGACAAGGCATTGATGTCGTAATACAGCAGGCGGCCGTCGCGGTCGTCGACCATGTACTCGACGCCGCCGACGTCGATCTGCGCCGCTGCCATGATCCGCTCCACGGCCGCGATCACCTCGCCCGGCGGCACGTAGCCCTCCACGCGCATGCCATTCTTCGGCGCGTCCACCGGACAGGCGCCGCGCGCCAGCTCCACTCCGCCGATGGTCTGGCAGATGTCCGCCGGGCAGAGATTGAAGCTTTCACCGCTGCTGTAGACGTTGATCGCGTAGAGGTAACGGCCGCCCAGCACCTCCACGCGCGTGATGTGGCCGCCCCGGGCGGACACGAACTCCTGGACGAGCGCGGTCTGGTCGATCCCCAGATCGATCTCGTCGTCTGCGACTGCCTGGTCGAGCGCCGCCAGCGAGTCGTAGCGGACGATGCCCGCGCCGCTGCCGCCGATGTTCGCCTTGACGACCACCGGGAAGCGGAGCGTCCGCGCCGCCTCGGGGGCCTGACGCGCGTGGTTGATGATGTGCGCCCGGGGATACGGCAGCCCGAGCGACTCGAGCAGTTCGAGTTGCCGGGCCTTGGAGGTCTCGACCGTGAACGCGTGGCGGCCGTTGACGACCCGCGTGCCGATCCGTTCGAGGTGCTCGAGATAGTTGAGCGTGTAGAAGATGCCGTGACCGTGACCGCGGAGATACGCCGACGGGCTCATCCGGTTGAACACGAGCCCGAAATCCCGGTCGCGATCGGCGACCTCGTAGCGATGCGCGCGGGCGTCCACGCGGACGTAGGGCATACCGCGGCGATCCAGCTCGGCGAAGAGCGGCTTGAACCAGTCGGGGTGTTCGTAATAGATGCCGATGGGACGCGAACGTGCGGTCATCCTGTGCTGCTCCTGGCGCGCTGGTCCGCGCGGAACCTCCCGGCGCGGGACAACAAAAAAGGCCGCCCGGCACTCAGACGGCCTTTACGCAGAAACAGCAACGGCCGCCCGGGCAGGTGCGCGAGCGGCCGTGGATCGGTGTCGGATTGTAAGAAGACGATTCAGCTACACATCAACACCCAACAGGCTCGCTCGCCGCCAACAACAACAGCGACACATCGCCATCCCGGTCGTACCGACCGGCAGACGCGTGGCGCGGAGGTTGAGCGAGTCCGTAAACATCACTGGTCTTCCACTCTACGCGCCGGATGCGGGGGAAGTCAACTCGGACTCTCGGCGCCTGGGAATCGCAAGGCCGCAGATTTTCCGGGACCTGCCGCCGACGATTTGGGCGCGCTTCGACTGAGGAACGGGGCGACGCCGAACGAGCCGTGAAGTCGCGCGGAACCGCGATCATTGCGACGTTTGCGCTGGACGTCATTGTCCTGGATGTTCCGTGGACGGCCCTTGCTCACCCGAAGGCAAGCTTGAGCGCCGATTTCACCATTGTTCGCCGCTCCGGCAATCGCCTGAGAGAGGAAGGGCGCAGGGCGGGTCACGGCCGCGTCAGCGGTGAGCCACGCGAACGACGCCTTGACGCGTCCGAGCACGTCCGCAGGATGGTTCCAAGGGAGCAGGCGGAACAGGAAACATCGCTCGCTTGGGAGCATGGCTTCTGCCCGGCCATATTCTCTATTTGACAGTCCGGGTCAACAGGCCTATTTTGGAGGTGTCTTCGCCGTGGTCGTCCTGACCACCCCTCCGCGTCGCCCGCCGTGGAGCCTCGTTCCAACCCGTCGCCCTCAGGGCACGTCGCACGGAGCCACCAATGACGGGGGCTAAGTGTGTCGACTGTCAGCGCGCAGACGGCTCACCGGGAATGGATCTCGCGCCCGCCCGACCAACGGTACGCCCGCGTTTCACGCGCCCTGCGAAGCGGCCCGCCATCGCCTCCAGCGCGATCAATCACGGGTTGCTCAGGTCCACGTGAACGGCACCCGTTAGGGATACGTGCGGAGACTGATGCAACTCAGTCAACGCACCCCTTTGGCAGGTCGGGCCTCTCACGCGCGCGACCGCGCCGCCGGTTGCCTTCTCGCCACGGTCCACTGACCCTGGCTTTCCTGCCCTGTGGGCACATCCTCACACGGCCTTTTCATCACATCGCATCGCCCCGCCGCGCCGGCTCACGCCGGTGACTGGCGGCGTGGTCCTCGCGCGGCGTGACGGCATGCGTGCGCGCGATCTCCTCATCGTGGGCAATGGAGGACGCCACGGCTCCCTGAACGACGAAGGGTTCCGGGACACCTCAGCGCTCCGACCGCTCACCCCGATGCTGCGCAGGCCAGGAGTCTCGAAATGGCGCGACTCGGGATTCGGCACTCGCCGCTCCGCCAGGAGAAGTCTGTGGAAGGGCTCAGGCGCGTCAAGGCTTCGTTCGCTCCGCTCGCCGCTGGCGCGGCCTTGACCCGCCCTGCGCCCTTCCTCCTTCGGGCTCTTGTCGGAGCGGCGGGGATCGTCGCATGCGGGAGGTCAACCACGGCTCACACGTCCATCCTGGAGCCGATCGCCGACGCGAACGCGCAGGAGTGGATTCACGAACTCGCCCTCCCTCGGTACAAAAAGTATGAGTGCGAGGCCACTTCCGTGGCGTCCGGAACCACCGGCGCAATCGTCTTGAACCCCAATGCGAGCAAATTTTGGCAATCGAGGTGTTCAGTGACAATCAGCGACATCCGGCCCACAACAAGCTTCGCTCCCGTAACCCCGAGCCGCGGGCCCGCCGACGGCAGCATCGGTCAACTGGAAGAGCTCCTCACCGTTGACGAGGTCGCGGCGTGGCTCAAGGTCAGCAAGAGCTGGGTCTACGAACATACCCGGATCAGGGGCCGACACCGGCCCGAGTATCTGCCCCACATCAAGCTCGGTAAGTACGTGCGTTTCGACCCGCGTGCCGTTCGTGCGTTTCTCGCCAGAGAATCCAGAACCCCATGAGCCCGTTACCAGCGCGAGCTACAATGGCGATTGAGCTAGACCACGAAGAGCCAACGAGAAGAAAGGGTATCTCTCGTATGGCTCGGAAAAAGCGGCAGTACGGCAGCGGTTGTTTGCTCCGGCGAGGAAGGGGGTGGGCGATCCGCTGGCGGGAGCTGGAGATCGCTCCCGATGGTGCGGTAAGGAAGGCGCTACGCTACGAGGCGCTCGGAGCGGTCTCACGCCAAGAGGCGCTCGACGTGCTGATCGGCAAGATCGCTGCAGCGTCGGGAAGCAAGAGACCGACGCGATCGCGGGTGTCATTTCGCACGTTAGCAAACGAATGGCAGGCATCGGTTCTGCCCATGTACAAGCACTCGACACAAAAGCATCGGCGGTTCATGCTCAAGAAGCACCTGTTGCCGCGGTTCGGCGACAGGGCGGTGTCGGAGATCTCGCGACAGGAGATCCAGGTGTACATCGCTCACCTTACGCGGGAAGGGTACGCGCCCAAGTCCATCGACCACATTCACGATGTGCTGAGCGCGGTTCTTCGAACGGCGGTGAAGTGGGGGCATCTACAGGACAATCCGGCGCGCGGCGTGGAATTGCCGAAACTCACGACGGTGCGGCCGAAATGGGCGCTGACCCGGGCGCAAGCGGCGGAACTGCTGACGGCGCTGCCGCCACTGGGCCGTGCCGTCGTCGGGCTGGCGATCCTGTCTGGCCTGCGGCGTGGCGAGCTGTTCGCGCTCCGCTGGCGGGATATCGATGAGCGCACACGAACGCTGACGGTGCGAGAAGCCGTGTACGATGGCAAATTCGATACACCGAAGACGCGAGCCAGCTTGCGTCAGGTGCCCCTCTCGAAGAGCGCTCTGACGTTGCTCGCGGAATGGAAGCGACGGGCCGCGACGACCGACGCCGATGCGTTGGTGTTTTCGACGCGGTCGGCGACAGTCCTGTCGCCGAACAACGTGTTGCGTCGGGTGGTCTTTCCCGCCTGCGAGCGGCTGCAGATGCCGCACGCCACCTGGCTCACGTTCCGCCGCACCTATTCGTCCTGGTCCCATGACAAGGGGGTGCCCGCCAAGATCGTCGCGCAACTGATGGGGCACACCAACGTCGACACGACGTTGAACGTCTACACGCAGGTGCTCGATGGGTCGGTGCGCGCGGCGGCCGAGAAAGTCGGGAGGGAATTGTTCACTATTGTTCACCAGCCAGACGAGGCGGGTGCGCTAAGTCGTTGAAAGGAATGGCGCGCCCTGCAGGACTCGAACCTGCGACCTCCTGGTTCGTAGCCAGACGCTCTATCCAACTGAGCTAAGGGCGCGTGAGGTCGGTGTCGGTGGCCCGTTCCCGGGCCACCGCAAACACCGATTCTATCACGGCCGTTCCCTCCGCCACCACTCCCCCGCCGCCCGTCCACCGCCGGCCGCGTTCCCCCCATATAATCGACTCATGGGCGACTCCACCGGCCCCACGCCTCAGGCCCCGGGGCCTCGCGCGGCCCACGTCGAACACCGGGCCACGGCCCCCGCGAGCGTCGCCTGCTTCGTCCTGACGATCAGCGACACCCGCACGGAAGCCACCGACACCGGCGGCCGGGCCATCGTCGAGCGCCTCGAGGCGCACGGCCACCGTGTCACCGGCCGCGCCCTGGTCCGCGACGAGCCGGCCGACGTCCGGCGGACGGTCGAGGCGCAGCTTGCCGCACCCGGCGTGCAGGTGGTCATCACGACCGGCGGCACCGGCATCACGTCGCGCGACAGCACCTACGAAGCCCTGGTCTCGCTGGTGACCAAGCGGCTCGACGGCTTCGGCGAACTGTTCCGGATGCTCAGCTACCAGGAGATCGGCGCCGCCGCGATGATGAGCCGGGCCTTCGCCGGCGCGGCCGGCAACCGGATCCTGATCGCACTCCCCGGCTCGGAACACGCCGTCCGCCTGGCCATGACCAAATTGATCCTCCCCGAGCTTGCACACATGGTGCGGGAGGTCTCGCGCTGACAGCACATACCCTGTCTCACATCGCACCAGGGATGCGGGCGAGCGTAGTGGAGCGAGCGACGAAGCGCGAGCGTAACGAAGCGAGCTTGGCGGGGTGCAGGGGTCCCCGCCATTCAAGCGACGCCACGGCGCGAGCCGCGTGAGGCGAGAACTTCGCCGAAGGCTATGCCGAGCGGAGGACAAACAATGACTCGGTCTCAGATGCAGCCGCTCGACCACATCATCTCCCTCGGCGAGGCGCGCGCGAAGCTCGACGCAGCCGTCGTGCCGATCGAACGGAGCCTGCGCGTGCCGCTCGACGAAGCCGGCGGCCGCGTGGCCGCCCGCGACGTCACCGCGCCGGCCGACGTCCCTCCCTTCGACCGCGCCGCGATGGACGGCTACGCCGTCCTCGCCGCCGACACGGCCGGCGCCTCCCGGGAGACCCCGAAGCGCCTGCTCCGCACCGAGACGGTCTTCACCGGCCAGATGCCGTCGGTCCGCGTCTCGCACGGCCACTGCGTCGAGATCGCCACCGGCGCGCCGATGCCGGACGGCGCCGACGCCGTCGTCATGGTCGAGGAGACGGACCGCGACGACGCCGGCGGCGTCCAGATCTTCGTGCCGGCCCACGCGGGCCAGAACATCGGCCGCCGCGGTGCCGACCTGACCGCCGGCCAGGTGGTCGTGAGCCACGGCGACTTCCTGCACCCGAGCCGCGTCGGCGCGCTCGCTGCCGTCGGCGCCCGCGAGGTCGAGGTCTTCGACCGGCCCCGCGTCGCCATCCTCTCGACCGGCAACGAGATCGTCGAGCCGGGCCGGTCGCTCGCGCCGGGCCAGATCTACGACGTCAACCGCTACACCCTTTCCACGATCGTCGCGGCGCACGGCGGCGTCCCCGTCGCGTACCACACGGCGAAGGACACGCTCGAGGATCTCCTCACCGCCCTCGACCGCTGCCTGCAGGAAGACATCGTCGTCTTCTCGGGCGGCAGCTCGGTCGGCGAGCGCGACCTCATCCTCGACGCCATCAAGGCGACCGGCGACGTCATCTTCCACGGCATCGCCGTGAAGCCCGGCAAGCCGACCGCGTTCGGGCTGGTCGGCGGCAAGCCGATCTTCGGCATGCCCGGTTATCCGACCTCCTGCCTGTCGAACGGTTACGTGCTGCTCGTCCCCTTCCTGCGGCGCCTGGCACGGCTCCCGCCGCACCGGCCGACAATCGTGCAGGTGCCGCTGGCGCGGCGGATCGCGTCGGTGCCGGGCCGCTACCAGTTCTTCACCGTGCGGCTGGCCGACGGCAAGGCCGAGCCGGCGTTCAAGGCGTCGGGCGACATCACGAGCATGTCGCGTGCGGACGGCTACATCGAGATTGCGGCCGAGGTGGAAGTGGTCGAGGCGGGAGAGGTGGTGGAGGTGAAGCTGTTCTGACGCTGGCGGGCCACGGGCTTCGGGCTACGGTTTTGAGTCGGAATGAGGAATGAGTGACAGACTCCTCATTCCTCATTCCTCAGTGCCTGCGCGGCGCTACTTCGCGGCCAGGCGCTTGTTGATCTCCGCCCAGTTCACGACGTTCCACCAGGCCGACAGGTAGTCGCCGCGGCGGTTCTGGTACTTCAGGTAGTAGGCGTGCTCCCACACGTCGACGCCCATGACGACCTTCTTGCCCTCCATCAGCGGGCTGTCCTGGTTCGCCGTGCTCTCGATCGCCAGCTTGCCGTTCTGCTCGACGAGCCACGCCCAGCCGCTGCCGAAGCGGCCCATGCCCGCCTTCGCGAACTGTTCCTTGAACGTGTCGAAGCTGCCGAAGGCCCCCGTGATCGCGTCGGCAATGGCGCCGGTCGGCGCGCCGCCCGCGTGGGGTCCCATGATCTGCCAGAACATCGCGTGATTCGCGTGCCCGCCACCGTTGTTGCGGACGGCGGTGCGGATGTCCTCGGGCACCGAGCTGATGCCGCGCAGCAGATCCTCGACGCTCTTCGACTGCAGCTCCGGATGCTTCTCCAGCGCCGCGTTGAGGTTGTTGACGTAGGCCGCGTGATGCTTCCCGTGGTGGATCTCCATCGTCATCTTGTCGATGTGAGGCTCCAGCGCATCATGGGCGTACGGCAGAGGCGGAAGTGCGAATGCCATGAACGACCCTCCTCTCGTTGATTGCAACCTGTCGATCGTACTTCCGGACGGCGGCTCGCGGCAAGCGCACGCCGGCCATCCGGTGGTATTGCGGGGGTAGTGCCGACGTCCCTAAATCGCCAGCATCCGCTCGAGGGCGACGCGCGTCCAGGCCTTCTGCTCCGCGGGGACGACGATCCGGTTGTGGACCTCCCCGTCGAGCAGCCCCTCGAGCACCCACAGCAGGTGGTTCGGCGAGACGCGGAACATCGTCGAGCAGAGGCAGCCGAACTGGTCGAGCGAGAGCACCGTCCGATCCGGCTCGAGCTGGCGCGCGAGCCGGTTCACGAGGTGGACTTCCGTGCCGACGGCCCACACCGAGCCGACCGGACTCTGCGACACCTCGCGGATGATGAATTCGGTCGAGCCGCAGGCGTCGGCCGCCTGGACGACCTCCCACGGCACTTCGGGATGGACGATGACGCGCACGCCGGGGTGCTGGGCGCGCACCTGCGCGATCTGGCGGGGCGTGAAGCGCGTGTGGACCGAGCAGTGCCCCTTCCACAGGATGATGCGGGCGCGCCGCACCTCGTCGGGCTCGAGCCCGCCCCAGATCTCGTTCGGGTCCCACACGACCATCTCGTCGAGCGGCACACCGAGCTGATACGCCACGTTGCGGCCGAGGTGCTGGTCGGGGACGAACAGGATCTTGCCGGCCCGTTCCCAGGCCCACCGCATCGCCCCCTTCGCGTTCGACGAGGTGCAGACCAGGCCGCCGTGCTCGCCGCAGAACGCCTTGATGGCCGCCGCCGAGTTGATGTAGGTGATGGGCAGCACGTCGCTGATGCCCATCTGCGCGAGCTCGGTCCAGCACAGCTCGATCTGATCGGGCGCCACCATGTCGGCCATCGAGCAGCCCGCCGCCAGGTCCGGCAGGATCACCTGCTGGTGCTCGGCGCGCAGGACGTCGGCGCTCTCCGCCATGAAGTGGACGCCGCAGAAGACGATCGTCTCGGCCTCGGGCCGCTCGGCGATCTGCCGGGCCAGCTTGTACGAGTCGCCGGTGTAGTCGGCGAACTTGATGACCTCGTCGCGCTGGTAGTGGTGGCCGAGGATGACGACGCGGCGGCCGAGGGCGGCACGGGCAGCCGCAATGCGGCCGTCGAGCTCCTCGTCGCTCAGCCCGCGGTACCGCTCGGGCAGCGGCTGGCGCTCCGACAGGTGCGCTTTCTCGAACTCAGTGAGCAGCGGAAGATGCATGAGGCAGCTTGCGTCGCTTGTGAAAATTTTCTCAAAGTCGAGACACGAAAATGTCAAACCCCATCACGCCTTCCGGCGCACGCTATCGCCAGATGGAGTTTGACCGTGTTCGAGTATAGCACAGCCACCCGCCCCGTGACGTCCGCGAAACCGTCCCGTCCACCCCGCTTCCGCGCCCGCTCCGCCCGCCGCGCCCGGCTGCCCCGCCGGCCGGGCCGATCCCGCATGCTATACTCCGCGTGACAACCGACGCGCACCCCGGCGGCCACGCGAAGTGGGTGAAAGACCCACACGGTCCCGCCACTGTAAGCGGGGAGCGCACGTCCCGGCGGCGGCTGCTCGCAGCCCCGTCATGGATCGCTCCACATCGGGCGATCCCGCCACTGTGTCCTCCGCGGACATGGGAAGGCGCGCGACGTTGCGCGACGATCCGCGAGTCAGGAAACCTGATCGCCAGGGGTTCGTCCTCAACTCTTCCCTCCCGTTCGCCCGGCGAACGCGGAGACCCGGCGCGTGGACACGCCGGAGGGAGGCCGGATGACCCTTCAATTCGCCACTGCGGCCACGGAGCCCTCCCGTGCTCGCCGCCACTGACGTCTCCTTCTCGTACGCCGGCCCGGCAGGCGCCCGCGTCCTCGGCGACGTGAGCCTGCGCGCCCGCCGCGGCGATCTCATCGGCATCCTCGGCCCGAACGGCTCGGGCAAGACGACGCTGCTGAAGGTGCTGACGGGGATGCTGGCGCCGTCGGCGGGATCGGTAACGCTCGACGGCGTCGCGCTCGCCTCCCGCTCGCGGCGCGAGCTGGCGCGCCGCATCGCCTTCGTCCCGCAGGACACGGTCGCCGCGTTCGACTACACGGTGCTGGAAGTCGTCCTGATGGGCCGCTATCCGCATCTCGGGCCGTTCGAGCTCGAGAAGGCCGACGACCTGGCGGCGGCGCACGCCGCGCTGGCCGCCACCCGCACCGACGCCTTCGCCGGGCGCCGGTTCGCCACGCTCAGCGGCGGCGAGCGGCAGCGCGTCGCCATCGCGAGCGCGCTGGCGCAGGCGCCCGACATCCTGCTGCTCGACGAGCCGACGGCCTCGCTCGACATCGGCGCGCAGCTGGACATCGCCACGCTGCTCGCCACGCTGAACCGCGAGCACGGGCTGACGATCGTCCTCTCCACGCACGACCTGAACTTTGCCGGCAGCCTCTGCCGCCAGCTCGTGCTGCTCTCACGCGGCCGGGTCCTCGCCGCGGGCGGCACGGCCGACGTCCTGACGCCGGCCACGATCCGCGCGCTCTACGGCGTGGACGCCGACGTCCGGTTCCACGAGGCGGCCCGGCACCTCACCGTGACGCCGATCGCCCGGGCGGACGTGCGATGAAAGCAGCCGAACGGTGGCGGCAGGATCCGGAGCGTCAGCGACGGCAGCGCATGGGGGTGGGGCCCCATGCGCAGAGAGAAATGCAGACGTCGTGACCGGACCCGTCCCCGCCATCCGCCGGCGCCTGCTGATCACGCTGCTCGTCTTCGGCACGGCGGCCGTCGCGACCATCGTGCTCGCGCCGCTCGTGGGCCCGAGCCGGCTGAGCCTGGCGCGCGTCTTCGATCGCACCATCCCGTTCGCGCAGAACGCCGACGCCCAGATCTTCTTCATCGCGCGCCTCCCGCGCGTCCTGGCGGCTGCCCTGGTCGGCTGCGCCCTCGCCACCTCGGGCGTCGTCTTTCAGGCGCTGCTGCGCAATCCGCTGGCCAGCCCCGACACGCTCGGCGTGTCGGCCGGCGCCGCGCTCGGCGCGATCATCGCCATCACGTTCGACCTGCAGCTGCACGTGGCCGGCCTGACGGCCGTGCCGCTCGCCAGCTTCGCCGGCGCGGCCGGCGGCCTGCTGATCGTCTACCTGCTGTCCACCGCGCGGCGGCAGGGGCTCTCGACCAACGTCCTGCTGCTGGCGGGCGTCACGCTGAACGCCTTCTTCGCCGCGCTGATCCTGTTCGTCCAGTACCTCGCCGACTTCACGCAGACGTTCCGGACGGTGCGCTGGCTGATGGGCGATCTCGACGTGGCGGGCTATGCGCCGATTGCCGCGGCCGCGCCGCTGGTCTTGCTTGCGCTCGTCGCCTTCGCCCTGCTGCCACGGCCGCTGAACCTGCTCAGCCTCGGCACCGAGGCCGCCGCGGCCCGTGGCGTCGACGTCGTCCGGGCGCAGCGGCTCGCGCTCGTCAGCGCGTCGCTCGCCACCGGCGCCGCCGTCGCCCTGGCCGGCCCGATCGGCTTTGTCGGCATCATCGTCCCACACCTCGTCCGCCTGATCGTCGGCCCCGACCACCGCCTGGTGCTGCCGGCCTCGGCCTGCTTCGGCGCGATGTTCCTGGTCGCCTGCGATCTGGTCGCGCGGACCGCCTTCACGCCGCTCGAGCTGCCGGTCGGCATCATCACGGCGGTTCTGGGCGGCCCGTTCTTCCTCTGGCTGCTGCTGCGCCGCGCGGAGGGACGGGTGTGAGCCGCGCCCACCCCTCGTCGCGGCACTGCCTCACCGGCCTGGCCCTCGCTGCCGCCCTGCTCAGCCTCGCCTGGGTGACAACCGCCCGGCCGCGCGCCTCGGTGCGGGCCGCGCCATCCACGAGCCAGCGCCCGGCGCGGATCGTCTCGCTGGTGCCCGCGGCCACCGAGATGCTGTTCGCCATGGGGGCCGGCCCGCGCCTCGTCGGCGTCAGCAGCTACGATCGCTTCCCGCCGCAGGTGGATCGGCTCCCGCGCGTCGGCGCGCTCATCGACCCGGACCTGGAGCGGATCTTCGAGCTGCATCCCGACCTGGTCGTCGTCTACGCGACGCAGGACGACCTGCGCCGGCAACTCGGGCAGGCGGGGATTCCGGTCTACACGTTCGTCAACGGCGCGAGTCTCGCCGACGTGCTCGCGACGATCCGGTCGCTCGGCGCGCGCGTCGGCAGCGCATCCGGCGCCGCGGCGCTGGATGCCCGGATCTCGCGCCGGATCGACGCCGTGAAGGCCGCCGTGGCGGGCCGGCCGCGGCCGCGCACGCTGCTCGTCTTCCAGCGGGCGGCCTTCGCCCTGCGCGACATCTACGCGAGCGGCGGCGTCGGCTTCCTGAACGACATGCTCGCGGCGGCCGGCGGCGACAACGTCTTCGCCGACGTGAAGCGGCAGTCGGTGCAGATTTCGTCCGAGACGGTGATCGCCCGGGCACCGCAGGTCATCCTCGAGCTGCACTACGGCCAGCCGATGTCGCCCGGGGACATGGCGCACGAACTCGCGGTCTGGAACGTCCTCGGGGCCGTGCCGGCCGTTCGCGATCACGCCGTGCACCTGCTGGTGGGCGACGACCTCGTCGTCCCGGGCCCGCGCATCGCCGAAGGGATCGAACGGATGGCGCGCGCGCTGCATCCTGGAGCGTTCGCCGGCAAATGAGCACACTCCCTCGCCTCCTCGTCTCCTGGTCCAGCGGCAAGGACAGCGCCTGGATGCTCCACGTCCTGCGGCAGAGCGGCGCGTGGAACATCGGGGCGCTGCTGACGACCACGAACGAAGCGTTCGGACGCGTCGCCATGCACGCCGTCCGGCGCGAACTGCTGCAGGCCCAGGCGGGGGCCGCCGGCCTCCCGCTCATCGAAGTGCCCTTGCCGTGGCCCTGCTCCAACGAGGAGTACGAGCGCCGGATGGCCGCGGCGACCCGCCGCGCGGTCGCCGACGGCTATACGCACATGGCGTTCGGCGACCTGTTCCTGGAGGACATCCGGGCGTACCGCGAGCAGAAGCTGGCCGGCAGCGGCCTGACGCCGGTCTTCCCGCTGTGGCTGCGCCCGACGGCCACGCTGGCGCGTGAGATGATCGCCGGCGGCCTGCGCGCGCGGCTCACCACGGTCGATCCGCGGGTCCTCGACCGCCGCTTCGCCGGGCGCGAGTTCGACGCGGCGCTCCTCGCCGAGATCGGCGACGCGGTGGATCCGTGCGGCGAGCGGGGGGAGTTCCATTCGTTCGCCTACGACGGTCCGATGTTCTCCGAACCGATTGCCATCGATCCGGGTGACGTGGTCGAGCGCGACGGTTTCGTCTTCGCCGACCTCCTCCCGCGCCGCGCCGAGGCGCACGCATGATCGACGCCACCTACCCCCAGCGCATCGTCTGCCTCACCGAGGAGACGACCGAGACGCTGTACCTGCTGGGCGCGGGCGACCGGATCGTCGGCGTGTCGGGCTACACCGCGCGGCCGCCGGAGGCGCGGCAGAAGCCGCGGGTCTCCGCCTTTATCCACGCGCGGATCGAGAAGATCGAAGCGCTGAAGCCCGACCTGGTGCTCGCCTTCTCGGATCTCCAGGCCGACATCGCCGCCGACCTGATCCGGCGCGGCCTGCCGGTCTTCACGTTCAACCAGCGCAGCATCGCGGAGATTCTCCAGATGATCCGGATGCTCGGCGGCCTGATCGGGTGCGCGGATCGCGCCGAAGCCCTGGCCGCGTCGTTCGAAGACGGCCTCGAGGCCGTGCGCGCCTCGGCGCGGCGCTTCCCGCACCGGCCGCGTGTCTTCTTCGAAGAGTGGGACGAGCCGCTCATCACCGGCATCGAGTGGGTCGAAGAACTCGTCGCCGTCGCTGGCGGCGATCCGATCTTCCCCGAGCTGAAGCAGGCGCGGCTCGGCAAGGATCGGATCGTCGCGGCCGGCACGGTCGCGGCGCGCGATCCGGAGATCATCGTGGCGTCGTGGTGCGGCAAGAAGGTCCGGAAGTCCGCCATCGCGGGCCGCGCCGGGTGGCAGCACGTCAGCGCCGTGAAAGCCGGGCGGATCTTCGAGGTAAAGTCGACCTACATTCTCCAGCCCGGCCCGGCCAGCCTGGGTGAAGGGGTGCGCCAGCTGCACGCGCTGTTCGCCCGCACCTTCGGGCTGGACGTCCCCCCGGAGCTGGCCCCGGCGGAGCGGCTCGACCCGGACGGCCGGTAGCGCGGCCACGGTCTCAGCGGAGGAACTCGCAGCATGTGGATCCGTCTCGCGCGGCGAGGGCTGCCGGGCCTGGCGGCGCTCGCCCTCGCCACGGCGCTCGCCATCACCCACACGGGCGGCGGCACCCTGACGGTCGGACCGATCCGGCTCTCCCTGCACGACGCCGGAAGGCCGCTGCTGCTTGGCCTGCTGGCACTGGGTCTCTATCTCGCGCTCTTCTTCCGGACCGTCCCGTCGGATCTCGCCCGCATGAGCCGCGCCTTCCTGCGCAGGCGGTGGGCGCTGGCGCTGCTCCTGGTGGGGCTGACCGTCGCGGCGGCCTGGCACTGGGGGACCTTCGCAGCTGGGGGGGACGATTCCTGCGGCTACGTGACGCAGGCGCACGACTGGCTGCGCGGCGCCCTCGTCTTCGATCAGCAGTCGGTGGCGAAGGGCCTGCACTGGTCGAACCTCGACTGGACCTTCACGCCGCTCGGCGCCACGACCGGCCCGGCTCCGTACACGACCGCGCCGAAGTATCCGCCGGGGCTGCCGCTGCTGATGGCCGCGGCCACCGCCGTCGCGGGGCCGCAGGGCACCTACGCCGTCGTCCCGCTGGCCGGTGGCCTGGCCGTCGGCCTGACATTCCTGCTCGGCAGCCTGCTGTTCGACGAAACGACCGGGCTCGTGGCGGCGCTGCTGCTGGCACTCAGCCCGGCGTTCCTCTATCAGCTCGTCTCTCCGATGAGCGACGTGCCCGCCGCCGCGGCCTGGACGCTCGCGCTCGTCTTCGCCCTCCTGCGCCGGCCGGCCGCTGCCGGGCTCGCCGCGGGGCTGGCAATCGCCATCCGCCCGAACCTCGCGCCCCTCGTGCTGCCGCTCGCGCTCCTCACCTGGCCGCGCGAGGCGGGCCAGGCCTGGTTCACCCGCGACGCCTGGCGCACGCTGCTCTGGCTCGCCGCCGGGACGCTGCCCGGTGTCGTGGTGGTGGCCTGGTTCAACCTGGAGGCGTACGGGGCGCCGTGGCGATCAGGTTACGGCGCGCTCGGCAACCTGTACGCGCTGTCGCACATCCTGCCGAACCTCGCGAGCTACTCGCGATGGCTCGTCGAGACCGAGACGCCGCTCGTGGCCGCCGCGGTCCTGCCGTTCCTGTGGCGCGCATCACGGCCCCACGGCCCGTTGCAGCAGTCGAACGTGCGGGCCGGTCTCGGCCTGTTCCTGGCCCTGTTGCTCGGGTCCTATCTCGTCTTCCTCCCCTTCGGTGCGTGGTGGTACCTGCGGTACCTGCTCCCGGGGCTGCCGCTGCTGCTCGTGCTGGCGAGCGGCGGAATCCAGCAGCTGCTCCGCCGGGCCGGCCCGGTGCCAGGCGCGGTCCTCCTGCTGCTCGTCGTGGTGGCCGCCGGCTGCTACGAGGGGCTCATGGCTGCCGACCGCGGCGTGTTCCGCCTGCACGTACAGGAGCGGCACTACGTGACCGTCGGCGAGGACCTCGCCCGGCTGACGCCGCCCAACGCCGTCTTCCTCAGCATGCAGGAGTCGTGCAGCATCCGCCTGTACGCCCACCGATGGACGCTGCGCTGGGACTGGCTGGAGCCGCAGGACCTGGACAAGGCGCTGGCCGCGCTGCAGGCGCGCGGCCTTCACCCCTACCTGCTGCTGGAGGGATTCGAGGAGCAGGAGTTCCGGAGCCGGTTCCCGGGCCAGAAGACGCTCGGCCTGCTCGACGGCCGGCCGCGGCACGCGTGGACGAATCCGATCGTGACGCTCTACGATTCAGAGGACAGGAAGTGAGTTCTCAGTCGTCAGTTCGCAGTTGTCAGTTCGCAGTTCTGAGTTTTCAGTGCTGAGTGCTGAGTTGTCAGTGCTGCGCGTTGACGCGCGTCAGACGAACTCGGCCTTCAGCGGCTTCGGGATCAACTGCTTCGCGTACGCTTCGTCGAACAGCCGCTGCACGGCCGTCCGCCCGCGCTCGCCGTAGTCGAGCGTCAACTCATTCACGTACATCCCGACGAACCGGTCGGTCTTGCCGCGGTCGAGACCGCGCCCGAACTGCATCGCGTAGTCGACCGCCTCCTGCCGATGGTTCAGCGCGTAGGCGATGCTGTCGTGCAGCAGCCGCGACACCTTCGCGATCGTCCCGGGCCCGAGGTCGCGGCGGATGACGTTGCCGCCGAGCGGCAGCGGCAGCCCGCCGGTGAGATCGGCCCACCACTCGCCCAGATCGACGATCTTCTTCAGCCCATCGTCCGCGTAGGTCAGCTGGCCTTCGTGGATGAGCAGCCCGGCCGCCACCTGGCCGTCGCGCACGGCCTCCTGGATCTGATCGAACGGCATCACCGTGTACTGCACCGCGGGGTCGTACATGCGCAGCGCGAGGAACGCCGTCGTCAACTCGCCCGGGATCGCCACCGTCGTCCCCTTCAGCGAGGAGGGACCGTCGCGGCGCGCCACGACAATCGGGCCGTAGCGATCGCCCATGCTGGCGCCGTGCGGCAGCAGCAGGTACTTGTCGGTCAGCCGCGTGTAGGCGTTGAACGAGACGGCCGTGACCTCGTACTTCCCCTCGAACGCGGCACGATTCAGCGTCTCGATGTCGGAGAGCACGTGCTCGATCTCGAACGGGGCGGACGGCACCTGGCCGCTGGCCAGGCCGTAGAACATGAAGGCGTCGTCGGAATCAGGGCTGTGGGCGATGGCGATTTTCATGAGACTGATCGGCGCGGCCATGGATGACCGGAACGGAGGCCGCGCATCCGACGAAGTGTACCACAGCCCCGCCGGCCGGTGCCGCTCAGTGCTTGCGGGCCTTGTCGATCAGCCACTTGAACACGCCGCCCAGCGGGATGGCCGGCGCCTTGAACGCCTCCGGCGTGACGACGTCCAGGAACTGCTGCTGGGTGGGGGCGCCGAACGGCACGGGGCCGTTCTGGAGGTCGAAGCCGGTGAAGAGCGCGGGCGGCGGCGCCTGCCCCATGACGACCACGTGGAAATCGAGGTGCAGGCGGTCCTTCGGCGGCGGGGTCTCGAGCGCCCTGGCGATGCGGGCGATCGAGTACGGGACCTTCTCGGTGGCGAACGGGTCCTGAGCCGCCTCCGTGCGACTCGGCGCCGACGAGCCCGACGGCGGCTGGGCCGCAGCCGTGGAACCTGCCATCAGCCCAGCCAGGCAGACGAGCCCGAACGTCCAGCCCGAAACCCTGGCAGCCGGCACAGGGCCATCGTCTCACAGGGAGACCGGCGGCTCAAGGGAGGCGCTGCCGCAGGCGCGTGACCAGTGTCGCGACCGCTTCGGTGGCAAACGCAATCTCCTCGTCGGTGGTGAAGCGGCCGAGACCGAACCGGAGGGAGGCGCGCGCCAGGTCGTCTGGCAGGCCGAGCGCCTTCAGCACGTGCGACGGCTCGATGCTGGCCGACGTGCAGGCGGAACCGGACGACACGGCCACGTCCTTCAGCCCGAGCTGCAGCGCTTCGCCTTCCACGCCCGGGAAGGCGACATTCAGGTTGTTCGGCAACCGCTCGGTCAGCGATCCGTTCACGCGCAGGTGGCCGACACGATCACGCAGCCCGTCGAGCAGCCGATCGCGCTGGCCGCGCATCCGCTCCGCCTCGGCCGCCATCTCGAGCCGCGCGATCTCCGCGGCCCGGCCGAACCCGACGATGCCGGGGACGTTGAGCGTGCCGGGACGCAGGCCGCGTTCCTGCCCGCCACCGTCGCAGAGCGGGACCAGGTCCAGGCGCGGGCTGCCGCGCCGGACGTACAGCGCACCCACGCCTTTCGGGCCGTACAGCTTGTGAGCGGTCACCGACGCGAGATCGACGCCGAGCGCCCGCACGTCGAACGGCACCTTGCCGGCCGCCTGCACGGCGTCGGTATGGACCACCACCCCGCGCGCCCGGGCGATGCGGCCGATCGCCGCGAGCGGCTGGAGGACGCCGATCTCGTTGTTGGCGGCCATGATCGAGATGAGGATCGTGTCCTCCGCGATCGCGCGCTCGACCGCCGCCGGATCGACCAGCCCGTCGGGACCCACCGTCAGGTACGTGACGCGGAAGCCCTCCTGCTCGAGGCGCCGGCAGGGATCGAGCACCGCCTTGTGCTCGGTGGCGGCCGTGATGATGTGTCCGCGCCCCTTCAACGCCGCGACGCCCCGGATCGCCAGGTTGTTGGACTCGGTGGCGCCGCTCGTGAAGACGATCTCGCGCAGCTTCGCGCCGAGGAGGTCCGCCACCTGCTGGCGTGCCCGTTCCACGGCCTCGTCGGCCGCCCAGCCGAAGGGATGGCTGCGGCTCGACGGGTTGCCGAACGTGGTCGTGAAGTACGGGAGCATCGCCTCGACGACGCGCGGGTCGACGGGGGTGGTGGCGTGGTAATCGAGGTAGACGGGAACGTTCATCCGGCCGGGATCAGACCGGCGTGTGCCAGGTGGCGGCGTGGCCGGCGGCGGCGGGCGGCGCCGGGGGGTCGGTGGCCAGCTCGGCGATCGAGCAGGTGCCGAGCGCCATCACGATCCGTTCCTTGATGCGCCAGAGGGGATCCCGCACGTTGCAGGTCGCGTACTGCTCGCACTTCTCGTCGGCCGTCGAGCAGGCCGTGACCGTGACGGGACCGTCGATCGCTTGGATGACGTCGGCGACCGACATCAGCCGCGGCGATCGCGACAGCTTGTAGCCGCCGCGCGTCCCCTGGCTCGACACCAGCAGGCCGCGGCGCGCCAGCCGCTGCAGCACCTTGGCCATCAGCTCGACGGGAATGCCGTACTGCTCGGCAATCTCGCGCGCGCTGGTCGCCTGCTCGCCGCGCAGGGCCAGATGCTTCATCGCGATGAGGGCGTAGTCGGCCTTCTTGGAGAACCTGAGCATAAGGTGCGGTCGGCCGGCCCGTCGGGCACGGTCCGCCTGCGGCTGCTGAAATACGACCGGGACAGTCCCAGTTTAGCGCCGCCCCGACGAGCCGGTCAACGCGCACCCCGTCTCAATACTTCGGCTGGCTCGGGTCGACCGCGTCGATCCAGCCGAGGATGCCGCCCCGGAGGTTCTTCACGCGGGTGAAGCCGGCCGACTGGAGGAACCGCGTCGCGTTCGCGCTGCGGACGCCCGACTTGCACTGCGCGATGATCTCGCGGGTGGCATCCAGCTCGCCGACCCGGGCCGGCAGCTCGCCGAGCGGAATCAGCACCGATCCCGCGATCCGGTTGATCTGGTACTCCTGCGGCTCGCGCACGTCGAGGATCAGCAGGTCGTCGCCGCGGTCGAGCCGGGCCTTCAGTTCGGTCGCCGAGATCTCCAGCACGACCGACGGGTCGGCCGGCGGCTGCGCGGCCGGCTTCACGCCGCAGAACTGCTCGTAGTCGATCAGCTCGCGCACCGTCGGCCGCTCGCCGCACACCGGGCACTCGGGATCGCGCCGCAGCTTCAGCTCGCGGAAGCGCATGCGCAGCGCGTCGAAGATCAGGAAGCGGCCGACGAGCGGCTCGCCCGCGCCGATGATCAGCTTGATCGCCTCGGTCGCCTGGATGGTGCCGATGATGCCCGGCAGCACGCCGAGCACGCCCCCCTCGGCGCAGCTCGGCACCAGCCCCGGCGGCGGCGGCTCGGGATACAGGCAGCGGTAGCACGGCCCGTTCTCGGCGGCGAAGATGGAGGCCTGCCCCTCGAAGCGGAAGATGCTGCCGTAGACGTTCGGCTTCCCCAGCAGCACGCAGGCGTCGTTCACCAGGTAGCGCGTCGGGAAGTTGTCCGTGCCGTCGACGATGATGTCCCAGGGCTCGAAGACCGACAGGGCGTTCTGCGAGGAGAGCGCCGTCTCGTACGTCTCGATCGCGATCTCCGGGTTCAGCGCGTGCAGCCGGTCCCGGGCCGAGTCGAGTTTCGGCCGCCCCACGTCCGGCGTGCCGTGCAGGATCTGTCGCTGCAGGTTGCTGACGTCGACCGTGTCGAAGTCCACCAGCCCCAGCGTGCCGACGCCCGCCGCCGCCAGGTACATCGCCACCGGCGAGCCGAGGCCGCCGGCGCCGATGCACAGCACCCTCGCCGCCTTCAGCCGGCGCTGCCCGTCCATGCCGACCTCCGGCATGATCAGGTGGCGGCTGTAGCGCTTCACCTCGTCGTTCGAGAGCGTCGGCAGCTCGCGATCCGCCAGCACCGTGTCCTCCACCCCGCCGGCCACCGACGGGATGATGCTGATCGTGTCGCCCGGCTGCACCGGCGTCCGCTCCTTCTGCAGGTAGCGGATGTCCTCGTCGTTGACGTAGATGTTGACGAAGCTCCGCAGCTCGCCGCGCTCGTTGTAGAGGTGCGGCTTCAGCGTGCCGTAGCGGCGCGTGAGGTCGGCCAGCAGTTCGCCGACCGTCCCGCCGTCGACCTCGACCGCGTCCTGCTTGCCGGTGTACGGCCGCAGAGGGGTGGGAATCAGAATCCTGTTCGCCATGTGCACGTCTTCTCCAGGACGGACGTCATCGCGGGCCCGCCGGCGCCGCCTCCGGCGACACCGGTTCCCCGCGTTCCTCGATCAGCGAGCCCGCCTCGAACGCCGACCGGTCCTCCCGCAGCCACCAGACGGTCATGTCGGCCGGCTGCCCCTGCTGCACGGAGACGATCACGTAGGCGAAGAAGGGCCATGCGTGATCGAGGTCGTACTGGGACGGCCGGGCCGGGTGGTCGGGATGTGAGTGATAGAACCCCAGCAGCTCCGCGCCGAGCGCCGCCGCCCGCTGCTCGGCCGCCCGGTAGTCGCCGGGCCGCACCAGGAAGCGCCGCCGCGGCCCTTCCTCCGTGGTGTTGGGCAGCGGCCAGGCCTCGACGACCGCGCCGTCGCGGCCGATGAGCGCACCGCAGCATTCGTGCGGATACGTCTCGCTCCCGTGCGCCCGGATCGCCGCCGCCGCTCCGGCCGGCAGGGTCAGCGCGTGATCAGACATCGGTCGCCTCCCGGGCGCCGGCCCCGTCCTCGTCCCACAGCCGATCCGTGAGGTACTTCTCCGCGCCGTCGGGAAAGACGGTGACGATGACCGCGGGGCGCCCGTGCAACTCGCGCGCGACCTGCAGCGACGCCGCCAGCGCCGCGCCGCTCGAGATGCCGACCAGCAGGCCGGCCTCGCGCGCCAGCCGCCGGACCAGGCGATACGCCTCCTCGGTGCCGACGCCGAGGTCGCGGTCGGCCAGCGCCGGATCGTAGATGCCCGGCACGATCGCCGTCTCCATGTGCTTCAACCCCTCGAGCCCGTGGAACGGCGAGTCGGGCTGGAACGACACGAGCTGGATCCGCGGGTTCCAGTCGCGCAACCGGCGCCCCACGCCCGTGAAGGTGCCGCCCGTGCCCAGGCCCGCGACGAAGTGCGTGACGCGCCCGCCCGTCTGCCGGATGATCTCCGGCCCGGTCGTGTCGTAGTGCGCCCGCCAGTTCGAGTCGTTGTTGTACTGGTCCGGGTAGAAGTAGCGATCCGGATCGGCCGCGTACAGCCGCCGCGCCTCGCGGATGGCCCCGTCGGTCCCCTCGAGCGGACTGGTCAGGACGATGTCCGCGCCGTAGGCCCGGAGGATGCGCTGGCGCTCGGGGCTCGCATTGGCCGGCAGACAGAGGCGCACCGCGTACCCGCGCGCCGCCCCGATCATCGCGTAGGCGATCCCCGTGTTCCCCGACGTCGCGTCCAGGACCGTCCGGCCGCCGGGGACCAGCCGGCCGTCGGCCTCCGCATCGCGGATCATCCGCCAGGCCGCCCGGTCCTTCACCGACCCGCCGGGGTTCTTCCACTCCGCCTTGGCGTAGATCTCGACGGCGCCCAGCCCCTGCTCGAACGGACGCAGGCGCAGCAGGGGCGTGTTGCCAATCAGCTCGAGCAGCGATTCCGCTGCCGAGGCCCCGGACACCTGTCCCGCGTCCGCCAGAGTCCCGGTCGCCAGCTCTGTCATATCCACGTATCCCGATCCCGATATACGACCAATCTAGTCCGACTTTATACCAGCCGCCGGAGCCTGTGCAAGCAGCATCCCGCCGCCTCATCGGTGGCTGGCCCGCGCCGCCGGGCGGCACGACCGGGGGCGGGTATACTCTCTGGACGCGATGGTGGAACAGACGGATCCCGGCACATCCGGGTGGATACGGGCCGGGGGATGGCTGTTCACCCGGCGATCGTGGCTGCCGCTGCCGATCGTCGTGGCCCTGCTGGCGGTGACCTGGCGCCAGTCCCAGCTGGTCTGGCTGACCCGGCTCGCCGGCCCCCTGCTCGTGGCCGCTGGCGAAGGGCTGCGCATCTGGGGCGTGCGGCACATCGGCGTCATCTCGCGGACGCGCAGCGGCCGCACCGGGGCACTGGTCGACAGCGGTCCGTTCCACCTCGTCCGCAATCCCCTCTACGTCGGCAACATCGGGATCTGGCTCGGCTTCACGGTGAGCGCGGGCCTGCTGTGGCTGGCGCCGATCGTCCTGCTGCTGCTCGGGCTCGAGTACCACGCCATCGTGCGCTGGGAGGAGACGCTACTGGTCTCGCGGATGGGGCCGGAGTACCGGGACTATCTCACGCGGGTGCCGCGCTGGAGGCTCCGGCTGTCGCGGCTGGGCGGGGCGCTGTCGACGCGCGCGATCTACTCGTGGCGGGACACGCTGTTCAGCGAGCGGGGGACGCTCATCGCCATTGCGGCCGGCTACCTGCTGCTCGCCGTCAAGGCGGCGCTCGTCGGCTAGTCCTGCTTCAGCACCGCCGTCAGCGTGACGTGTGCGTGGATCTCGAGGTCGCCCGGCGCAATCGGCGTCGGCGCCGCCTCGGGCGCGGCGCGGAGCAGAGCCGTGTTGACCGGCCGCGGCGTCGACACGGCGCCGGTCGAGTCGATCCGGACGATCCGATCCAGCGTCATGCCGGCACCGGACGCCAGGGCCTCGGCGTTCAGCTTCGCGTCGGCAACCGCCTGCCGCAGCGCTTCCCGCTCGACCCCGCTCCGATCCTTCAGATCGAACCGGACGCCCCGCACGTTCGTGGCGCCGGCGCCCACGGCGGTGTCGATGACGGTCCCGACCCGGCCGAGATCGTCGACGGTGACCTGGATGGCGTTGGTCGCCAGGAAATCCTTCGGGATCCGCTTGCCGTTCTCGTAGTCGGCCTCCTGCTGGAGGTCGTACGCCGTCGTCTCGATGGCCGACTTCGGCAGGCCGAGGGCTTCGAGCTTCTGCTGCACGCGCGTCATGACGGCGGCGTTCGCCTGCTGAGCGTCGGCCGGCCGCGGGGCGCGGGACTCGACGGCGAGGGTGACGAACGCGCGGTCGGGCGCGTGGCGGACGGTGGCATCGCCGGTGGCGACGACCGTCGTCCCCATGGCCGGGACTGGCAGCACCGGCGTCCGGACCTGTGCGCCGGCCGCCGGCACGCCGGCGAGCGTCCCCAGCGCGGTGAGGAGCACCAGCGCGCGTCCCTGGATTTGCATGACGATCCCTCCCTGCCGGCCCTGGCGGTCGGGCCTCTTCGCAGTATAGAGCAGCCCGCCGCCGGAGGAGTTCACGCGGCCGCGCGCTTCGGATAGACTCAAGGGTTGCCGGGGCGCGGCCAGCCGCGCCCGGCGCCATCCCTGTCCCGCCGGAGGTCCGATGCAGCTCGAACAGTTCGACATGGAGCGGATGCAGTCCACCTGGGAGAACCTCGTTTCCTACAACCTCTCGGAGAGCGGCGTGCATCCGCTGCGGCTCGAGGACCTGGTCGGAGGCGAGGCGGCGGTGCGGGCGCTGCTGTCGCAGCGCCTCGGCTACACGCAGTCGAACGGGACGGTGGCGCTGCGCGAGCTCGTCGCGCAGCAGTACCCGGGGGCGACGGTGGATCACATCGAGGTGACCAACGGCGGGTCGGAGGCGAACCTGCTGGTCACCTGGCGACTGGTGGAGCCGGGCGACGAAGTCATCCTGATGGTGCCGAACTACATGCAGACCTGGGGGCTGGCGCGCAGCTTCGGCGCGACGGTGCGCGAGTGGCCGCTGCGGCTCGTCGACGGCGGCCACGATCGCTGGGCGGTGGATCTCGACGCGCTGAAGCGGCTGATCACGCCGCGCACGCGCCTCATCCTGCTCTGCAATCCGAACAATCCCACCGGCGCGCGCCTCCACGACACCGAGCTGGACGCCATCTGCGCGCTGGCCGCGCCGCACGGCATCTGGGTGATGGCCGACGAGGTGTACCGGGGCGCCGAGCGCGATGGTCACGAGACCGCGTCGGCCTGGGGGCGCTACGAGCGGGTCATCATCACGAGCGGGCTCTCGAAGGCCTACGGGCTGCCGGGGCTGCGGATCGGGTGGATCGTGGCGCCGCCCGACCTCATCGCCTCGCTCTGGGCCCGCCACGACTACACGACGATCTGCCCGGGCGCGCTCAGTGACTACCTCGCGCGGATCGCGCTGCAGGCCGGGCGCCGCGCGCAGCTGCTGGAGCGGACGCGCGGGATCCTCCGGACGAACTGGACGGTGATCGACCGCTGGCTCTCCGCGCGGCGCGCGCTCTTCAGCTACGTGCCGCCCGAGGCCGGCGCGATCGTCTACGTCCGCTACCACCACGACATCAATTCGACGACGCTCGTGAACCGTCTGAGGGACGAGAAGAGCGTGCTGGTGGTGCCGGGCGATCACTTCGGCATGGACGGCCACCTGCGGATCGGCTTCGGCGACGAGACCGCGCACCTCGAGAAGGGGCTCGGCCTGATGGCCGACCTCCTCGGTGATCTGACCGCAGGCGCATGACCCTCGATCTCCTGCTGCTCGGCTTCGGTCACGTGGGCCGGCGGTTCGTGCGCCTGCTCGGCGAGCGGGCGGACCGGCTCGCGCAGGAGGAAGGGCTGACGGTGCGGCTCGCGGGCGTCGCGACGCGGCGCAGTGGCTGCGTGCGGGCGACGGCACCGGCGGGCCTCGACCCGGCGGCCGCGCTCGCGGCGGTCGAAGGCGGCCACCGGCTCGAGACGCTCGCGGACGTCGCGCCGGCCGCCGACGCGCTCGCCCTGATCCGCGACGCGGCGCGCGACAACCCGGCCGCCGCCGAGGGTCGCCTGATCGTCGTCGAGACCACGGTGCTGGACATCGCACGCGGGCGGCCCGCGATCGATCACGTGCAGGCGGCGCTGGCGGCCGGGGCGCACGTGGTGACGGCCAACAAGGGGCCGGTGGCCTTCGCGTACGACACGCTGAAGGCGGCGGCCGATCGGGCCGGCCGCCGCTTCCTGTTCGAGGGCGCGGTGATGGACGGCATCCCCGTCTTCAACCTCGCGCGCGAGACGATGCCGGTCGTCACCGTGTACGGCTTCCGCGGGGTGATCAACAGCACGACCAACTACATCCTGACGGCGATGGAAGAGGGGCGCGGGTTCGAGCAGGCCCTGGCCGAGATGCAGGCGGCGGGCATTGCCGAGGCGGACGCCTCGCTGGACGTCGACGGCTGGGATGCCGCGGCGAAGACCGCGGCGCTCGCCAACGTGCTGATGGGCGCCGGCCTCACGCCGCACGACGTGCGCCGCACCGGCATCGGCGGCGTCGCGCGCGCCGCGGTCGAGGCGGCAGCGGCGGGCGGGCACCGGATCAAGCTGGTCTGCTCGGCCACCCGCCGCGGCGGCACGATCGAGACCCGCGTCGCGCCAGAGGAACTGCCCGCGGCCGACCTGCTCGCCGGCCTGCGGGGGGGCGAGAACGCGCTCGAGATCGACACCGACCTGCTCGGGCGGTTCGCGATCGTGCAGCGCGACTCCAGCCTCACGCAGACGGCGTACGCCCTGCTGGCGGATGTGGTGACGGTGGGGCGGGGGCCGTCTCCCTCAGCGCCTCCGCCAATGCGTCCGGATCGTACCCCCTGATGACCCGGTCACCGATCAGCGTGACCGGCACGCTGCGGAAGCCGAGCGCGATCAGCTCGTCGTAGGCCGTGTCGTCTTCGTCCACGAGGCGCACCGTGAACGCGACGCCTGCACGTGAGAGGAACTCCCTCACCTGTTCGCAGCTGCGTCAACTGGATCCTGCGTAGACCCGGATCTCACGCATCCCGTCTCCTTTCCGCCTACAATTATCCTGCGATGACTGTGGAAGTCGCTCCCCCGTCCGGTCCGCTGGCCGGACTGACCGTCCTGGATCTCACGCGTGTCCTGTCCGGCCCGTACTGCACGATGCTGCTGGGCGACATGGGGGCCCGCGTCATCAAGATCGAGCGGCCCGGCCGGGGCGACGACACGCGGGCCTGGGGTCCGCCGTTCGTCGAGGGCGAGAGCGCGTATTTCCTCAGTATCAACCGGAACAAGGAGAGCGTGACGCTCGACTTCAAGCAGCCCGAGGGGCGAGCCGTCCTCGACGCCCTGATCGCGCGCGCCGACGTGCTGGTGGAGAACTTCCGGCCCGGGACGCTGGCGAAGCTCGGCCTCGCCTACGACGACCTCCGGGAGCGCCATCCCCGGCTGGTCTATTGTTCCATCTCGGGATTCGGCCAGACCGGCCCGCGCCGCAACGGGCCCGGCTACGACGCCATCATGCAGGCCGAAGGCGGGCTCATGAGCATCACGGGGGCGGCCGACGGTCCGCCGTACCGGCTCGGCGTCGCCATCTCGGACATCGTCACCGGCCTGTTCGCCGCGCAGGGGATCACGCTGGCGCTGTTCGCGCGCGAGCGGACGGGGCTCGGCCAGTACATCGACGTCGGCATGCTCGACTCGGTGGCGGCGCTGCTCAGCTACCAGGCCGCCACCTACTTCGCCACCGGCCGGGCGCCGGGGCGGGTGGGCAACCGGCATCCGACGATCGTCCCCTACGAGACGTTCGAGGCCGCCGACGGCGCCCTCGTCGTGGCGGTCGGCAACGACTCGCTCTGGCGGACGTTCTGCACGGCCGCCGGTCTCGACGCGCTCATCGACGACCCGCAGTTCGCGAGGAACCGCGACAGGGTCGTGAACTACGAGACGCTGCGGCCGATCCTCGCGAAGCGGCTGCGAGAGCGGTCGCGGCAGGAGTGGCTCGACGCCTTCGGCGCGGCCGGCGTGCCGGCCGGATCGGTGCGCGACCTGCACGAGGTCTTCACCGATCCGCAGCTCGCCGAGCGGTCGATGGTGGCGGCGGTCGAGCACCTGACGGCCGGTCCGCTGCGGCTGCTGGGCGTCCCGATCAAGCTGTCGGAGACGCCGGGCTCGGTGCGGGAAGCGCCGCCGGTCCTCGGCCAGCACACCGATCGCGTCCTGACGGAGGACGCCGGCCTCGATGCCGCCGCGCTGGCGCGGCTGCGGCACGAGGGCGTGATCTGAAACCGCCCGCGGGGCGCGCGCATCGAAACGAGGCTTGTTCATGGAAGTGTCCGACGTCCGCCGCCGGCTGCAGGAAGTGATCGAACAATCGAAGCGGGCCGCGGCCGAGCGGCGCGTCCGCGTGCAGGAGGCCGAGGAGGCCTACGGGACGTTCCTGAACGGCGTGGCGATCCCCGTCCTGCGGCAACTGGCGAACGTGCTGAAAGTGGAGGGCTATCCGTTCACCGTCGCCACGCCGGCCGGCAGCGTGCGGCTCTCGTCCGACCGTACGGCGCAGAACTTTCTCGAGCTGACGCTCGACACCGAGGGCCAGACGCCCGTCGTCCAGTGCCACGTCAGCTACGAGCGCGGCCGCCGCGTCCAGAGCCACGAGCGTCCGGTGTGCGAGGGGACGCCGATCGCGGAGATCGGCGACGAGGCACTGCTCGAGTTCCTCCTCCCGGAAATCGCGCGATTCGTCGCGCGGTAGCCGTCGCCGCCCGGCCCGGCGACGGGCCCGTGCAGTCAAGGAGCGCTGCAGGGCTATCGGCTGGTGGGCGACGAGAGCTATCCCGGCATCGCGGCGGACTTCGAGCGTTCGTTCCGCGTCCTGCACGCGCTGCCGTGCGACGTCTTCCCGGGCTCGCGCCGATCCAGCCGGCTATCAGGCGTACGTGGACGGCGCGGAGCGCGCCTTCAGGCAGGACCTGCAGCGCCAGCAGGCGGCGCAGGAACGGGGCCACCCACCCGCGCCACGTGAATCGCCATCAGGCCGCCCAGCACCGGCACGACCCGGGCGTTGGTGAAGCCGCGATCGCGCAGCTTGCCGGCGACGGCTTCGGCTCCCGGATACCGTCGCAGCGACTCGGCGATGTAGCGATAGGTATCGGGATCGCCGTGCAGGACCAGGCCGACGAGGGATCCGACGATGGTCAGGTACGCCAGGTAGGTGACGCGCAGCAGCCGGCCGGGCGGCCGATCGAAGTCGAGCGACAGGAACAGGCCGCCGGGTGTCAGGACCCGGCGGATTTCATCGAGCGCCCCGTCGAGGTCCGGCACGTTCCGCAGGCCGTACCCCGCCGTGACCAGATCGAACGAACCGTCGCCGAACGGCAATGCCATCATGTCGCCGACGAGGAAGCCGGCTGCGGCAGGTGCGCGTCCGGCCGTCACCTTCGCGCGCGCCAGATCGATCATGCGCGACGTGATGTCCAGGCCGATCGCCCGCGCGCCCCGGCGGACGAGATCGAACGTGATGTCGCCCGTGCCGCAGGCGAGATCGAGGGCCTGCGCGCCCGGCCGCACCTCGGCCATCCCTGCCAGCCGCCGCTTCCACGCCCGATCGCGCCCGTAGGACAGCAGCACGGTGATGAGGTCGTACCGGCCCGCGATCGTGCCGAACAGGCGCCGCACGTAGCGGGCCTTCGCATCGGGCGTCGAGAGGGATTCGCGCAGCGACATGGTCTGCCGGCGGCCGCGCCGCGACCGCCGGCTCCATCATCGGCGGTTCGGGGGAAAAACGCTAGAATGCCCTCGATGCTCCCCTCGAGTACGGTCGAGAACTACCTGAAGGCGATCTACCAGGCCCAGATGCTGCTGCCACCCAGCCAGCGGCTGGTGCAGATGGGACAGCTCGCCGCCGCGCTCGGCGTCACGCCCGGATCGGCCACCACGATGGTGAAGGCCCTCTCCGAATCGGGGCTGGTGGAGTACGAACCCTACAACGGCGTGCGGCTGACGGCCGCCGGCGAGAAGCTGGCCGCCCTCGTCCTGCGGCGCCACCGGCTCGTCGAGCTCTTCCTCGTCCAGGTCATGGGCATGAACTGGACCGACGTGCACGAGGAAGCCGAACAGCTCGAACACGTCGTCTCGGACCGCTTGATCGAACGGATGGACGACATGCTCGGCCGCCCGGACGTCGACCCCCACGGCGATCCCATCCCCGGCCCCGAGGGCGAGATCCGCCACCGGCACTTCGACAGCCTGCTGACCTGCCCGCTGGCGACCTCACTCGTGGTCGCGCGCGTGGTGAACCAGGATCCGGAGTTCCTGCGGTTCATCGAAGGCCACGATTTGAAGCCCGGGCAGACGATCGAGGTCGAGCGGCGGGACGCGGCCGCCGACGCGGTGCAACTGCGAACGCGCGACGGGCGCACGATCACCATCGGCACGCGCGCGGCCGCCAACCTGCTGGTGGACAAGGCGACGGCGTGATTGGGGGAGTCTTGCCAGGGCTCCGGCGCTCGGCGCCCGGGTCTCAGCTGTGCCAGGCGGTGGGAGGCCCGGCGAGCATCCGGTTGATCTCGACGACGAGATCTTCCGGCAGGCAGGGCTTGGCGAGAAAGGCGTCGCAGCCGGCCTTCCGGGCGCGATCGGAATAGCCGGCCAGCGCGTGGCCGGTGAGCGCGACGACGGGAATGCGCGACGTGCGCCCGTCGGCCTTCAGCCGCCGGGTCGCTTCGCAGCCGTCCATCACGGGCAGCGAGAGGTCCATCAGGATGATGTCGGGCCGGCGCGCAATCGCGCACTCGACGGCCTCGACCCCCGTGGCCGCCTCCAGCACCTCGAACCCGGCAAAGCGCAGGTACTCGCCGTACATCTCGCGGGCGTCGGAATAGTCGTCGACCACGAGCACCACAGGAGCGCCCTGATGGACGGCGACCTTGGTCCTCGCCCCGGCGGTCACCGATTCGTTGCCGTTCGAGCCAGCCACGGACACCTGCTTCTGCAACACGAGCGACCCCTGTTCTGCAGCCGCTGCTACCGCAATCATGGTGCCAGCGGCGCGGGGTGCGAGGGCGTCAGCTTGCCGCGGAATCCTTCGGGATTTCAAGCTCAGCCGCGCTGCCAGCTCGACCGCGCTGTATCGAAGGCTTACAGGCCCCCTCGTCGCAGTGTTCCAAGATCCGACAGCCCCGGGGCAGGGATCGGACGGCTACACCTGAGCTTGAAACGGGGGATGTCTCGGATGCCCGGCGGACGCCGCCGCGCGGATTCAGGCGAGCCCGAGGTGCGCCAGGAGGTCGAGGGGCGTGTCGATCACCCAGGCGTCGTCGTTCAGTTCGCCGGGAGTAAAGTTGCCGAAGCCGAAGCCGTAGCGGGCGAGGCAGATCCGCGCACCGGCCTGTCGCGCGGTCCGCAGGTCGATCGGCGAGTCGCCGACGAGGATTGTCGAGGCGGCGTCCACTTCCCACTCGGCCATCAGCGCAACCAGCCCCTCCGGATCCGGCTTCCGCGCGAACGGTCCGTCGCCGCCGATCACGAAGCGGAAGTGGCGGCGCAGCCCGAGCCCCGCCAGCAGGCGATCGGCCGGATCGGTCGGCTTGTTGGTGAGGACGGCCATCGGCAGCTGGCCGTCGAGGCGCGTGAGGAGATCCTGGATCCCGTCGTAGGGCCGCGTGAGCCGCAGCAGCCGCCGGCCGTACAGCGCGAGGAAGCGCGCCAGCGCATCGGCCGGCTCGGCCAGGCCGGCCGCCGCGCACACCCGCTGCACGAGCACCGACGCTCCTTCCCCGACCATCCGGCCGACCGCCGCTTCGTCGAGCGGCGGCGCGCCGCACTGCTGCAGCAGCTCGTTGGCCGCGCCGGCGAGGTCGCCGCGCGAGTCGACGAGGGTCCCGTCGAGGTCGAAGACGAGCAGGCGGACCGGCGGGGGCGCCGTGCTCATGACGCCGTGCCCCCGTACGTCGCGAACGACGTGGGGGTCTCCCAGACCCGCACCGCGACCACCGGGAACCCCTGCTCCTTCGCATAGTCGAAGATGAGGCGCGCGATCCGCTCGACGGTGGGGTTGCTGTCGAGCACGTAGACGGGCTCGCCGAGGGACCGCAGCGGGCCGAGCAGCGGATCGTCGTGCCGCAGGATCATCTTGTGATCGAGCTCGCGATCGATCCACCCCTTCACGACGCGCTTGATGTCGCTGAAGTCGCAGACCATGTTCCGCAGATCGAGCGAGTCGGTGCGGACCTCGATCTCCGCCGAGGCGTTGTGCCCGTGGGGATGCTTGCAGACGCCGTCGTAATCGAGCAGGCGATGGCCGTAACAGAATTCAATCCGCTTGGTGACTGAGTACATGACCCGATTGTATCCCTGAAGGCCGGATAGAATAGCAGGCGATGCCCTCCGCCCCCTCCGGCGTGCCGCCGACCGCGGTCCTGCTCTCGGGCGGGCTCGACAGCGCCGTCCTGCTGGCCCGCGAGGCCGCGCACCAGGCCGTCCAGCCCGTCTACGTCAGCGTGGGACTCGCCTGGGAAGACGACGAGCTGGCCATCGTCGATCGCCTGCTGGCCGCTCCGCCGCTGGCCGGACGGGTGAAGGCGCTGGCGCGGCTCGCCTTCAGCATGCGCGACGTCTACACGTCCTCGCACTGGGCCGTGCAGGGGACGCCGCCGGCGTACGACACGCCGGACGAGGACGTCTATCTCGCCGGCCGCAACATCGTGCTGCTCGCCAAGGCCGGCGTCCTCTGCGCGCAGCTCGGACTGCATCGGATCGTCATCGGCCCGCTCGCCGGCAATCCGTTCCCGGACGCCACGCCCGACTTCTTCGCCTCGATGGCGCGGACGCTGTCGCTCGGCCTCGCCCACCCGCTGACCATCGATGCCCCGTTCGCCGACCGGCACAAGAGCGACGTGATCCTGATCGGACGCGAGCTCGGTGTCCCCTTCGACCTGACGCTGTCCTGCATGAGTCCGGAAGGCGGGGGGCACTGCGGCCGCTGCAGCAAGTGCCGCGAGCGCCACGATGCCTTCCACGAGGCGGGCCTGCCCGATCCGACGATCTACGCGACGCCACCCCCGCGATAGTTCACAGGAGATCAGGAGGGCAGGAGACTCGCTGACAGGAGGGTCAGGAGATCAGGAGGACGTGGGCCGCCCAGGCTCGCTCAGCCTGTGTGGCGGCCCTCCTCAAGACCGAAGACCGGGGACTGAAGACCGGAGACCGACCGACGCCCGGAGACGGGGGCTCCCCTACCGGCTGTTCAGCGTGATCGAACCGTCGCCCGAACGGAGCGTCAACTGGTGCCCGCCCGATCCGAGCGTGCCGCGGATGGTGTCCCGCTTGATGGTGCCGCTCACCTTGAGCGCCAGGCCGTTCAGCGAGACCGAGCCGTCGCCCGTGTGGGCGTCGACCTCGGCGCTGAAGTCGGCCGGCAGCGCCAGCGTAATCGACCCGTCGCCCGTGGCCACGCTCCAGTCGGACACCATCGTGCTGCCCGGCTCGGCCGTGACCGCGACCGACCCGTCGCCGCTCCGGACCTGCACGGCCGACACCTTGCCGCTGGCATGGACGCTGCCATCACCCGACCGGGCGCGCAACGCCCCTTCCAGGCCGTCGATCCGGATCGAGCCGTCGCCCGTCGTCGCGTCGAGATCGCCCTTCACGTCGTGCACGTCGATGCTGCCGTCGCCGCTGTGGACCGAGACCGCGCCGGCAACCCCGGCGACGTCGATGCCGCCGTCACCGGTCCCCGCCGACAGCGTGGTGCTGCGCGGGACGTTGACGATGAGGCTGGCGCTGCGCGAGCGGCCGAACCAGCTGAACCAGTCGCCCGACGGCTTGCGGACCTGCACGGTCACGCGATTGCCGTCCTGACGGGCGTCGACCTCGATGGCCTTCGCCTCCGCCTCGGTCGAGGCGCGCCGTTCGATGGTGACCTGCACCTGCCCCTTGTCCCAGGTCCGCACCTGGATGTGGCCGTCGAACGTGTTCAACGTGACTTCCGGCGTCCCGCTCACGGTGAACGTCTTGTCCTCGCGCGTGACGTACCGGCTGTCCGCGTGGGCGAGCGGCGCCAGACCGGCGGCGAGCCACAGCACTCCGGCGGCAACCCGGGCGAATCGCGACATCGACATGGCAGTCCCTCCGCTTGCCTTCGACGGGAAACCGGGCGAAAAGGTTCACGCACCCGGCCACGCCGGCGCGCCGCCAATCCAGGTCCACCGGGCCCGGAAGTCCGCATCCAGCAGCACCAGATCCGCCAGCCGGCCAGGGCCGATTTCGCCCTGATCCCGCAGGCCCAGCTCGCGCGCGGGGGTCGTGGCGCACAGGGCGGCCGCCTCGACCGGCGTCAGCCCCACGGCCTGGACCAGCGTCCGGAAGACCCGATCGAGCGTCGCGGCGCTGCCGGCCAGCGTGCCATCGTCAAGGCGCGCCGCGCCGCCGGCCACGGTAATGGGCTCACCGCCGAGCTGCCCCCGGGCGCCGTCGGGCCGGCCGGCCACGGCCGTGCCATCGCTCACCGCCATGACCCGCGCCGTCCCCTTGGCCGCCACGGTCAGCCGGATGGCCGCCGGATGCAGGTGGACGCCGTCGCCAATCACTTCGGCCGCCACCGCCTCGTCGGCCAGCACGGCCCCGGCCAGTCCTGGTTCGCGATGGCCGAGCGGCGGCATCCGGTTGAACAGGTGCGTCGCGTGGCGCGCACCGGCGCCGATCGCCGCGCGCGCTTCGTCGAACAGCGCCCCCGAGTGGCCGAGCGCGACGCGATGACCGCGCGAGACCAGCCACGCCACGAGGGCGAGGCCGCCCTCCAGTTCGGGGGCGAGCGTGACGATCCCGACGGCGGGCCGCCAGCGATCCACGACGTGCAGCACGTCGACCCCGTCGAAATCACCGGCGCGATCTGCCATCGGAAACCGGGCGGTGCGCAGGCCGCCCGCAGCCGTGAAGCAGCCGGCGGCCGTGCGCAGACAGGCGGCGGGTTGCGCGCCCCGGAAGGCAGGAGCCAGGAAGTTGCTCTCGAGATGGGCGGGGAGCACGCGCGCCGAACCGGGCGATGGCGGTCCCGCCCGCAGCGCCGCCACCTCCGTCAGGAACTGCTCCAGCGGGCCCGGCGGGCAGGCGACCGTCGTCGGACAGAACGCCGTGACACCGTGACGCGGCAGCCGGGCCGCGAGGCCGGCCACCGATCCCGGCGGCCCCAGCGTGTCGAACCCACCGGCGCCGTGCACGTGCACGTCAATCAGCCCCGGCACGATCCAGCCGCCGGAGGGGAGCGCGACGTGCTCGTGGACGCCATCCCGGGGCACGGGCTGTTCGCGGACCTCGACGATCCGCTCGCCGTCGATCACCACCGACCCGCCTGACACGAGGCGGTCCGGCAGGACGATGGTCGCTCCCGTGAGGATGCGCATGGGTGCTCACGCGCGGCGCGGCGCGTCCCGTCAGGCGTGCGTCGGCTGCGGCGTCCAGTCGTTGTGGAGATGAAGCTTGCGGCCGGCGAGCGGAAGCGCGACGCCGTCCGCCTCCCCATCACGGAAGAAGGCGACGTCGAGCCGCGTCAGCAGCCGGTGGTAGGCCGGCTCGTTCGGGGCCCACAGCACGAGCACGCCGCCGCTCTGGTCGGGCGGGAAGCGGCGGTCGTCGAGGTAATCGCGGTCGAGCGTGAGCAGCGTGCGCCGCAACTGGCGCGCCAGCTGGTAGTGGTGCGTGTCGGAGGCCCGCCGCAGGTCGTCTTCCTCCACGACGAACAGCACGTCCCAGTCGAGGCGCTGCCGCATGAAGTCGACCAGCCGGGCCGGGAGGTTCGCGTCGGCGTAGAGACGCGGCCGGCCGGCCACGCGACCGGCATGCGGAGCGAGCTCGGACGACAACGTGCCCATCGCACCTCCTCGTCGGGGCTCCGCCCCGAACCCCGGCCGGCCGTTACGACCTCGTCGAGCCGGCGGGCTGGCGGGTGGCCTGCGCCGCCTTTGCCTGCCGCAGCAGGTCGGCCACCAGCGCCTCGCGCTTGTGCATCAGTTCCTTGCGCGTCCGGCGCCCATGCGGCGAGCCGATGGCGTACTCGCACATCAGCGGAAACGCGATGGTCGAGTCGCAGTAGGCCACGACCGTGTCGGGCAACACGCCGGGATTCACCTTGCCCCAGCTCACCGCCTCGGCCGGCGTCGCGCCCGACAGCCCGCCCCAGACGACCTGGTCGGTCGTGATCTGGATGAAGTAGTCGTTGCCGCCCTTGGGAATGCCGTAGACCTCCCAGAGCGTCGGCTGCGCCTGCAGGTAGAAGTTCTTCGGGGAGCCGCCGCCGAGGATCACGCAGCCGTTCTGCTTCCCCGCCAGGACGATGGCGCAGATCTCGTTGACGTCGCGGTTCGGATCGATCATGAACGTGCCGCCGTTCATCAGCTCGTGGTAGGCCACGTTCATGCCGATCGAGCTGTCGCCGGGCGACGAGGTGTAGATGGGGACGCCCGCCGCCGCGGCGCGGGCCACCACCGAGTATTCCTCGCAGCCCGGGCGCTGCGCCATCAGATCGCGGCCGAGGCGGTAGTGGAACTCGGCCGTCGACATCGGCCCGCTCAGCCGCTCGCGCACGAGGAAGTCGCGGATGTAGCTGTCGGTCTCGAGCAGCACGTCGGCCGGGAACAGCACGTCGTAGATCCGGATCACGCCCTGCTCGTACAGCTCCACGTCGTCGACGAACGGCGAGCCGCGGCGCAGCGTGAAGTTCAGCGCGTAGTGCAGGTCGTGATACAGGTTCGCGCCGGTGCTGATGACGAAGTCGACGAGCCCCCGATCCATCAGCTCGATCACGCAGCCGCCCAGCCCGGCCGGCGTCATGGCGCCGGCGATGGTCAGCCCGATCGTCGTGTCGTTGGCCGGGTCCAGCATCTTCGACGCGAAGATCTGCGACGCCTCCGACAGCCGGGCGGCATTGAACGCCTGGAACCCTTCGTCAATCAGATGACGGATCTCGGCACTGCCGCGCGGCCGATAGCAGGAAATCGGTTTGCCGGACAGGTGCTGCTGGCGGGTACGGCCGGATGAGCCGGGGGCGCGATGAGGCACGGAAGACTCCTACTCGAGGCGCAGAACGGACGAGGGTCCAGAACTCGTAGCGATGATCGGGAAAGCCCCAACAAATTGCGTGTAGCTTAGCATCTTTTCACAGGCTGGCTGAATGGGGGCAGCCGGTCCGTCGATCAGGTGGCACCGGCCCTCGGGACGGAACCTTGCCGGGCCGTGGCGGCGCTCGGCATGACTCAATATGACATAATGGTCATGCGACAGGGCCGACCGGGACCGCCCGGCAGCTACGCAGGCCGGAAATAACAAAAGTGAAATAACTGCAATTTGGAGAGTAGTTTGCAGGAGTAACCACAAGGACGGGGCCAGGCGGGGCGGGCAGGCGGCGACCGGACGGTACGGACGATTTTGCTGGCCGGGCTACCGGCATTGTCATATCATGTCAGTTCAATCGGAATCAGCTTCGCCGGGCTCACCGGCTCCCGAGAGGTAGCCGGACAGGACACTGCCACCTCCCGACGCGAACAGCAGGGCATGAAGAGCCTTCCGATCGCCGCCAGGATCTACGTTGCCGCCGGCATCACGCTCGGCGCCGTCCTGCTGGTGATCCGTTCGCTCCATCTCTCCTTCCCCGCCCCGCTGCTCTTCCTCACGATGCTCGTGCTGTCGTCGCTCACCTCCGCGCTTAAGGTGAATCTGCCGCTCGATCGCAGCGGCTCGACGATGTCGGTGTCCTATGCGGTCGACTTCGCCTCGCTGCTGCTGCTCGGGCCCGACCAGACGATGCTCGTGGCGGCGGTCAGCGCCTGGACGCAGTGCTCCTTCCGGATGAAGGATCGCAACCCGGCGTACCGGACGCTGTTCAGCATGGCGGCGCTCGTCATCACCGTGCAGGCGGCCGGCGTGGTCTACGCGTGGCTGGGGGGCGTGCCCGGGCACCTGGCGGGCTCGTCGATCGACCTGGCGCGGCCGCTGGTCGGCGCGGCGACGACCTACTTCGTGCTGAACACGGCGCTCGTCGCGAGCGCCATCGGCCTCTCCACCCGCCAGTCGCCGCTGAAGGTCTGGAACGAGAACTTCCTCTGGAGCGCGCCGAGCTACTTCGTGGGCGCGGGCGCGGCGGCCATCGCGTCGGCGGTCATCGATCGGTCGACCTTCTGGCTGGCGCCGCTCGCGGTGGCCCCGCTCTATCTCACCTACCGGACCTACAAGGTCTACCTCGCGCGGGTCGAGGACGAGCAGCGGCACGTCCGCCAGATCTCCGATCTCCACCTGGCGACGATCGAGGCCCTCGCGCTCGCCATCGATGCGAAGGACCAGACCGCCCAGACGCACATCCGCCGGGTGCAGTCGTACGCGGCCGGGCTGGCGCGGGCGATGGGGATGCCGGAGAACGAGATCCAGGGCGTGAAGACGGCCGCCCTGCTGCACGACATCGGCAAGCTGGCGGTGCCGGAGCACATCCTCTCGAAGCCGGGCCCGCTCACGCAGGAGGAGTTCCAGAAGATCCGCATCCATCCGCAGGTCGGGGCGGAGATCATCGGGGCCGTCCCCTTCCCGTACCCGGTGGCGCCGCTCATCCTCAGCCACCACGAACGGTGGGACGGCAAGGGCTACCCCGCGGGGCTCGCCGCGGAGCAGATCCCGCTCGGCGCGCGGATCCTCGCCGTGGTCGACTACTTCGACGCGCTCATGTCGGAACGGCCGTACCACAAGGCGATGACCTTCGAGGCCACCATCGGTCTGTTGCGGCAGGAGGCGGGCCGCGCACTCGATCCGACGCTCGTACGGAAGTTCATCGAGCTCTACCCGCAGCTGAACGCCGAGGCAGAGGCGGCGCAGGAGCCGTCGCGGCGCCTGAGCCTCGAGGCCGGGCACTCGGACACGGCGCGGCCGGCCGCGGGCTTCCTGGGCGACGCGAACCCGCCGGTGCTGCCGCCGACCAAGAACGTCTTCGACGACATCGCACTGGCCCACCGCGAACTGTACGCCCTGTACGAGCTGGCGCAGGCGCTCGGCAGCAGTCTCGGCGTCTCGGACACGATGTCGCTGATCTCGTCGAAGCTGAGCAACATCGTCCCCTTCTCCTGCTGCGCGCTGTTCCTCTTCAAGGAGGAGACGCAGGCGCTGCAGTGCCGCTTCGCCACCGGCGTCGACGCCGACATCGTCCAGCAGATCAACGTGCGGGCCGGCCACGGGCTGGTCGGCTGGGTCGGCCGCAACCGCCGGCCGCTGGTGAACGGCCGGCCGGCCGCCGACCTCGAGGCGACCTCGGGCGTCACGGCGACCGCGACCGCGCTGCAGGCGGCGCTCGTCTGCCCGCTCGTCTTCAACGAGCGGCTGATCGGCACGCTGGCCGTCTATCACACCACTGCGGGCATCTACACCGACGACCACCGCCGGCTGCTGGACCGCATCTGCGAGCAGGCGGCCGCCGTCATCTACAACTCGATCGTCTTCGAGCAGACGCAGGAGGACTCGCTCACCGACCCGCTGACCGGCCTGCCGAACATGCGGTTCATGTTCATGCACCTGTCGCGCGAGCTCGCCCGCGCCGAGCGCCTGAAGTCCGAGGTCTCGCTGCTCGTCATGGACCTCGACAACTTCAAGGAGATCAACGACACCTACGGCCACCACACCGGCGACCGGGCGCTGCGCGCCGTGGCCGGCGTGCTGCGGACCGCCATCCGGCCCTACGACATCTGCGTGCGCTACGCCGGCGACGAGTTCATCGTCGTGCTGTCGGGCTGCGGCGCCGACGAGGCCGAGCGCAAGCGGGTCGAACTGCAGAAGGCCGTCGAGGACATGGAGTTCGACGTGCGGCCCGGCCGGCGCCTGCCGCTCGGCATGAGCGTCGGGGCGGCCGTCTTCCCGCACGACGGCGAGGTGTACGAGATGCTGCTCGCCACGGCCGACGGCCGGATGTACCGCGACAAGGCGCGCCGCAAGCGGACCGGCGACTCCCGGCCGGCTGGGGCCGGCGGCGACACGGCAGCCGCCGTGGAGATCGGCGAGCCCGCCGCCGACGGCGCCGGTCCGAAACTGGAGCGCGCCGCCTCGGGCCTGTCCTGACGTCCCACGCGTCCCGTCCGGACGCGACAGTCCTCCGTCACGCGTTGTAGGATAGAGCGGCTCCGCCGGGCGTCCGCCCGGCCGCCTGCAACGGACCATCCGTGCCCGACCTGCTCACCCTGCGGCTCCGCGAGAGCGTCGCCGCCACACCGCGCGCCCGGATCCTCCGGATCGATCTCGCGCACCACCGCTTTCCCTTCCAGGCGGGCCAGGCCGTGCTCGCCGGGCGCCACGGCGGCCCGCGGCGGCCCTACTCGATTGCCGTCGCGCCGGAAGACGTGCGGCAGACCGGCTGCCTGGAGCTGCTCGTGCAGACCGAGGAGGACGGGACGCTGCCGGACCATCTCGGCGTCGACCCGGGCAGCCTCATCGACGTCGAGGGCCCGATCGGATCGTTCCGGTTCCCGGATCACCCGATGGAGCGGGCCGTCCTGTTCATCGCCGGCGGGACCGGCATCGCCCCCCTGCGGTCGATGCTGCGGCACGTGCTCGCGACGCAGCCGGGACTCGACGTCAGCCTGCTGTACAGCGCGCGCACGCCGGCGGAGTTCGCCTACGAGGACGAACTGCGCGCGCTGGCGGCGCGGGGCCGGATCGAGCTGCACCAGACGGTGACGCGCGAGATGCCGGAGGGCTGGACGCGTGCGCGCGGACGGATCGATCGGGAGGCGCTGGCGGGGCTGGTCCACGCCCCGGAGACGCTCTGCTTCCTGTGCGGGCCGCCGGGATTGATCGAGACGCTTCCGCCGATCCTGACCGGGCTCGGCGTCGCGCCGATCAGGATCCGGATGGAGGAGTGGGGGTAGCGCTGCCGGGCACGATCTGGATCGTCGAGTGCACGTCGCGGACGCCGGCCACCTGGCGGGCCAGGCCGACGGCCCGCTCGATGTCCTGTTCGGACGGCACGGCTCCCGACAGCCGCACGACACCGAGATTCACGTCGACCTCGATCCGCATCGCGCCGATCGTCGGGTCGTTCAGGAGCGCGGTCTTCACCCGCACCAGCAGGGTCGCGTCGTCGATCGCCTGCGAGGGCGGCCGCATGCAGCCGCCGGCGGCCAGGGCGGCCACCACCAGGGCCAGCGCCACCAGCGGCCGGCCGGCGCGCGCGCGGCGTTCAGACCCCCATGACGTGATAGCCGGCGTCGACAAACAGCACCTCACCCGTCATGCCCCGGCCGGCGGGGCCGATCAGGTACATCGCCGTGTCGGCCACTTCGGCGGCGTCGATGCCCCGCCGCAGCGGCGCGCGCTCGCGATACGCCTGCAGGAACCCAGACAGGCCGGGAATGCCGGCCGCGGCGAGCGTCTTCACCGGGCCCGCTGAAATCGCGTTCACGCGGATGTTGGAGGGGCCGAGATCGCTCGCCAGATACCGGACCCCCGCCTCCAGCGCCGCCTTCGCCACCCCCATCACGTTGTAGTTCGGCAGGACGCGGATGCTGCCCAGATAGGTCAGCGTCACGATGCTCCCGCCGCCACGGCGCTCCATCAGGGGACGCGCCTGCCGCGCCAGCGCGATCAGGGAGTACGCGCTCACCTCGAGCGCCGTCCGGAACCCCTCGCGCGACGTCTCGACGAACGGATTCAGCAGTTCGCCCTGCGGCGCGAACGCGGCCCCGTGGACGACGAAGTCGAGGCCGCCGAACTCGCGATCGATCGCCTCGAACACGGCGGCGATCTGCGCATCGTCGGTGACGTCGCACGGCAGCACCAGCGGGGACTGGAGCTGGTCGGCGAGCTTGCGGACGTTCTCCTCGAGCCGTTCGCCCTGATAGGTGACGGCCAGGCGGGCTCCGGCCTGACCCGCCGCCTGGGCGATGGCCCACGAGAGGGATCGCTTGTTGGCCACGCCGACGACGAGGCCGTGTTTGCCTGCGAGATCAGTCATCATCGTGCTCGATGGAGTCGACGGAGTCTGCGGGACGGAACGGGAGCCCGTGGTGCGCTACTTCGAGCGCTTCTTGCCCTGGCGCGCCATCGGGCCGGCGTGCGAGTGCCGGGACGGCCCACCCGGCTGATGGGCGCGATCGGCGCGACGGCCCGACGACGCCCCGTGACCACCGGGACGGCCCGCGCCATGCCGCCCCTGGCCGGCATGCGCCCCGCCGGACGGACGTGTGCCCCCGCGCTGCGGCCGGAAGCCGCCGTTGCCCGACGGACGGAACGTTGCGGGACCGGTCGGTGACTGGCGGATGGTGAACTCGGGAAGAGGGCGGGTCTGGGTCTGGCCTTCGGGACGCGGCAGGGTGGCACGAATGAGCTGGCGGTGCACCCGGCTTTCCTCTTCGAGCGCCGCCTGAGCGTCCATGGCGGCACCGGACTCCGGCGGTGCGGCCGGCGGGACCGCCCCCGGACGGTCGTCTCCGGGCGCCTCGGCGGCTGCGTCGGCCGCCAGCGCCGGCGCCTCCTCCGGGCCCACGGTCGCCGCGGCCGGCCGGACCACCGGGCGCGGTGCGCCGGCAGCGACCTGCGCCGCGAGTGCCGCCACCGTCTCCTTGCGCTTGCGCTGCGGCGGGACCCGCGCCCCGCGGTATTCGTGTTCGGTTTCGCAGGTGGTGCAGCGGGTCTGCTTGACGTTCTCGCCGACCATGGCCACGACGGCGTGGTTCGTGACACGGCGCTCGCGCGGACAATAATCGTCGAGGATATCACCAAGCCGAAGCTGGCGCTGTTGCATCGAATACTCCCGAACGGGCCTCTCTCGCGGCGGGAAGGAAAGTCGAGAAGGTACGGGAATCTTAGCAGAGCCGTGCAGACCGGTGCAACACGGATCCCGGGGCGTCAGTCCCCGGGCTCGTCCCGCCTCGCCGCGATCCACTCGCGCAGCCCGGCGCGTGCCGCCGCCACCGCCTCGGGCGCCGTCGACTGCGGCGTCCGCTTGCCGCGCACCGACGCCGCCGGCGTGATCTGCGCGGCGATGTCCTCGTCGAACAGTTCGCTGGCGCTCCGCCATTCGTCGAGCGTGAGGCTGTCGAACGATCGCCCCTCGGCGACCAGCCGGCGGACGAGGCCGCCGACCACTTCGTGCGCCCGCCGGAACGGCATGCCGCGGCCGACCAGGTAGTCGGCCACGTCGGTGGCCAGCAGCAGGCCCGACGCCGCCCGCTCGGCCCGCGCGCGATCGAGCGTGAGCTGCGCGACGACCATCGTCATCGCGGCGAGCGACCCGGCGAGCGTGTCCTCGCTGTCGAACACGCCCTCCTTGTCCTCCTGGAGATCCTTGTCGTACCCGCTCGGCAGCCCCTTCACGGTCGTGAGCAGGGCGACGAGGTGGCCGGTGACCCGTCCCGCCTTCCCGCGCACGAGTTCCAGGGGATCGGGGTTCTTCTTCTGCGGCATCATGCTGCTGCCGGTGCTCAAGGCATCCGACAGCTCGAAGAAATGGAACTCGTCGCTGCAGAAGATGATCAGATCCTCGGCGAGCCGGCTCAGGTGCACCATCGTGACGGCCGCCGCCTGGAGGAACGACAGGACGAAGTCGCGATCGGAGGAGGCGTCGAGGCTGTTGAGGACGACCGTCGAGAAGCCGAGCCGCGCCGCCAGCGCCTCGACGTCGATGGCGTAGCGGGTGCCGGCCACGGCCCCCGACCCGAGCGGCAGGGCGTCGGCTTCGCGCGCGGCCGCGGCCAGCCGCTCGTCGTCGCGCCGCAGCGCGGCCGCGTGGGCGAGGAAGAAGTGGGCCACCAGGATCGGCTGCGCCGGCCGCAGGTGGGTGTAGGAGGGCATCAGCGCGCCGCCGGCGCGATCCGCCTGGTCGGCCAGCGCCGCCGCCAGCCGGACGAGCGCGGCACGCAGCGCCGGGATCCGCCGCCGCAGGTACAGCCGGAGGTCGAGCGACACCTGCTCGTTGCGCGAGCGGCCCGTGTGCAGGCGCTTCCCGGCCTCGCCGACCATCTCGACGACGAGCCGCTCGACGAACGTGTGGACGTCCTCGTCGGCCCCGTCGACGAAGGCGGGGTCCTGCCGGCCGCGATCGCGGATCGCCGTGAGCGCGCCGGCGAGCGCGGCCCGCTCGGCCTCGCTCAGCACGCCGGCCGCGGCGAGCGCCTCGACCCAGGCCAGGCTGCCCGTCACGTCGTCCTCGAACAGGCGCCGGTCGAAGCGGAACGACGCGCCGAACTCGAACGTCGCGCGATCCGGTTCCGCGTCGAACCGCCCCGACCAGAGCGCCGCCATCAGCCCTCCTGCGCGACCGGGGCCGGCGTCCGCGCAATCGGCACGCGCCGCGCCGACAGCTCGACCGGCAGGCCGAACAGCGAGATGAAGCCCTCGGCCGCCTTGTGATCGAACAGGTCGCCGGCGTCGTAGGTCGCCAGCGCGTGCTCGTAGAGCGCCATCGGCGACTTCCGGCCGACGACGTGGCAGTCGCCCTTGAACAGCTTCAGGCGGATCGTGCCGGTGACACGCGTCTGCACCTGCGCGAAGAAGGCGTCGAGCGCCTCGCGCATCGGCGTGAACCAGAGGCCGTTGTACACGAGATCGGCGTAGCGCACGCTGAGGTCGCGCGCCAGGCGGTCCATGTCGCGCGGCGAGACCAGCTTCTGCAGTTCGCGATGCGCGGCGTGCAGGACGACGGCCGCCGGCGCCTCGTAGATCTCGCGCGACTTGATGCCGACCAGCCGGTTCTCCACCATGTCGATCCGGCCGACGCCGTGGCTGCCGGCGATCGACCCGAGCGCCTCGATGAGCTCGATGAGCGGCATGTCGACGCCGTTGATCCGCACCGGCACCCCCTGCGCGAAGTCGATCTCCACGTACGCCGGGGTGTCGGGGCAGGCCGCGGGCGACTTCGTCAGCGCGTAGATCTCCTCGGGCGGCTCGCTCCAGGGATCCTCCAGCACGCCGCACTCGATCGAGCGGCCCCAGAGGTTCGAGTCGGTGCTGTAGGGGCTGTCGATCGTCGCCGGCACCGGGATGCCACGCTTGCGCGCGTACTCGATCTCGTCGGGCCGGTTCATCGTCCAGATGCGCGCCGGCGCGATGACCTTCAGCGTCGGGTTCAGCGCGCGCGTCGAGACGTCGAGCCGCACCTGATCGTTCCCCTTGCCCGTGCAGCCGTGCGCGATGGCCGTCGCCTGCTCCATCTCGGCGATCTCCACCAGCTTCCGCGCGATGAGCGGCCGCCCGAGCGCCGTCGCCAGCGGGTAGCGGTCCTCGTAGATGGCGTCGGCCTTCAGGGCCGGCAGGAGGTAGTCGCGCGCGAACTCCTCGCGGACGTCCAGCACGTGGGCCCGCACGGCGCCCGTCGCCAGCGCCCGCTCGCGCACGGCGTCGAGCTCCTTGCCCTGGCCCAGGTCCATGGTGACGGCAACCACCTCGGCGCCGAACTGCTCGGCCAGCCAGGGGATCGCCACGGAAGTATCGAGCCCACCGGAGTAGGCCAGGACAATGCGGTTCATGCAGATGACTCCTGTGTACTCATTCCTCAGTTCGCATGGGGCCCCACCCCCATGCGTCGCCGTCGCTCACGCTCCGGACCTTGCGACCGGCAGCGGTGCCGCTCTCCGTGGCATCCCGCATGACGCCCCCATGCGTTGCCGCCGCTCACGCTCCGGACCTTGCGACCGGCAGCGGTGCCGCTCTCCGTGGCATCCCGCATGACG
>JAGWRA010000122.1 GCA_028876655.1 Acidobacteriota bacterium | reverse complement strand
TCTTCATGCAGAAACACTGGGACGTTATGCGCACCGACAACGCCGGCGACCAATGGACGAAGGTCAGCGGCAACCTTCCCACAGACTTCGGCTTCGTCATCGACGTGCACGCCCACGAGCCCGAGACGGTCTACGTCGTCCCCATCAAGAGCGACTCCGAGCACTATCCGCTCGACGGCCAGCTGCGCGTCTATCGCAGCCGCACGGGCGGCAACGAGTGGGAGCCGCTCACGAAGGGGCTGCCGCAGCAGCACTGCTACGTGAACGTGCTGCGCGACGGGATGGCGGTGGATCGCCTCGATCCGTGCGGCATCTACTTCGGGACGACCGGCGGCCAGGTGTACGGGTCGAACGACAACGGCGACAGCTGGTCGGCGATCGCGCGCGACCTCCCCGCCGTCCTGTCGGTGGAAGTGCAGTCGCTGTCATGATCCGCGTGGTCCTGCCGGCGCATCTGCAGACGCTGGCGCGCGTGCGCGACGCCGAGGTGACGATCGACGTCCCCGGCGTCGTCACGCAGAAGGCGATCATCGACGCGCTGGAAGCGCAGTATCCCGCCCTCAGCGGGACGCTGCGCGACCACGCGACGATGAAGCGGCGCGCCCACGTCCGCTTCTACGCCTGCCAGGAAGATCTGTCGCACGAGGCCCCCGACGCCCCGCTGCCCGACGCGGTCGCGAAGGGGATCGAACCATTCCTGGTCGTGGGGGCGCTGGCGGGGGGATAGGGCACGCCTCACCTCTTCAGCAGGCCCGCGCGATCGAGCCCATCGAGCAAGAGGTGGAAGTAGACGAGACCCGCCCACGGGCGCCACGGCTCGAGCAGGCGGCGCACGTCGTCGTACCCGAGCGGCCGCCGGACGCCGAGCCATCGGCGCAGACCGTGGGCGGCGCCCACGTCGTTGGCCGGAAAGACGTTCAGCCGGCCGAGACTGCGCAGCAGCACGTATTCGGCCGTCCACCGTCCCACGCCCGGCAGCGCGCGCAGGCGGGCCAGCGCCGTCTCCTCGTCCGCGGCCGTCAACCCCTCGAGGTCAACCGTCCCTCGCAGCGCGGCGCGCGCGGCAGCCAGCAGCGCCCGCGCCTTGGCCTGGCTGTATCCGGCCGTGCGGATCGACGTGGATCGACGGCGGGCGAGATCCTCCGGTCGCGGGCAGGCGTGGCGATCGCCATCGGCTGCGGCGAGGCCGAAGCGGGCCGACAGCCGCGAGAGGATCGTCAGCCCCGCCGCGAGGCTCAGCTGCTGACAACTGATCGCGTTCAGCAGTCCCTCGAAGACGGTCGGGAAGCGCGGCGGCCTGACCCCGCGGAACCGATCGACGAGCGCGCGCAGCTGGCGGTCGTGCGCCGCCAGGTCGTCGAACGGCTGCAGATCGGTCCGCAGTCCGAGCATCTGCTCCAGCGCGCCGCTGACGCCCTCTTCCAGGCCGGGCACCCTGCCGGCGGTCTGCGCGACGACCTCCAGCCGGCCCCTCTCCTGCCGGACCGACACCGCCACGGCCCGGGGGCCCAGCGTCAGGACGCGGCGGTACGTCGTGCCATCCCAGTCGTCGATGCGGTTGTTGAGGCTGCGCCGCAGAGTCCAGGCAGTCAGGTCGAGCCGGAACGGAGAGGTGGGCCGGATCGCGAACCGGCTGGTCAACGAGACCGCCCCTCGCTCCGCTTGCCGGTGTTCATCGCGCCTCCCTCTCAGTAGCCGGCGAACTCCTCCGTGCGGACGTTGTCGGGATCGGCGCCGGCGCTCGACACCGAGGCCGCCATCGCCTTCACGAAGCCGTCCGGGCCCGCCACGTAGAAGATGGCGGTGCCGAAGTCGGCGCGCACGTGCCTGGCGAGGAACGCGGCATCGACCAGGCCGGTCAGGTGGCTCCAGGCCTCGCCCGGCGCGGGCTCCGTGATCGTCGCGACGAGGTGGAATCGCGGATGGGCGCGGGCCCATGCCTCGAGATCCGAGATGAACGCCGAGCTGCCGGCCGTCCGGTTCGAGTAGACGAGCGTGAGATCGTGCGGCAGGTTCCGCTCGACCGCGTCCGCGATCATGCTGCGGAACGGGGTGATGCCGATGCCGCCGGCCAGCAGGACCGCCGCCTTCGCAGCGTTCTGGTGGAGGGTGAACGACCCGTACGGCCCGTCGATCTCGACCACCGTGCCGGGCGGCATCTCCATCAGGCTCCGCTTGAAGGCGCTGCCCGTCAGCCGCGTGGCGAACATCAGCTCGGGACTGCCGGGCGGCGAGGCGATCGAGAAGGTCCGCACGGCCCCTTCCGCGTCCTGGTAGCGCGGCTCCGGGATCCGGATGTCGCAGGTCTGCCCCGCCTTGAACGCGAGCGGCTGCTCGGGTTCGAAGATGAAGGCCCCGGTGCCGGCGGCGGGTTCGAAGCGTCTCTTCAGGTGCGCGCGCATGGCTGCCCCTTTCCGTCAGCGGCTCCGGCGCTTCGTCGCACCGGCTGCTGTACGAGCGGTCGTCCGGCGTGTGCCGGCTCGCGCCTTCAGGTACTCCTGCAGCGCCACGGCGTTGTTGTGCTCGGTGTCGTGGGAGCTGTAGAGGAGCGTCACCGTGCCGCGTCGACCCGCGGCCACGATCGGCTGCCAGGTCTCGGGGCGGGAATCGAGCTCGCGGAAGTACCGCCGGCGGAACTGATCCCACTTGTCCGGATCGTGGCTGAACCACTGGCGCAGGGCGGTCGTCGGTCCGACGTCCTTGATCCAGTCGTCCAGCCGCAGGGTCGCCTTCGAGAGTCCGCGCGGCCAGAGCCGCTCGACCAGCACGCGCCGGCCGTCGAGCCGCGAGGGCGGATCGTATACGCGCTTCAGTTTGATCACGGCCGTTCTCCCTCCATCGGCCGCCGGCCGGCGGCCGGCAGCACCTCGAGCAGCGGACTCTCCGCCACCCCTCTCGGCCTGCACGCAAAGGTCGCACCCAGATTCAGCACGAACAGCAGCACCGCCGTCAGCTCGGTGACCCCCGAGAGCGGCAGCACCTGCCATCCCCAGCTGCCTGGCATGCCGTAGGCCGCGGCTTCGCTGACCACGCGCAGCGCACAGCCGATGGTCAGCAGCCAGAGGCTGGCAGCCATCAACCCGCGACTGAAGAGCCGCCGGTGCAGGAACCCCGGCAGGAGCCGCGGGGCGAGCGCAAAGATCAACGTCGCCACGAATCCCACTGTGATCGCATGCCGTCCAGCGCCTGGCAATCCGCCGGCGGCGGGCTGCATGGCGGCGGCGACCCCGAGGGCGGCGCCGATCGCGAGCCAGCCGAACGCCAGGCGGACGAACGCGGGAGATCGCGCGTCGACGCCGGCCGTGAAGGCCGGACGCTCCGGCGGCTCGAACACGCGCAGCGCCCAGATAGTCAGCAGCGTGAACGCAAAGGCCAGGATCGCCGTCACGATGAAGGCCTGGAGGAGCGCAGAGATGGCGATGGCGACGACGATCAGCGTCAGCAGGCGTCCCAGGTCGAGCGAGCGGACGCCCAACGGTGTCGCCTGCGGCGGATGGGCCGGTCGCAGTCCGAGGAACATCGAGGTGAACCGCGCGCTGTAGCCGAGCGCGATCGGCAGCACGAAGGTCCAGAGCGACAGTTCGAGCAGGATCCGGTCGAGCGCGGGCGGATACGCGGCCGACCCTGGCGCGGTCGACACGGCGGCGACCAGGTCGACGACCAGCGTCGCGCCGAGACCGCAGAAGCCCGCAATCCCCAGCATCGACCCCAGGTCGCGCGCCGGCCGGTGCCGGACGGTGCCAGCCCTGGCCGCGCGCAGGGGAGCGATCACCAGCAGATACTGGCTGACGAGGAAACCGGCGAGCCGGAGGAGGGCCGCGACGACGAGGGCCGGCTGCGGGGCGATGTCGTTGACGCCGGCCAGCCAGTGCAGCGTGACACCGGCCGTCCAGAGCGCCCAGGTCAGCCATCCGAGCACCGCCGAGGCCGGCGGAATCCCGCGGAACCTCGGCAGCACGAACAGCGAGATGCCGATGATGAAGCTGCCGACCCAGCCGAAGATCTGCGCCTGACCGTGCGCCTGGATCCACGCCGGCGCCGGCGCCGCCGCCGCCTGCGCGGCGGCAATCAGCAGCAGGTTGCCGACGCCGATGACGGTCCCCGGCATCGCGAGGAAGAACAGGCCGGTCGCGATGAAGGCGGCGAGCAGGGGCCGGCCTCCGCGGCCGTCCATCTCCGTTCCCGAACGCCGATCGATCGTCGATGCCGAGACAGTCATGGTGTCGCGCGAGCTCCACGGCCGGCCGCCGCTGACCGCTCAGCCGGGCCTGCCTGCCAGCGACGACGGTACGCGTGGAGCGAAGGGGACGGTATGACGGACGTCATAGCGATCGCCCCGCGGACCTGTGGTATAGCCTGTGACATGCCCATTCAGATCGGCCGCGCCCCGGACCACAGCTTTGAGCAGCCGCTCGGCCTCCTGAGCGACTGCCATCGGCGGATCGAGCACTTCCTCAAGATCCTCGTGCGGGTCGACGCCGACCTGTCGGGCGGCCCGCTCACCGACGACTATCGCCGGGCACTCGACGCCGCGCTGAGGTACTTCGAGACGGCGGCGCCCAGGCACACGGCCGACGAGGAGGACAGCCTCTTCCCCAGGCTGCGTGCCAGCGACGATCCGGCCGCGCAGCAGGCCCTGGCGCTGGTCGATCGGCTCGAGCACGACCACCAGGCCGCCGACGTCCATCATGCCGCCGCGAACACCCTCGTCCGGCGCTGGCTCGACGACAACCGCCTCGTGCCGGCCGACGCCGCGGCGCTGCGCGATCATCTCGCCGCCCTGCAGACCCTCTACGCCGGCCACATCGCGGTCGAGGACCACGAGCTGTTCCCCGCCGCCGCGCGCCTGCTCGACGCGCCGGCCCTGCAGCAGATCGGCCGCGAGATGGCGGCGCGGCGCGGACTCCGGTAGGCGGCACCCGCCGCTCTTCCCTCCACGCCGCACCGCGGCCTCTACCGCGGCGGGAACATGGCCGTCGCCGCCGGCGGCTTGAGGTGCCGCGACTCCAGGAAGTCCAGCAGCACCGCGAGCTGCGCCGGCGTCAGGTTGCCGGTGTAGGACGGCATGTTCTCGGCGCCGCTGAAGATCCGCGTCGCGATCTCCGCCCGCGTCATCCGATCGCCGGCATCCGACAGATCCGGGCCGCGAATCCCGCCGTACCCCGACACGGTGTGGCAGAACTCGCATCCCTTGTCGTGGAACACCTTCGCGCCGTCGGCCACCGGCCCGCTGGCGACCCCGACGACCGCGACCGGCAGCGGCGGCGCATCCATCCGCGGCGACCACGGGGCCAGCACCCCCATGTGCCAGTAGTAGCCGATGATGCCGACGATGAAGGCGACGATCAGGATCGACCAGGGCCGCCGCAGCGGGTGCCGCTCGCCCTTGCCCCCGAGGAGCGGCAGGAAGACGAGGAACAGCCCGAAGACCAGCGGGCCGAGGACGATGACCAGGTTCTCGGACCACTTCGGGATCAGCGACAGCAGCGCGAAGTACCAGAGGAAGTACCAGTCGGGCCGCGGCGACGCCTGGATGATCGTCGGGTCGGGCGGCTTGCCGAGATTGGGCGGCCCGACGAGGATCGCCAGCGTCAGGATCGTCAGGACGATCAGCAGCCCGAAGACCAGGTCGCGCCAGGCGGCATCCGGCCAGAACGGCACCCCGTCCCGCGCCACCATCGCGTGATACCAGCTCCGGTACGTCCGCGGGTCGACCGGCCGGCCCGCCTTCGGCGGCTCGGAGATCCCGTTGTGCAGCACGAGGTACAGGTGGAAGCCGAGCAGGGCGAAGATCAGCGCCGGGATGAAGAAGACGTGCGCCGCGAAGAACCGGCTCAGCGTCGCGCCGCCGGCGGTGTCGCCCGCCAGGATGAAGTGTCCGAGCCAGTTGCCGATGAGGGGCGTCCGTCCCGCCTGCTCGGCCGCGACCACGGCCGTCCAGAAGCCGGTCTGGTCCCAGCGCAGCAGCTGTCCGGTGAAGGCCATCAGCACCGTGAGCAGCAGCAGCGCCACGCCGGTCAGCCAGTTCACCTGGCGGGGGTACTTGTAGGCCGCCATCAGGTACACGCGGACCGCGTGGATCCCGATGAGTACGATCATCGCCGACGCGCCGAAGTAATGGATGCCGCGCAGGACGTGGCCGAGCGTGTTCTGGTTGATGAACCGGAGGCTGTCGTAGGCCTGGCCCGAGCCGGTGACGTAGGCGCTCGCCAGCGCGATGCCGGTCACCACCTGGACGAGGAACACGACGAGCGTGGCGCTGCCGAAGACGTACAGCCAGGCGCTCTTCTTCGCCGCCGGCACGCGATGGGTGAAGATCGGCCCGAACGACGCCGACAATCCGCAGATGTCGTCAATCCAGTGCCAGAGTCGCGCGAGCCCCTGCATGTCGGCTCCTCACTCCGCTCAGCCCATGATCGGCAGCGGGCTGGTCTGGATTTCGACCACGCCCTGGCGCACGCGCACCGGGTAGGTGACCAGCGGCCGTTCCGGCGGCCCCGACGCCACCCGCCCGTCGGCGTAGAACACGCCGCCGTGGCACGGGCACATGAACAGGTTCGCATCCGGCAGCCACCGCACCGGGCAGCCGAGGTGCGTGCAGTTCAGGGCGAACGCCTTGAACTCCTGCTCCCCCTCCCGCCGCAGCCAGGCGGCCGTCTTCGCCGTCACGCCCGCCCAGGGGAGCGGCGACGGGTCCTCGAAGGCGACCTCCACGGTGGCGCCGACGGTGAAGTCGTCGACCTTGCCGAGCGGCCGCCACTCGCGGGTCGAGCGGCGCAGGCCGAGCAGGAACCAGCCGCTCGGGACCGCCACCAGCGCCGCCATGAGGGCGCCGAGCGTGACGCTGACCGCGCTCAGGAACCCGCGGCGCGATCGCCCGGCCCGCGTCTCATCGACGGCCTCGGGTGCGATGCCGGTCCGTGATTCGTCAGAGGCGTCAGTCATGGGCTCTCCTCTCCCGGTTCCAGATCACCACCTGATAGGGCCGCCACAGGTAGCCGGCCGGCAGCATGACGACGTGCACGAGGCGGCTGAAGGGGAACAGCAGCACGAGCACGAAGCCGCAGACGAAGTGCGCCTGCACCAGCAGCGGCAGGCCCGCCACCGTGGCCGCGTCGGGCCGCAGCAGCACGAGCGAGCGGAGCCAGGGGACCGCCGAGCTCAGGAACCACAGCGAGCCCCAGCGATCGAACAGCGCCACGGCGACGCCGGTCGCCACCTGGACGGCCAGGAACAGCAGCAGTACCCAATCCATCGTCGAGCTGACGGCACTCGCCCGCGATTGCCCGGGCAGGCGCCGGACCATCAGGATGGCCAGGCCGAAGATCGAGTAGAAGCCGAGCGCCAGGCCGATCGCCTCGGCGACGAACAGCCGGATCGGACTGGCGAGGATCAGCCCGGCGACGCCCGGGAACAGGAACGCCAGCAGGTGCGCCAGCAGGATCAGCGTGATGCCGTAGTGCCACGGGACCGATCCCCAGAAGAGCCGGCCGCCCTCCAGGAGCTGCGACGACAGCGCGGAATAGGTGTACGCCCGCGCCCGCCGGCGGTAGACCCCCACGCCGATCGCGAGCAGGACGGCTACATAGGGGAAGACGACGAAGACGAGGGTCTGCACGTCGCATCCTCCCGGGGGGACGTCGGTTCGTCGAACGGCTGCAGCGCGAGCAACAGCGCCTGCAGCACCAGGGCGTACGGGCTGGCCTTCTGCTCGAGCGCACGGCCCAGCCGCGCGGCTGCGGGCACGAGGCAGTCGTGGACGAGTTCGTCGGCCTCCTCGCCCGGCTCGAGCCGCGCCGCGAACCGGAGCACGGCGCTGAGATGATCGGGCACCTCCGTCCCGCTCGACAGCCCGGTCTCGGCGTATCGCTTCTTCAGGTGGGCCATGAAGGCGCCGCGCCGCATGTCCTCGCCGAACAGGTGGTGGCCGAGGTACGGCGCGCTCTCCGGATCGAAATCGAAGACGCGCGTGTACGCCTCCTGGAAGCCGACGTACCCCTCGCGCGCCAGCTCGTCGCGGAAGCGGCCGAGCGGTGCGGCCGCGGCCGAGCCGCGGACCGGCGCGTCCGACAGCCCCGCGTCGAGGCGGCCGGGCAGATCGGGCCCCGGATACTCGAGCAGGTCGGCGAGCAGCGCGAGCGTGGCCGGCGACGACACTACAGCCCCCGCCGCGGCGCGCGCAGGAAGCCCATGCCGCCCCCTTCCTGACGCGTCTGTGTGAGCTGAATCAGGTTGATGGCCGCCTCGCGCGCGAAGGGCGGGATGACGAACCGCTCTTCGAAGCTCGCGAGCGACGTCAGCCGGTAGATCGCCTCGATCTCCTCGGGCGTCGTCCGGCCGAGCTCGAGCGCTTCGGCGACGCGCGCGGGGGTGACGTCACCCACCGTCTCCCCTCGCTTGTACACACGCACGGCAATCAGCTTGCGATACACCTCGACGACCTTCTCTTCGTCGCCGGCGGTGAACAGGCTCGCCAGGTACCGGATCGGGAGCCGGGCGCTCTCGAGCGAGCTGAAGAAGTCGGCGGACGTCTCGTAGACGCCGTCGTCGACCGAGCCGGTGACCGGCAGCAGCGGCGGCACGTAGAAGAGCATCGGCAGCGTCCGGAACTCGGGGTGCAGCGGCAGCGCCAGCCCCCACACCTTCACGTACTGGTACACGGGCGACCGCTGGGCGGCGGCAATCACGCCGTCCTCGATGCCTTTGGCCTTCGCCGCGCGGATGACGTCCGGATCGCAGGGGTCGAGGATGAGGCTGCGCTGCGCCTCGACCAGCTCGTGGTCCGGGCGCCTGGCGACCTCCTCGATCCGGTCGGCATCGTAGAGCAGCACGCCGAGATAGCGGATGCGCCCGACGCACGAGTGCATGCAGGCGGGGGCCTGCTGCGTCTCGAGCCGCGGGTAGCAGAGGATGCACTTCTCGGACTTCCCGGTGAACCAGTTGTAGTAGACCTTCTTGTACGGGCAGCCCGAGATGCACATGCGCCAGCCCATGCACTGCTCCTGGCTGACGAGCACGATGCCGTCCTCGCCCCGCTTGTAGATCGCGCCGGCCGGGCAGGCGGCGGCGCAGCTCGGGTTCAGGCAGTGGTTGCACATCCGGGGCAGGTAGAAGAAGACCAGCCGCTCGGTCTCGAACAGCCGGCGGCGCGTCTCTTCGTCGATCCCCTTCAGGTTCGGGTCGTTCGCGGCATAGATGGGCGAGCCGCCCAGGTCGTCGTCCCAGTTCGGGCCGGCCTCGATCTCCATCTCGCGGCGGGTGACGAGCGACACGGGGACGGCCACCGGCTGGTCGTCCTGCAGCGGCGCGTCGGTCAGCGTCTCGTAGGTGTAGGTCCAGGGCTCGTAGTAGTCGTCGAGCGAGGGGAGCCGCGGATTGAACGCCAGGTTCAGCAGCTCGCCGGCGCGGGTGTCGAGCTTCAGCCGCAGCCGGTCGCCGTCGACCTCCCAGCCGCCCCGGTACTCCTCCTGGTCCTCGTAGAGCGTCGGGTAGCCGGTGCCGGGCTTGGTCTCGACGTTGTTCCACCACATGTATTCCGTCCCCGGGCGGCCGGTCCACAGGTTCTTGCAGGCCAGGCTGCACGTATGGCAGCCGATGCACTTGTCGAGGTGGAACACCATCGAGACCTGACAGCGGACGTCCATCGTTCCCCCCTCACTGCAGCGGCGGCGGCGCGTCGAGCCGGCGCACGAGCACCCAGGTGTCGCGGTCGGAGGCGGCCGGGCCGTAGTCGTTGAACCGGTAGCAGAACTGGCCGTACCCGCCGGCCATCAGCAGCGGCTTCAACCGGAGCCGCGTGATGCTGTTGTTGGTGCCGGCGCGCCGATGCTGCCGGCCGGGCGCCTTCGGCACGCCGATCGTCCGCTCGGCCGCGTGGTAGTAGAGCCCGATGCCGCGCGGGATGCGCGCGCTCACCACCGCCCGCGTCACGATGACGCCGTTGTCGTTCGCGGCCTCGATCCAGTCGTTGTCGAGCACGCCGAGCGCCTCGGCGTCGCGGTCGTTCAGCCAGAACGGCTCGATGCCGCGCGACAGCGTCAGCATGCGCAGCGTGTCGCCGTACGTGCTGTGGATGTGCCACTTGCCGTGCGGCGTGAGGCAGTTCAGCAGCAGCGTCTGCCCGTCCGGCCGGGTGCGCCGCAGGTGCCGCGACGCCTCGAGGCCGATCTTCGGCTTGAAGGTCGGCAGGTGCTCGCCGAACGCGAGGTACGCCTCGTGATCCAGGTACAGGTGCTGCCGGCCGGTGAGCGTCCGCCAGGGGACCAGCCGCTCCACGTTCTGGCAGTAGCTGCTGTAGCTCCGCCCGCCGGTCAGGATGCCCGACCAGCAGGGGCTCGTCAGGATCCGCTGGGGCCGGGTGACCAGCGTCTTGAAGTCGTAGCGGACGCCGCGCTGCTCCGCCCCCAGATCGGCCAGCGGCTGCCCCGTCTCGACCTCGCGCGCCCGGAAGCCGCGCCAGGCCACCTCGCCGTTGGTCTCGGGCGCGAAGAAGAGGATCATGTTCGCCGCGTCGACCGGCTCGACGAGCGACGGGTACCGCGCGCCGTTCCACTCGTACGCCGGCACGCGCGCGGCGAACTCGTCGTAGAGGTCGCCGACCGCCATGTGGATGCCGCGGTCCTCGACGCCGTGCGCCTTCAGCCGCGGGCCGAGCGCGCAGAACCGGTGATACAGGCTGGCGTAATCCCGCTCCACCACCGTCAGCCGCGGCATCGTCCGGCCGGGCACCGGCTCGCACTCCTCTTCGTACCAGCGCCGCACGGAGGGCTGCGCGATGTCGTCGGGCGTGTCGTGCAGCAGCGGCGTGGCGACGACCTCCTCGAACGGGCCGTCGAAGGCGTGCGGGCTCATCGCGCTCAGCGTCTTCGCCAGCTCGCGGAAGATCGCCCAGTCGCTCTTCGACTCCCAGCAGGGCGGCACGGCGGCCGTCAGCGGATGGATGAACGAGTGCAGGTCGGTCGAGCTCAGGTCGTCCTTCTCGTACCACGTCGCCGCCGGCAGGACGATGTCCGAGTAGAGCGCCGAGGTGTCCATCCGGAAGTTGAGATCGACGACGAGGTCCATCTTCCCCTGCGGCGCCTGCTCGTGCCACGCGACGTCGCGCAGCGTGTCGCGATCGCCCTCCTCGCCGATGGCCGTGTCGTGCGTCCCCAGGTAGTGGCGCAGGAAGTACTCGTGCCCCTTGGCGCTCGACAGGATGGCGTTGGCGCGCCAGATGATCCAGACGCGCGGCCAGTTCTCGGGCGCGTCGGGGTCCTCGACGGCGAACCGCAGCTTGTGCGTCCGCAGGTCGTCGACGACCTTGTCCACGACCTCCTCGTGCGTCCGGGCGCCGGCCTCCCGCGCGTGCCGCACCACGTCGATCGGGTTGGCGTCGAACTGCGGGTAGAACGGCAGCCAGCCCATCCGCACCGCGCCCGCCTGCAGGTCCATCACGTGCGTCTTGCCGAACGGGCCGCCGGCGGGCCCCGCCTCGACGAGCCCCGACTCGTAGCGCCACTGGTCCGAGTGGACGTAGTGGAACGACGGCCCGTTCTGCTGGCGCGGCGGCCCGCCCCAGTCGAGCGCCATGGCGAGTGCCGCCCACGACGCCCCCGGCACCAGCTTCTCCTGCCCCGTGTAGTGGTTCAGCCCGCCGCCGTTCACGCCGATGCAGCCGCACAGCATCAGCGTCGTAATCGCGCTGCGGTAGTGCAGGTTGCTGTGATACCAGTGATTCACGCCCGAGCCGATGATCACCGTGCAGCGCCCGCCGGTCTTCTCGGCCGTCGTCGCGAACTCGCGCGCGAACTGCACCACGGTCTTCCGGCCGATGCCGCTGAAGCGCTCCTGCCACGCCGGCGTATACGCCGCCTCTGCGTCGTCGTAGTCCGCCGGATACTCGCCCGCCAGCCCCCGCGGCACGCCGAACTGCGCGAGCAGCAGGTCGAACACCGTCGTCACCGGGATCCGTCCCTCGGGCGTCTCGAGAGAGCGGACCGGCACCGACCGGTGGCAGGTCTTCTCGGCGCCGAAGTCCGTGAAGGCGACCGGCAGCTCGCCGTCGCGCGTGTCGAGCAGGCTGAGCACGGGTGCGATCGGCGACCCGTCCACCGGATCCTTCAGGTCCAGGTTCCAGTGCCCCTTCTCGTCCTGCCAGCGGAAGCCGACCGAGCCGCCCGGCATCCGCGGCTGGCCCGTGCCCGCATCGAACACGACGAACTTCCAGTCGCCGTGCTCGACCTCGCGGTAGCGCGCCAGCCGGTTCGCCCGCACGAACCGCCCCGGGACGTAGCCGTTCCCCGATGGCGTCAGCTCGACGAGGAACGGGCTGTCGGCGTAGCGCTTCAGGTAGTCGGTGAAGTACGGCACCTGGCGGTCGACGTGGAACTCCTTCAACACGACGTGGTTCACCGCCATCCAGAACGCCGCGTCCATCCCGGCGTGCACCGGAATCCACCAGTCGGCGTGCCGCGAGACCTCGCTGAAGTCGGGCGACAGCACCACCAGCTTCGCGCCGTGATTGCGGGCCTCGATCGCGAAGTGCGCATCGGGCGTCCGCGTCATGTTCAGGTTGCTGCCCATCGTGACGATGAACTTGCTCCTGAACCAGTCGGCGCTCTCGGCCACGTCCGTCTTCTCGCCCCAGGTCTCGGGCGAGGCCGGCGGGAAGTCGCAGTAGAGGTCGTAGAAGCTGAGCAGCGGCGCGCCGAACAGCTGCAGCAGCCGCGAGCCGCCCGCATAGCTGACCATCGACATCGCCGGAATCGGCGAGAAGCCGACGACGCGATCGGGACCGTACTTCTTCGCCGTGTACAGCATCGAGGCCGCGACGATCTCCAGCGACTCCTCCCAGCTCGCGCGGCGGAACCCGCCCTTGCCGCGCGCCTGCTGGTAACGCCGCCGCCGCTCCTCGTCCTCCACGATCGACGCCCAGGCCGCCACCGGATCCGCCTGCGCCGCCCGCGCCTCGCGCCAGTCGTCGAGCAGCGGCCCGCGCACGTAGGGGTACTTGATGCGCAACGGGCTGTACAGGTACCCGGAGAAGACGATGCCGCGCGGGCAGCCGCGCGGCTCGTAGGGCGGCAGGTCCGGCTCGAGCAGCGGATAGTCGGTGGCCTGCATCTCCCAGGTGACGATCCCGTCCTTCACGTGGACCATCCAGGAGCAGCTGCCCGTGCAGTTCACCCCGTGCGTGCTGCGGACGACGCGGTCGTGCTGCCAGCGGTTGCGGTAGAACTCCTCCCACGTCCGCGCTTCCGGCTTGATGAGATCCCGGATCCAGCTCACGCGCCTCCTCCAGTCCGGCGCGCCCGCGCCAGCAGTCGCCCTCGCACCGAATGGAGCCGCCGGCGTCCGGCCGCGGCCGTCGCCACCAGCAGCAGGCCGAAGCCCGCGAGCCCGGCGACGCCGAAGCCCGCGGTGACCGGCAGCGCCGGCGGCGGCGCCTCGTTCTCCTGCCGCAGGTACGCACCGAGATCCACCTGCTCGGCGGACGTCAGCGGGCGCGTCCGGAACAGCGCGGTCATCGTCGGGAAGTACAGCGTGGCCATCGCGTACTGCAGCCCTTCGGGCCCGAGCTTCCCGGAGACGTGCGTCAGATCGGGTCCCACCGTGCCGCCGGCGGGGAATCTCAGGCCCGCGACCGAGTGGCACGAGATGCACGCCGGGCCGCCGTTGGCGAACGGCGTCCGGCCGGTGAAGAGCGCCTCGCCGGCGGCGACCTCGGCGGGCGACACGGCAGGCGGCCACGCAGCCGGCGGGCCGGCCGGCTGCGCGAGCACCGCGCTGCCGTCGAGGCAGAACAGCAGCAGTACCGCGCCGCACCAGGCCGGGGCGATGCGCGGGACGCGGGCGAGCGACACGTGGCGCAGCCTCTCTCCCATGACTCAGCTCGATTCGAGGCCGACCGTCCGCGGAAAGAGGACGTCGTCTTCGAGTTGCGTGTGAAGCACCATGTCCTGTTCGATGTCGGCCAGCACGCGCCGGGTCGCCTGCCGGATCTCGTCGTCGACGCCGAGCGGCTCGTGCAGCAGGGCGGCGAGCTGCTGGAGCTGCCGCCGGGTCAGCTCGTGGTCCTGCTCCATGACCGTGATGAGGGTGCCGAGCGTGCCGAACGGATGGCGGGGAGCGGGCTGTCCGGCGTGCGCCGAGCGTTCCAGCTGTTCGATGAGCGGGAAGAGGACCGCTTCTTCCTTGCGCAGGTGGTTCTCGGTTTCGGTGCGGAACTGCTGGAGGAGGCGCGCGCCGGTGCGCCGCCAGCGGGCGTCACCGGCGAGGCCGGGACGCGCCGGGGGCGCGGCGGCCGCCTGCAGTTCGTGCAGGGCGGCGCGCAGGCCGGCGTGGTGTGTGGCGACGATGTGCGCGATCAGCTCGTGGAGGGACCGATCGCGCCAGGCGCCGACGCCGCCGCCCGGATCCCCGGCAACACAGTCGTCCTGTGACATAGGGTCCCGATTGCCTGACGGCACGCGATAATATCGTAAGCCGATATATTCTGCCCATAACGCGGCCCGCCGTGCAACTGCGACCGCGGCACGCACGGCCGGCCGAGGGGCGTCGCGCTCGTCGTGGACAATCGGCCCCGTCCGGGGCAGGGTCCGACACCGTGGCGATCAGTGGCTGAGCAGCGGCCGGGCAAACGTCATGTGCAGTCCCATGGCCCTGGCCTGCTCCTCGACGCGCCGCCAGCTCCGCTCCAGATCGCGCACCGCCCCTTCGCGCGCGAGCCCGGCGTAGGCGAGCGGGACGCACTCGGTGTCGCTGCGGGGCGGACAGCCCTGCTCGATCGCCTGCTGCGCCAGCAGCACCTGCCGGAGGCTGACCGGATACTCCTGTCCGCACGACGGGCAGGGGATCCGCACCTGCACGTGCTGGAGGAGGTCGAGTGCGGCCGGCTCGACCGGGGCCGTCGAAACCGTCGAGACTGTGGTGTTCATGATCTGCTCCTTTTCCGCGATCGACTCCATGCTGGCGCCGCACGGCGCCGGTGTCCTTGCGTCAGCGCAAGGAGCCGGCATTTTCCGGCCTGTGACAGGATGAGGCGGATCCGCCATGCCTGATCGCGACGACACCACGGCACGACTGGCGTGGCTGGCTCGTGTGCCGCTCTTCCAGGGACTCGGACCAGACGCGCTCGTCCGCGTGGCAGACCTGGCTCATCCGGCCGGACGGGCGGCCGGTGCGTACTTCTTCCAGGAGGGCGAGCAGGCCGACGAGTTCTTCATGCTGACGGACGGCCGCGTCAGACTGACCCAGGTGACCCCGGACGGCCACCAGATCGTGCTGCGCCTGGCCGGCCCGGGCGACGTCTTCGGCGGAGTCGGCACGTTCGGCTACCCCACCTACCACGTCAGCGCAGAGGCGGTGACCCCGTCGCGGGCGCTGGCCTGGACGTCGCCGCGGATGCGGGAGCTGCTCGAAGCCGAGCCGGGCGTGGCGCTGAACGCCCTCCATTTCGTCGCCGGCCAGCTCTACGACCTGCAGCAACGCCATCGCGAGCTGATGACCGAGCGGGTGGAACGCCGGATCGCCCGTGCCGTCCTGCGCCTCGTGCAGGACGCCGGCCGCCGGGTCGACGCCGGCATCGCCATCGACTTTCCCGTGTCCCGACAGGACCTGGCCGAGCTGACCGGCACCACGCTCTATACCGTGAGCCGCTGCCTCAGCAGTTGGGAAGAGCGGGGCATCGTCCGCAGCGGGCGCCAGCGGATCGTCCTCGTGCAGCCCGAGTCGCTGCTGGCCATTGCCGAGGACCTGCCGCCCCCTTCGTTGCGTTCTTTGCGCCCGCGCAACGATCCCTGACCGGCCCGGCTCGATACTGGGGTTTCAGGAAGGGACGGCTCACCCATGTTGACCACCGATCTCGTTGCACCCGCACGGATTTCCCCCACCTCCACGAGGCTGTCGCCCGGCGGAGCCCCATCGGATGCCCACGCGCGGGTCACCGCCGAGTACCTGGAAATGCCGGCGATGACGCTGACGGTGCGACAGGCGGCGCGCCTGTGGAGCCTGCCGCTGTCCTTGACCGCCCAGCTGCTGGACGACCTGGTCGGCTCCGGATTCCTGGTGCGCACGCACGACGACCGCTATCGGCGCCCCGGTTGCCCACGGTGCGCCTGACCGCCGCTCCGCGCCCCCCGGGGCGACCATGCCGCCGGACGGAACTTCTCCAGGCCGCCCCTGCGTGAGTAGAAGGCACGTGGGAGCGTTCTCCCGCTGAATCCGCTCGACTTCAAGTCCCCGGCCGCAGTTGGCTCGCCTGCGCCCAATCCAGTACACTGCCCGGCCATGGCGACGACATCCCCGACTCCGACCGGCGACCTCGAGATCCGCGGCAACCTGGCCGCACAGTACCGCGACGTCTACACAGACGAGGCGCTGGCGGCGCTCCGGGCACTGGCGCACTTCGACGCCGACCGCCGCGCCGTGATGGCCTGCCGCATCCAGCGCCGCGCAGACCGCGCGCGCAAGCACGAACGGATCGCGTTCCTCGATCCGGCGGCCCGCATCCCCCGCACGAACCTCACCGCCCAGGACGCCCGCGACGGGAAGTTCGACGGCAGCGAGATCCCGCACGACCTGCGCCGCCAGTGGATCCAGGGGACCGGCCCGGCCGCCCGCCCGGACACGCCGGTGGACAAGAGCCTGCGCAACGTCGCCTACGCGCTGCTGTCGGGAGCCGATGGCTGGATGTTCGACGGCGAGGACGCCCTCGGGCAGGTCTCGACGATGTCGCTCGACAACCAGCGGAATCTGAAGCTGGCGATCCACAAGGACCCGCTGTTCCTGAAGGTCGCCGAGCAGGTCGCCCGCGAGATGAACGCGTGGGGCCAGAAGTTCTTCGGCCGGCCGATCGTCGCCGACTGGAAGCGGCAGCTCGGGTTCGCGACGAAGATCTTCCGGGCGCGCGGCCTGCACCTCGACGATCGCCAGATCCGCCACGCCGGCGGCGCCGGCTTCTCCGCCTCCATCGCCGACACGGTGCTCTACGTCGTCAACAATCACGACGCGCTGCGCCGCGACGGGGCGTCGATCGTCCTCTACCTCCCGAAGATCCAGACCGCGGAAGAGGCGGCGCTGTGGAACGACATCCTCGCGGCGCTCGAGCAGCACCTCGGCCTGGCAGTCGGGACGATCAAGGTGTACGTGCTGGTCGAGCAGGTGGAGGCCTGCTTCCAGCTGATGGAGATCCGGGCGGCGCTGGGTCTTCACTTCGTCGGCTTCAACACCGGCCGCTGGGACTACATCAACAGCGTGGCCGACGCGATGGCGTGGGATCCGGCGTTCGTCAATCCCAACATCGACGCCATCACGATGACCTACGGCTACATGCGGCACTACGAGGACCGCGTGCGCCGGGCCGTGAACACGCCCGACCGCCACGGCCGCTTCGCCCTCTGGCAGGGCGGCATGGAACCGAACATCCCGGTGGGATCGGAAGCGGGAGTGACCGAGGGGATGAAGCGGGCCGTCGCCGGCGCGACGCGGGAGCAGCAGGCCGGCGCCAGCGGCAAGTGGGTCGCCCACTGGAAGATGGTCCACATCGTCCGGCCGGTGTGGGAGAAGGCCGGCGAGGAGAACCAGCTCGGGCGGACGTTCCCGCCGCTCGGCTACACGCCGGCGGAGGCCGACGGCCTGTTCCTGCTGGAGCCGGCGCCGCGCACCATCCGCGGCGCGCGCGACCTGCTGAGCGTGGCCATCCAGTACGGCAATGCGTTCGGCCAGGGGATGCAGGCGGCGGCCCTGAAGCCGGCCGACTTCTTCGGCAACGAGGACGTGCTCTACCTGATGGAGGACATGGCGACCGGCGAGATCCGGATGAGCATCCTCTGGGAGTGGCTGCACAAGGGCGGCACGCTGACCGCCGGCGACCCGATCGGCGTGAAGGACGGGGACCGGTTCACGCCCGACCTGTTCGCGCGGCTGCTCGAGGAGGAGTACGGCAAGCTGCGGCGGGCGGGCAACCGCGACGTCCACGACAACTCGAAGGACACCACGCTGCCGATCGCGCGGGCCATCGTCGACGCCTACGTCCGCAGCGGCGAGAAGCTGCCGTGGGCGATCGACCTGCTGAACATCACGCTCGGCAACCACGACCTCGCGGAAGCCGAACGCCGCATCCGCGCGCTGGAAGAGGCCTTCAAGATCGACGGCACGCGGTTGACCGAGAACCCGGACTTCTGATCACACCCGCGCCCAGGGGCCGAGCGCCCGAGTCCCGAGCGCCGGCTACGACGTGATCTCCCTCACGTAGTCCGCGTAGTTCCGGAACACCATCACGTGGAAGCAGGGCTGGTAGAACTCTTCGATGGCGTAGAGGACGCGGCGGCGGCGCAGCTGCGAGAGGACCCGCCGCATCCAGCGCTGCTCGGCGTACGTCATGAACCGCTTCGAGATGTCGAGCGTCGCCCCCGTCAGGTGGGTCGAGGCATCGTCCCCCGACGCCGGTGCGGCGTTCCCGTTGCGGCCGGCGAGCCGGCGCTGGTACTGCGCCGTGCGGAGGAGCGCCGTCACCCGCAGCCGCTGGCCGAAGCGGTCGTGATACTGGCGCCCGAGCCGCGTCAGGAAGAGCCGCGCCCAGGGGCGCAGGTACCGGAGCCGCGCCGGGATGCGGTGCAGGTAGTACGACGCCGTCGA
>JAGWRA010000121.1 GCA_028876655.1 Acidobacteriota bacterium | reverse complement strand
CATCTCCTGACTCACTTTTTCCACCTGGCCGAACACGCGCAGCAGGTTCCCGCCGAGGATCTTCCGGATGTCTTCCGGCGTGTAGCCTCGCTTCAGCAACTCCGCGGTGATCTCCGGCAGCTTCGCCGCGCTCTCCATGCCGAGCGGCATCGTGGAGCCGTCGAAGTCCGAGCCGAGGCCGACGTGGTCGATGCCGGCGATCTTCACCGCATGGTCGATGTGATCGACGATGGCCGTCCAGTAGACCTTCGGCAGCTTGCCCGACACCATCGCCTCGTGGTTGATCCGGTCCGTCTCCATCGTCACGCACGCCTCGTTGCCGCCGCACTGCTTCTCCATGTCGTCCATCTGCTTCACGACGTCGCCGCCCTGCTTGTCCGACGCCACGCGGTAGGCCTCGCTGAGGAAGCTCGCCTCGTAGTTGATGTCGATGACGCCGCCGTTCTTCGCGAGCGCGCGCAGCATGTCGTCCGACATGTTGCGCACGTGGTTCGAGATGGCGCGGCACGACGAGTGCGACGCGATGACCGGCGCCTTCGACACGGCGATGGCGTCGTAGAACGTCTTGTCCGACACGTGCGAGATGTCGATCATCACGCCGAGCCGGTTCATCTCGCGGACGACGTCCTTGCCGAACGGGGTGAGGCCGTTGTGCTTCGGCGTGTCGGTGGAGGAATCGGCCCAGTCGTTGTCGAGGAAGTGGGTGAGCGTCATGTAGCGGACCCCGATGCCGTAGTACATCCGCAGGATGCCGAGGTCGTCGTCGATCATGTGGCCGCCTTCGACCCCCATCAGCGCCGCGATCTTGTGATCGGCGGCCGCCGTCCGGATGTCCGCGGCCGACGTGGCCAGCATCATGTCGTTCGGATGGTGGCGGACCGACTCGCGGACGGCGTCGATGAGGTCGAGCGCGCGCTTGATGGCCGGCGGCCCGGTGACCGTGCTCGGCACCCAGATGGAGAAGAACTCGGCGTCCAGGCCGCCCTCGCGCATGCGCGGGATGTCGATCTGGCCGTCGGCGTGCCGCTGGCCCATGTCGAACCCCTTCTCGTACAGCATCCGCTGCGGCGTATCGGCGTGGGTGTCGATGACGATGGCGTCCATGTGGATCTGGCGGGCGCGGGCCGACACGTCCGGCGCAGGGACCGACGACTGCGCGAGCAGGCAGGCCGGCACGACCAGCGCGGCGAGCACGACGGCGAACCGGATCGGGCGCTGCGGCATGGGAGGCTCCTTGGGAATGGATGAGACGATACAACAGGGGGAAGACTGCCGGCTACGGGCTACAGGCCTCGGGGCCCCGTAGCCTGCAGGCGAGAGCCCGAAGCCTGTAGACTAGGTATTCCGGAGGCCCCATGCAGCCACACGTCGTCGGGATCTACACCGCGTCCGAACGGGGAGCGCTGCTGCACGCGGTCGAGGAGGCGCGGCTCGAAGCCGGCCGCGGCCTGGTCGGCGATCGCTACTATCTGGGCGAAGGGACGTTCTCGGAGCGGCTCCAGGGAACGCACGACGCCGAGCTGACGCTCATCGAGCACGAGGAGATCGCGCAGTTCAACGAACCCGAGGACTCGCCGCGGGGCGCGGGCGAGTTCCGCCGGAACATCGTGACGAAGGGCGTCCGGCTGAACGACCTCGTCGGCCGCCGGTTCACGATTGGCGGCGTCGAACTGGAAGGCCTCCGGTTGTGCGAGCCGTGCAACTACCTGGCGAGCCTGATCGGCCAGGACGTGCTCGAGCGCATGGTCCACCGCGCCGGCCTCCGTGCCCGAATCGTCGCCGGAGGAACCATCCGCGCCGGTGACGCGATTACGGTGAGCGCCACCGTCTGAACGGCATGACGGAAGCAGCGAAGGAGTCTTTCAAGAACTACATCACCCCGGGCGGCCTGCAGCGCCTGCGGGACGAGCTCCGTTTCCTGCTCGCGCGGGAGCGACCGGCGGTGACCGAGGTCGTGGCGTGGGCGGCGAGCAACGGCGATCGCAGCGAGAACGCCGATTACCAGTACGGCAAGCGCCGTCTGCGCCAGATCGACGGGCGGATCCACTTCCTGACGAAGCGGATCGACGCCGCTCACGTCGTGGATCCGGAATCGCCGAGGAGCGGCAGGGCCGCCACGCACGTGTTCTTCGGGGCCACCGTGCGGTATGCGGACGGCGCCGGCGTGGAACACGAGGTCAGCGTCGTCGGCCTCGACGAGGTCGACCTCGATCGCCGGCATATCAGTTGGCGGTCGCCGCTGGCGCGGGCGCTGATGAAGGCCGGCCCCGGCGATTGCGTCGTGCTCCACGCGCCCGGCGGCTCCGAGACGCTGGAGATCCTGGACGTGCGCTACGAACGGATCGCCGTCCAGCCCTTCACCGAGCCGCCCGGCGCCGAGTCGGCCGGGAAATCACGAACGTCCACGCGCCGCTAGTGCTCACCGGCATGCTCCGGCTGGCAGAAACGCGGGCCCCGGAGCCCGTAGCCTGAAGTCCGTAGCCTGTCCCGCGTCCCGTAGCCCGCAGCCTGAAGCCCGCAGCCTGAAGCCTGTAGCCCTGGACTGGAGACCGGAGACCGGAGACGGTAGACTGGCAGCGGAGGCGCCCTCATGGCCGGCGGCTGGTTCAAGGAAGGCTCGATCCACGACAACATCGACGCCCACATCGAGAAGGCGGTGCGCAAGGCCCGCAACGAGATGGGGAAGGGCGAGAGTCTGACGCACTGCGAGGAGTGCGGCGAGCCAATCCCGGAAGCGCGCCGGAAGGCCGTCCCCGGCGTCCGCCGGTGCGTGAAGTGCCAGGAAGCCGCCGACGAGAGCGCCAGAGGTACGGGCCGGCGGATGCCGAAGGGAAGATAGCGACCGGCTCCGGGCTGCGGGCTACTGGCTCCGGGCCTCGGGCTCTCCCGACCACCTGTTGCCCGCAACCGCGCAGCCACATCCTAAATATCCCGACCAGCATATCCCGCCGACTGCCGCGGCCCGTTCAGCGCCAAACGCCACGGCGCAAACGGCTTGCGAATCTGTGAACCCCTTCGTCTCCGGCGCTGCACTGCAAGCCTCGCAGCCGTGCCAGACTGTCGAGTTCCGTCTACTATTCGTTAGGCGGACTCGACAACACCCGCGTAATCCACATCCTCGATGTATGCCTCAGCGAGGTCAAGAAATGAGCGATTCACAGCCTACGCATGCGCTCTCGATTCGCGGCTTGATCGCAGCGGTTGTCGTCGTAATTGGGCTACAAGCGGCGCTTGGCCTTGCCGTCTACCTCATGTTTGCCAACTGGACTGATCGCGACGGATTCGCAGGCATGTTCGTAGTCACTGAGTCCCTATTTACTGGTCTGGCATTCGCTGGGGTCATCTACACTGTGATGCTCCAAAGGCGGGAACTGAACATGCAAGGGGAGCAACTGGCGCTGGCATCCCGCTTGAGCGCGCTTGCAACTCTAAACGGCATCTACTCTGAGATGGCGGAGTTCCTCGACGGAAGGCCGGCGGAACTTAAGCAAAGACCTGAGCATGCAACAGCCGTGGTCGATGTGTCGCGTCGCCGCGAGATCCTGATTCACGAGCTTGAGGCCACCCTTGGACTTGAGAAGAGCAAGTTGGCAGGCGGCTGACAGCGATGGCCGGCTAACATTCAAATGGAGCCGACGCGCGCTGACTCCTGTTCGCGCGCGGCTCATTTAAGCCGTTAGCCAGCAGCAAGGCCAAGAACATTCATCAGGTAACCTCCATGCAGGCATACCCCACATGAGCAACCTCCCGAAGACCGCCGCCGTAGAGTTCGTCGGAGCTTGGAGACTAATCTCGTTTGAATCCCGCGACAGCGGGGGAAGGGTTCATCACCCCTTAGGAGAAGACGTTGTCGGCCAGCTCCTGTACGACGCTTCTGGCAACATGTCGGCGATACTCATGAGACCGGACCGCCCACGGTTCGCGTCCGAAGATCTGCGCCGTGGAACGGATGCCGAGGTCCGGGCGGCGTTCGACGGGTTTGTCGCGTACTTCGGCACGTACACCGTGGACGCAGAGAAAGCCACCGTGACGCATCACGTGCGTGCTGCCGCCTATCCGAACTGGGTTGGTGGAGATCAAACGCGACACTACAGGTTTGAGGGACCACGGCTTGTGCTCTCCACGCCGGCTCTCCAGGTAGGCGGTCAGTCCCTGACGTCGACCCTGGTGTGGGAGCGCCTGCGATGAGCGCATGAGGTTGCGCTTGGCCTGGATCGACGGCTGCGGGCGCAGCTCGGCGAGCCGGCCGCGTGCGACTGGCGTTCCGGGATGACCGCGTGAAATCGACGAAGACGTCCATCACGAAGAAGGCGGCGCGCGCCGCAGACTTGCCGACCCTCTCGTTCGCCGCCCCGCGCGCCTTTGCCGACTGGCTCGCCGGCCACCATGCCTCCTCGCGGGGCATCTGGCTGAGGCTCGCGAAGAAGGGGTCTGGCGCGGCGTCGATCACATATGCGGAGGCGATCGAGGTGGCGCTCGCGTGGGGCTGGATCGATGGCCAGAAGCAGCGCGGCGACGAGGCGTCGTGGCTCCAGAAGTTCACGCCGCGGGGCGCGAGGAGTGTGTGGTCGAAGATCAACCGCGAGAAGGCGCTGGCGCTGATCGAGTCAGGCGGGATGCAGCCGGCGGGGCTCGCCGAGGTCGAGCGCGCGAAACGGGATGGACGGTGGGATGCGGCCTACGACCCGGCAAGCCGCGCGACGGTCCCCGACGACCTCCAGGCGGCGCTCGCGAAGAACGCACGGGCGGCGGCCTTCTTCGTGACGCTGGACGCGAGCAACCGGTACGCGGTGCTGTGGCGGGTGCAGACGGCGAAGAAGGCGGAGACGCGCCAGAAGCGGATCGCACGGTTCGTCGCCATGCTCGCACGGGGGGAGAAGCTGCATCCTTGATCGGCAGCAGGCGGCCTTCGGAGGGCCCATGAAGATCCTGGATCGGACCTTTGGCTGGCTCCTGGTCGCGGGCGGCTGCCTTCACGCGATCGGCGCCTGGTACGCCAATCACGCGAGGCCCGACGTGCTCCTGTGGGCCCTGACGGGTTCCCTCGCCGCGTTTCTCATCGCCGCGATCAACCTGCTGCGCGTCGATCGTCCCCACGATCGCCCACTGGCCTGGCTCGCGCTGGCGGGTGCTCTGGCGTGGCTCGCCGTGGCCCTCAGCGTCGGGAAGCTGGCCGGCAATTTCCTCGATGTCCGGGTGGTCAGTAACGCGCTGAACGCCGTGGTGCTGGCGGCGATGAGCGTCCGATCGCTCAGCGCCGGTCGGCAGGCCGGTGCAAAGGCTGCCGCCTGACCTTCTTGCGCAAGACAGCGAGGCAGAGATGGAAATGGCGTATCGAGAGCGGTGGAAGGCGGAGATCGCGGCGATGCGCGGGGTGCTCGCCGGCCTGGCGATGACGGAGGAATGCAAGTGGGGTAAGCCCACCTACACCGTGGACGGCAGGAACATCGTCATTATCCAGGGCTTCAAGGAGTACTTCGCGCTGGGCTTCTTTCAGGGCGCCCTGCTGAAGGATCGGAAGAAGGTGCTGGTGCAGCTCGGTCAGGTGCAGGCCGGGCGCGTGATGAAGTTCACCAGCGCGAAGGAGGTCACGGCGAGGGCGGCCACCATCAAGGCTTACGTGCGCGAGGCCATCGCCGTCGAGAAGTCCGGACTGCGGGTGAAGCGGAGGACGACCTCGGACTTTCCAGTTCCCGAGGAGCTGAGCGACCGGTTCCGAAGGGACCCACGCTTCAAGCGCGCCTTCGAGGCGCTGACGCCAGGGCGGCAGAGGAGTTACCTCTACCATTTTGCGGCGGCCAAACAACCGGCGACGCGGACCGCGCGGATCGAAAAGGCGATGCCGGCGATATTCGCAGGCAGAGGGTTCCGGGAGAGACGTTGACGGGCGGGACGCCACGCATGAAGTGCATCCTCCTTGGTGGAAGCGGTGAAGTCGGCGGGGCGGTGGCGCGCGCCCTCATCAGGAGCGACGTCTGCTCCGAATTGACGATGATCGGGCGACGGACCGTGGCCGCGATGGAGGGCGAAGCGAAGGTTCGACAGGCCGTGGTCGACACGAGTGCGGACGATTTCGAGGAGGTCGTGAAGGAGACGGCGCGGGGACACGACGTCGCCATCAGCTGCATCGGCATCGGGAGCGGAACCGCGCGGATGAGCGAAGCCCAGATGATGGCGGTCGAGGTCCAGTTGCTGGGCCGATTCGCGCGAGGTTGCAAGGCTGCCGGGATCGAGATCTTCGAGCTGCTCACTGCCGTCGGAATCGACGAGGCCTCCGCGCATTCGAAGATCAAGTTCGCTCGGGTGTTGGGCAGAAAATACCAGACCGTGCTCGATACCGGCTTCAGGAGGCTGGCGGTCTTCAAGCCCGGCATGATCGTGGGCAATGCCCACACGCCTGGGTGGCTGACCCCTCTGACCGCCCTCATTCCCGATGCCCTCGGCTGGGGCAACATCCGGCAGGAGGAGATCGGCCAGGCCTTTGCCACCCACCTGGAGAACAGGGTGGCGCGACAGACCGAGCCCGTGGTGTCCTACGAGAACAGAGAGATGAAGCGATTGGTGCGGGAGCGACACACAGGCAGTCCAGCCTGGCAGCAGGCATCAGGCACCTGCCGCGGTCGTGCGAGCACGCACACGGAGAAGAAGGGTACATAAGCCTCGCGGACCGGATGGTCAGGTCCTGCCGGACAGCGTCGCGGAGGCAGGCTGTCTCCGTCTCGGCGGCGTCGACCAGTGGGAGATCGAGCGGAAGGGGAGCCGCCGCCCTATGGCGCCGGAGCCGTCTTCAGGGAGCGCACGTGGCTGCAGCGCCTCGAAGGCCAGCTGCGGCCGAAGGCCCTCTGGGACATGCGGCGCTTCGTGCTGGGGATCCCCGAGTACTCGGTGTTCGATCTGCCGCGAATCGTACGCGGGTTCCGGTTCTCGCTCGACGCGATGTGGGAGCGCGTCTCGCGGGTGAATCTCCTGACGCTCGTGCCGGCCCTGCAGGTGCCCGTCTTCTTCTTCCTCGGCCGTCACGATCACTGGGTGCCGCCGGACACCAGCGTGGCCTATTTCGAGATGCTGGCGGCGCCATCGAAGACGCTGAAGTGGTTCGAAGCGTCCGGGCACGAGCCGTTCGTCGATGAACCGGACCGGTTCAACGCCCTGATGGTGGAGCTCGTGCGCCCGGTCGCGGGCGCTGACGGGGAACGGCCGGGAGGTCAGTCCGGGAGGTGAACCATGCGACGGTTCCTGCTGCTGTGCGGCGTCGTCTCTCCGATGCTCTACGGCGTGGCGGACGCGGTCTCGGGCCTGCGATGGGCGGCCTACAGCTGCTGAGGCGGCAGGCGAGGATGGTGAACACTCGCCCGGCGCGCTTCGTCTGATCGTTCGAGGCGGCCCGCGCTGGACGGACGCCGGGAGCGAGGAGCACAATGCAACCGCAGACGATGACCAGAGCCGCGGATGGGATGATCGCCGGGGTGATCAAAGGGATGGCCGACTACTTCGGCTGGTCGCCGAAACGCCTGCGCATCGCCTACGTCATTCTGACACTGGGAACCGCCGGCTTCCCCGGCGTCGTCATGTACTTCTGCCTGTGGTGGGTGATGCCGCTCGCCGGCGCCGCAGGCCGCGCATGAGCCGATACGTCGATCCAACCGAACAGCTCGTGATCGAAGTCGCCGTGACCGACATCCGGCGATCGGTCGCCTTCTACCGATCGCTCGGGTTCGAGCTTCTCCGCGACGATGGCCAGTTCGTCGAGCTGACCTGGGAGGGGCATCGCCTGTTCCTCGAGCAACGAGCGGCGCTTGGCCCGGAGCCGGCCGGCGCGCCGTCGTTCCGCGGGACGAACGTCCGCGTGATGGTTCCCGACGTCGACGCCTGCTGGGCGCTGGTCCAGGCGATCGGCGCCCCCATCGTCGCGCCGATCGGCGATCGGTATTACGGCTTGCGCGACTTCACGATCACCGACCCCGACGGATTCGGCATCCGGTTCGCGAGCCGGCTGCCGGGGCGGTGACCCCTGGCGCCCGCCTTCAGGACCGGAGACTGTAGACTGAAGCCCGAAGCCCGAAGCCCGAAGCCCGAAGACTCAAGACTCAAGACCGAAGACTGAAACGTGACCTCCTCTGAACGCCTCGTCCGCGCACACGTGATTCAGACCCTCAGTCGCACCGGCGCGGCGCCGTCGATCGCCGAGACGGCGGCCTCGACCGGCGGGAGCGAAGCGGCCGTCCGCACGGCCCTCCACGCGCTGGCCGACGCGCACCGGCTGGTGCTGGTGCCCGGCACCGACACCGTCCGGATGGCGCATCCGTTCTCGGCGGTCCCGACGGACTTCGTCGTCACGATCGGGGGCCGCCGCTGGTTCGCCAACTGCGTCTGGGATGGACTTTCGATTCTCGGCCTGCTCGGCGACGGGACGCTGACGACGCACTCGCCCGCCACCCGCAAGCCGATCGAGTTGACGGTCACCAACGGGACCGTATCCGGTGAGGCGCTAGTTCAT
>JAGWRA010000120.1 GCA_028876655.1 Acidobacteriota bacterium | reverse complement strand
GGGGCGCCCATGCGGCGCCCGCCCGGCCCGCCGGCACCGGGCCGCCCGTCGCCCGGACGCGCGCGCGGTTCGAGTTCCGGCGGCACGGCCTGGTTGAGGGCGGCGAACATGTCGACGGTCGGCCGGAACCGGAGCGCGGTGTTCGGCACCCGGACGGCGTGGTCGCGCGAGGCGACTTCCACGTTCACGTTCGCCGTCATCCCCGGCTTCAGCTTCAGCTGCGGGTTCGGCACGTCGATCACCGTGGCGTAGGTGGTGACGTTCTGGACGACGACCGGCTGCAGCCGGATCTGCGAGACCGTCCCGATGAACTCCTCGGCCGGATAGGCATCGACCCGGAAGCGGACCCGCTGGCCGGGGCGGATGCGGCCGATGTCGGCCTCGTCGATGTTCGCGTTCACCTGCATCTTCGTCAGATCGGCGGCGATGACGAACAGCGTCGGCGACTGGAAGCTGGCGGCGACCGTCTGGCCGACGTCGACGTTGCGTGAGATGACGATGCCGTCGATCGGCGCACTGATGATCGTGTGGTTCAGGTCCACCTGGCTCTGGGTGAGGCTGGCGCGCGCCTGTTCCACCTGCGCCTGCGACGACTGCAGCTGCGCCTGGTTCGCTTTCAGCTCCACCTGCGCCGCCTCGAGGTCGCTCTCGGCGATGAGGTGGCGGGCGAAGAGCTGCTCGGCCCGCCTCAGCTTGCGGGTCGAGTCCTCGACCGTCACCCGCAACCGCTCCACGTCCGACTGCGACTTCAACAGGTTCGCCTTCGCCTGCTGCAGCTGTGCCTCGAACAGGGACGGATCGAGCTCGGCGATCACCTGGCCCCGGCGGACGATCGAATTGAAGTCCGCCTTCAGCGCGCGGATGTTCCCCGACACCTGGCTGCCGACCTGCACCGTCGTGACCGCCTGCAGGGCGCCGGTGGCCGCCACCGTGTCGACGACCGGACCGGCCGTGACGGCCGCGGTGTTCACCTGCAGGCCGGGACCGGTGTGGCGCAGGTAGTACGCGCCCGCCCCGGCGCCGACCAGTCCGAGCAGCGCGACGACGAGCAGGACCTTCTTCATGCTCAGAAGCCGCCGCCCGAGCCGGCCACGACCGTCGGCCGGCCGCTGCCGACCGCCGAGGTGTTCAGGCCGCCCGACGAGACGATGGTGACGCCCGAGCTCTGCAGCGTCGTCTGCTCGGCACGATCGAGCTGGACGAGGGCCTTCCGGTAGTTGAGGATCGCCTGCAGTTCGCTGTTCTCGGCCGACGACAGGTTGTTCAGCGCCTGGACGACGAAGTAGTTGGTGGACATGCCGACGTCGAACTTGCTCCGCTCGGCGTCGAGCTGCTGCTGCGCCAGCTCGCGCGCCGCGCGGGCGGCCTGCACCGACTCGATCGAGCTCTGCACCTGGATGGCGGCGTTGGTGACATCGGTGGCGATCTGCAGCTGGATCTGCTTCACCTGCGCCTGCGTCTGGTCCATCTGGATCCGGGCGCGCGCCACCGCGGCGTCCGCCGTGCTCGTGCCGAGCGGGTAGCTGAAGGTCACGCCGACGGTCCAGGTCGGGTAGTTGAACGATCCGAGCGAGCTCAGCGCATCGGTGTACCCGCCGGGCACCGTGCCCAGCACCGTGCTGCCGCTGCCCAGGCCCGAGCGGAGGAACTGGGTGCCGCCCAGCCCCTGGGCGCCGTACTGCGCCACCAGATCGGCCTGTGGCAGCACCTGGTCGTGCAGGAACTTCAGCGTGACGTCGTTGCTCGACAGTTCCTTCTGCGCAATCTGCAGGTCGGTCCGGTCGGCGAGCGCCTTCTTCACCGCGGCGGCCACGTCGATGGTCTCGGGCGTGAACTCCGGCCGGTCGGTCGGGTCGATGGTCGCGTCCCAGATCGGATCGTTCGTGCCGCCGACGATGAGCTGCTTGAGCGCGAGCTCGTCGGTGCGCTGCGTCGACTCGGCCTGCACCAGCGCCAGCTGCGCGGTCGCCGCCTGAGCCTGTGCCGTGACGACGTCGATGGGCGCCATGGTGCCGACCTCGACGCGCGTCTTGTTGTCCTGCACCAGCTGGTTGGCCAGCTTCAGCGACTCGCGGGCCACGTCGACCGCCTGCACGGCGTAGACGAGGTTCCAGTAGGCGTTGCGGACGTCCGACAGGGTGTTGGTGATGGTCGCCTTCAGCTGGATGTCCGAGATGTCGCGGTTCAGCTTCGTCACGGCGATCTGTTCGCGCGTCGAGTCGGTCCGCAGCCCGCGCATCAGCGGCTGCGTGAACTTGGCCAGGAAGCTGGTGTTGAACGCCGGGTTGAACGTGCTGAACGAGTTGCTCGTCGTCGCCCGGCTGTTGTTCCACGTCAGCGAGAAGCTGCCGCCCGCCCAGGGCGAATTCTGCGTGAGGCCGGCGTTGAACGTCTGATTCGTCGCGTTGACGCTCTGGCCGCCCGCCAGCTGACTGGCCGCCGGCGTCGTCTGGCCGGTCGTGCTCACCGTCGAATTGACGCTCGGCAGGTAGGTCGCCCGCAACGACGACAGCGTGTAGTCGTAGGTCTGCGGGTTCAGCCGCTGGACCGCGATGTTCAGGTTCCGGTCGAGCGCATCCTTCACGGCCTCCTCGAGCGACAGGCGCACGGTCGGCTGGTTCGCGGCCGCTGTCGCCGCCCCGCCGCCGGCCGGCGCCGCCATCGTCCCCGACGAGGGCTTCGCCTGCTCCTGCGCGAGACGCGCCGTCGTCGCGCTCACCAGCGCGGCGATCTGCTGTGCGGTCGCCCCCGACGGGGCCCGGCCGGCCGGGGACTGCGCGAACACCGGAGCGGCCGGGGCCGCCAGAGCGAACAGACCGGCCACGACAATCGGACTGAAGCGTGTCTTCACGACGGCAATCTCCACTGTGCGGTTAGGAGGATTCGATTCGGGTTCGTGGCGGGCCGGGGCCGCGCGGCGCCAGTCAGCGGCGCTCGTCTCCACTGGTCTTGTGGCGCTGCCGCTCCCAGTCTTCGTGCACCTTCCGGAACTTCGCCCGCTGTTCCGGCGACAGCACCAGCCGCATCCGGTACAGCATCAGCGTCCGGGTCTTGTTGAACGCGCAACGCGCCTCTTCGGTCCGGTCGATCTGCGCCGAGACGATGTTCTCGGCCTCGTTGGCGTCGACGACCTTCTTGAGCTGGGCTTCCTCGCGCTGGCTCGCGTCGTAGAGTTCCCGCAGCCGGGGGAGGGTCGACTGGAAGATCGCTTCGATCTTCCCCGACTGGTCGTCGGACAGGCCGAGCTCCTGGCGGAACGGACTGTCCTTCCACCACTTCGTCCCGTGATGGCTGTCCTGCCTGGCGGCCCCTGAGGCCGGCAGCACCCACAGCAGCATCAGCGTCAGGGGCAAGAATGCCCGCCCTCTCATAACCATCTCTCCTCTGGGAACTTCCAGTATCAACAGGGTTTTACGACGGGCTGAGGGGAGCCGTTTACGTGCGGCGGGGGAGCCGGAAGCGGTGACGGAGGGCGGAAAGCGGACCAACGACCGCGCCTGGCCGGCCGGATCCGCGGCCCCCATCCAGGGGACCTGATACGGCTGTGCTGGTGTCACGGGCCGCTGCCCGCCGGACGGTGGGGCCGGCCCGGCGGGACGGCGGGCCGGCAGTGGGTTCGTCAGGCGTCCGGTGCGGTGCGGCAGAAGGCGGCGAGCCGTTCGATGGTGGCGCCGACCAGGCTGTCGGGTGTCGACGCCCCTGATGTCAGGCCGACCGCCAGGGGCCCTGTGGCGGGCAGCCACGCGCGCCCGGTGATCTCCTGCTTGCTGCCGACGGGCCGATAGCGGATCGCGTCGACCGACTCCAGGCACTCGGGACCGGCGATGTGATAGGTCGGCACCTGCGCGGCGCACAGACGAGCCAGGTTGCAGGTGTTGCTGCTGTTGTAACCCCCGACGACCAGCGCGAGATCGAGCGGCTGCTTGCCGAGCAGTTCCGCGACGGCGTCCTGGCGGTCCTGCGTGGCGCTGCAGATCGTATCGAAGGCCCGGAACCGGTCCTCCAGTTCCTCGTCGCCGTAGCGGTCGCGCATGGCGGCACGGAACATCTCGCCGATGGCCATCGACTCCGACATCAGCATGGTCGTCTGATTCGCGAGGCCGATGCGGGCGAAGTCGCGGTCGGGGTCGAAGCCGGGGGAGACGGCGTGGCGGAACCGGTCGAGCAGGGCGGCCGCCTCGCCGCCGTGACGGATGTAGTCGCAGGCCACGCCCGCTTCCTCGCGGTTCAGGACGACGAAGAATCGCCCCCCGGGAGACTGCAGGGCCTGGGAGGCGGTCGCCTGCGTCTCCTCGTGCCAGGCCTTGCCGTGAATGACCGCCGTGAAGCCGCTCTGCGCGTAGCGCTTGACGTTCTTCCAGACGTTCAGGACCGACCCGCACGTGGTGTCGACCAGCGTACAGCCGCGCTGATCCAGCGCCTGCAGCGTCGCGGTGGGCAGGCCGAAGGCGGGAATGATGACGACGTCCTGGGGCGTGAGGTCGCCGAGCGCATAGCCGGGGTCGCCGAGGAAGGCGATCTGGAGCGCCCGCAACTTCTCGTTCACGTGGGGGTTGTGGATGATCTCGCCGGCCAGGATCACGCGGCGGTCGGGAAAGCGCTTGCGCGTCTGGTAGGCGTAGTCGACCGCCCGGTCGACGCCGTAGCAGAAGCCGAACTCGCTGGCGAGATGGATGGTCAGACGCCCCGCCCGGTAGCGGAACCCGTCGGCCTTGATCTGTTCGACGAGCGGGCTCTGGTAGTTCTCGGCGAGGATGCCGGCGACGGCATGCTTCAGCTCGAGCCCCTTCTTGAAGATGACGGAGGGCATGACCTCAACACCGCGGCACGCATCCGCCCGCGGGCGACACGAGATGATGGAGACGGAGCGGGCCCGGGGAGCGGGCCGGAACCGGGGAGAGTATACCCTAGCTCAGGCCTAGCGGGAGGCGCTGAGGCCCTCTTCCTGGACCCGGGGCGTGAGGGCGTCGTAGGCCTGCAGGACCACGGTGTGGTCCGCCCCCAGCGTGTCGAGGTCTGAGAGATCGACCGACACGAACCCGTCGTCCGGCGCGTGTGCGGCGGGACGGACGGCCGGGGCCTGGCTCGCCATCAGCGACGCAGCCGGCGTGGAGGCCGAGGCCGTGAGACCGGCCGGCGCCGGCCAGAACGAGCGATCCACGACCCGGCCGAGCAGCAGGCCGGCGACCAGGCCGGCCACCGCCGCCGCGGCCACCCAGCGCCGCGTGAAGCCGGTCGCCCGCTCGATCCGCCGCACCATGCGCCGTCCGGGGAACGAGAGCACATGCCCCGTGCGCCCCTCGGGATCGACGCGCCGCAGGATCCGATCGTGCTGGGCGGCCAGCCGGCCCTCGCTGAAGACGCTTGCATCGTGGAGGGTCGTCTCGTCGCGCACCGCGTCGAGGAACCCGGCCGTCTCGGCGTACAGCCGTGCGCACGGCTCACAGGTCGCGAGGTGGGCGCTGGCCACCGCACCCCACACGGGGTCGGCCGCCGACGTGCCCCGCTGCTGGAGGTAGTACTCGATGAGCCGTTCTTCCGAAAGATGGCGACCGCGCATGTTCACGGCATCCCTCCCAGAAGTTTCCGCAGCTTGCGGACCGCGCGGAACAGGTGCACCCGCACGGTCGACTCCTTCAATCCCGTCAGTTCGCTCACTTCGCGCGGCGAGCAGTCGTTGAGGTGGCAGAGGACGAACACCGTCCGCTGCCGCCCGGGCAGCCGTTCGATCGCCTGGGCGATGGCCCGCTGCCGCTCCTGCGCGAGCAGGCGGCCCTCCGGGCTGCCGCCGCCGCTGGCGGGAGGCGCCGGCCGGCTGTCGACGTCGGTGTCACCCATCGGGGTGATCCACCGGAGCCGCCGCCCGGTGGCCTTGCGGCGGTCGAGACAGCCGTTGATCAGGATCCGCGTGAACCAGACCTCGAAGGGCAGTTCCTCGCGGTAGGACCCGATGTGCGTGAACACCTTCACGAAGGCGTCCTGCACCGCCTCGTCCGACTCGGCCGCATCGCCGAGGTAATGATAGGCGATGCGCGAGGCGCGGCGCTGGTGGCGCTTGACGATGCCCGAGAACAGGTCGCGGGCCTCGGCCATCGCCCCGCGGCCGACCAGGCTCTTGAGATCGGCCGCCTGCCGGTTGTCTTCAGTCCGATCGCGGGCGCCCGCCGGGCCAGGCCCTACGCCGGCGGCCGGGACGGCCGTATAGCCACCCGGTGCCCCTGCGGGAGTCACCGGCGCTGCCGGACCGGTCGAGCCGGCCCCAGGTGCGGCCATCTTGGGCGTCATGCCATCCAGGTCTGAGCTATCTGTCATTACTGCGGCCCGCCGGCGGCCGTTTACCCGGCGGTGACCTCCGGGTCCACTATAGCCCGGGTGGCTCCGGCTGAGGTAGGGGATTTGCCCGTTCGGCGCCGTAACTGGCGGGCCGTCAGTTGACTTGGACGATCACCGCCACTACGATCAGCCAGTTATGCTCAGGCCTCTTGATGGCCTTTAACGGTTGCTTCCTATATCCCGTCCAAACCTGGGAGTCACGGATGAGTATCGAGGTGGGGCAGCTTCGCGACCTGCGGCAGCACGGCATCGACCATGCCGGGCAGATCCGCTGGAACCTGCCGGCAGCCGCCCTCTATGAAGAGGCCGTCCGCCGCAACGAGGGCGTGATTGCCGCCGCGGGCCCGCTGGTCTGCCGGACCGGCCAGTACACGGGCCGGTCGCCGAACGACAAGTTCATCGTGCACGAGCCGTCGAGCGCGTCGAAGATCTGGTGGGGACCGAACCAGCCGCTGGACGAGACGAAGTTCGAGGCGCTGCACGGGCACGTGCTGAAGTACCTGGAGGGCAAGGATCTGTACGTGCAGGACTGCTACGGGGGCGCCGCGCCGGACTACCGCCTGCCGATCCGCGTCATCACCGAGTACGCCTGGCACAGCCTGTTCGCGCGCAACCTGTTCATCGAAGAGCGCGATCCGGCCCGTCTGGCCGCGCACCGGCCCGAGTTCCTGGTGATCGACGCGCCGGGCTGCCGCGCGAACCCGGCCGAGCACGGCACGCGCACCGAGACCTTCATCGTCCTCAACCTGGCGAAGCGGGTGGTGCTCATCGGCGGCACGCAGTACGCGGGCGAGATCAAGAAGTCGATCTTCACGGTGCTGAACTACCTGCTGCCGCTGCGCGACGTCCTCTCGATGCACTGCTCGGCCAACATCGGACCCGACGGCGACGTGGCGCTGTTCTTCGGGCTGTCGGGCACGGGCAAGACGACGCTGTCGAGCTCGCCGGACCGCATGCTGATCGGCGACGACGAGCACGGGTGGAGCGACCACGGCGTCTTCAACTTCGAGGGCGGCTGCTACGCCAAGACGATCCGCCTGTCGGCGGAGGCCGAGCCCGAGATCTACTCGACCACGCAGCGGTTCGGCACGGTGCTCGAGAACGTCGTGTTCGACCCGGCGACCCGCGAGCTCAACCTCGACGACGACAGCTTCACCGAGAACACGCGCGCGGCCTATCCGCTGGACTTCATCGCCAACGCCGTGCCCGACGGGCAGGGCGGTCACCCGAGCAACATCGTCCTGCTCACGGCCGACGCCTTCGGCGTCCTGCCGCCGATCGCCCGGCTCACGCCCGAGTCGGCGCGCTACCACTTCATCTCCGGCTACACCGCCAAGGTGGCGGGGACCGAACGGGGCCTGACCGAGCCGAGCGCGACCTTCAGCACCTGCTTCGGCGCCCCGTTCCTGCCGCTGCCGCCGACGGTGTACTCGAAGATGCTCGGCGAGCGGATCGTCAGGCACAACGCGTCGGTGTGGCTCGTGAACACCGGCTGGACGGGCGGCGCCTACGGCACCGGCCGCCGGATGAAGATCGCCTACACGCGGGCGATGGTGCGGGCGGCGCTCAGCGGCAAGCTGGACGGCGTTCACTACCAGCTCGATCCGATCTTCAACGTCGAGGTGCCGACCTCCTGCCCGGACGTGCCCGCCGAGGTGCTGCGGCCGCGCAACACCTGGGCGAAGCCCGAGGAGTACGACGCGCAGGCCCGGAAGCTCGCGACGATGTTCATCGAGAACTTCAAGAAGTTCGAGAAGGACGTGCCGGCGGAGGTGAGAGCCGCCGGCCCGACGATCTAGCCGCGGGGAGCGGAGCGGGCGGCGGCCGCCGTCCGCTCCGGCCACGCCGCCTCCCGCGCCCGCGCCGGCCGTCATGTCCTACGAGCCCGTCATCGGCCTCGAGATTCACGCGCAGCTGCTGACGCGCAGCAAGATCTTCTGCGGCTGCTCCACGGCGTTCGGCGCGCCGCCCAACACCCACGTCTGTCCCGTCTGCCTGGGCCTGCCCGGCGCCCTGCCGGTCCTGAACCGGCAGGCGGTCGACTTCGCGATCCGCACGGGTCTCGCGCTCGGCTGCCGCATCCAGTCCCGGTCGATCTTCGCCCGCAAGAACTACTTCTATCCGGACCTGCCGAAGGGCTACCAGATTTCACAGTACGAGCTGCCGGTGGCGGTCGACGGCGCGCTCGAGTGGACCAGCGACGGGCAGACGCGGCGCGTCGGCATCACCCGCGTGCACATGGAAGAGGACGCCGGCAAGTCGCTCCACGAGGGGTTCGCCGACGCGGCGCGGCGCAGCTACGTCGACTTCAATCGGAGCGGCGTGCCGCTCGTCGAGATCGTCACCGAGCCCGACCTGCGGTCGGCGGCCGACGCGGCCGACTTCTTCGAGCGGCTGCGCGCCATCCTCGTTCGCATTGGCGTGAACGACGGCAACATGGAAGAGGGCAGCCTCCGCTGCGACGCGAACGTGTCCGTGCGGCCGGCCGGGGCCACGACGCTGGGGACGAAGGCGGAGGTCAAGAACCTGAACTCGTTCCGCTTCCTCCAGAAGGCGCTCGAGTACGAGATCGCGCGGCAGACCGAACTGCTCGAGGAGGGCGGCACGGTGACGCAGGAGACGCGGCTGTGGGATGCCGCCGCGGGGGTGACCGTGTCGATGCGCTCGAAAGAGGAGGCGCACGACTACCGGTACTTCCCCGAGCCCGATCTGCCGCCGCTCGTGATCGACGACGCCCGGGTGGAGGCGACCCGCGCAGCGCTGCCCGAACTGCCGGCCGCGCGCGAGGCGCGCTACGTCGCGGAGTTCGGCCTCCCGAAGACGGACGCGGCGACGCTGGTGCTGCGCATGCCGGGGCTGGACGACTACTTCGAGGCGACCGCGCAGGCGAGCGGGAACCCGCGCGAGGCAGCCAACACCGTCCTCGGCCTCGTCCGGGCGCGGATGAACGACGAAGGGATCGGGAGCGTCGACGCGCTGCGGGCGAAGCTGCCGGAGGCGCGCCTGGCGGAGCTGATCGGGCTGGTGACGCGCGGCGAGATCAGCCGGCCGGTGGCCAAGGACGTCTTCGATCGCATGTTCGCCTCGGGGGAGCCGGCCGCGGCCATCGTCGCGCGCGAGGGGCTGGCGCAGATCGACGACGAGGCGGCCATCACCGCGGTGATCGCCCGCGTGCTGGCGGAGCAGGAAGACGCCGTCGCGCAGTACCGCGGTGGGCGTACGGCCACCTTCGGCTTCCTCGTGGGGCAGGTGATGCGCGCCACCGGCGGCAAGGCGAATCCCAAGCGGGTGAACGCGCTGCTGAGGCAGGCGCTGGAGGCAGAATCGTAATTCGACGGGCTCCGGGCTCCAGGCTCCAGGCTTCGGTCGTCCATTGTCGGGTGCCGTAGCCCGTAGCCTGCAGCCCGTAGCCTGCAGCCCGTAGCCCGCGTCTCCCTGTGCTATACTCCGTCCACCTTCCAGACCTCGAGTACCGCTGACGGGTGCGTGGACCGCGTGATCGAAACGCATCGACTCTCCAAGGTGTATCGCCGCGGCGTCTACGCGCTGCGTGACGTGTCCCTCCAGATCGACAAGGGCGAGTTCGTGTTCCTGACCGGCCCCAGCGGCGCGGGCAAGTCGACGCTGCTGCGGCTGCTGCTCTGCGAGGAGCGCCCCTCCGACGGCCGGCTGACGGTCAGCGGTCGGAACCTCGACGAACTCCGGCCCCGCGAGGTGCAGGCCTACCGCCGGACGATCGGTTTCGTGTTCCAGGACTTCAAGCTGATTCCGCGGATGACGGTGCTCGAGAACGTCTCGTTCGTGCTGCGCGTGCTCGGGCTGTCGAGCGTGCAGCAGCGGCGGCGGACGTTCCAGGTGCTCAAGTGGGTGGGACTGCAGCACCGGATGAACGCCTACCCGCAGGACCTCTCCGGCGGCGAGCAGCAGCGGATTGCCATCGCACGGGCGCTGGTGAACGATCCGGCGCTGGTGCTGGCCGACGAGCCGACGGGCAACCTCGATCCCGACCTGTCGCTCGAGATCATGAATCTCTTCCGCGAGATCAACGCCCGCGGAACGACCGTGCTGGTGGCGACCCACGATCGCGAGCTCATCCGTCAGGTGGGGCGGCGGGCGATCTCGCTCGATCAGGGGCACGTCACCGAGGTGATGTGAGTGGGTGCCCTGGCGTATTCGCTCGAACAGGCACTGCTGAGCCTCTGGCGCGGGCGGGGCGCCAGCCTGCTGTCGATCGCGACCATCACGCTCGCCCTCTTCGTGCTCGGCGCGTTCCTGCTCGTCACGCTGAACGTGCAGCGGCTGGTCGGCGCGTGGCGGGGGAGCGCGGAACTCTCCATCTACCTCCAGGACGAGGCGACGCCGGCCGAGCGGACGGCAGTCGAGCACCTGCTCGACGCCAGCCCGTTCGTCGCCGCGCACGACTACGTGTCGAAGAGCCAGGCGGAGAAGCGCTTCGCCGCGCTCTTCCCGGACCTGGCCGGCCTCTCGGGGGAGCCGGCCGGCAATCCGTTCCCGGCGTCGATCGAGGTCCGTCTGCGCTCGGGTCCCGGCACCGAAGGGGCCGTCGACGCGCTGGCCGGCCGGCTGCGGGCGGCGGCCGGCGTGAGCGACGTCCGCTACGACCGCCGCTGGATCGATCGCCTGGTGACGCTGGCCGGCATCGTCGGGGCGGTGGGGCTGCTGCTGGTGACCGTGCTGTCGGTGGCCGGCGCGCTGAGCGTCGCGATCGTCGTCCGCCTCGCGCTGTTCGCGCGGCGGGACGAGGTGGAGATCATGCGGCTCGTCGGCGCGCCCCTGTCCTACATCCGCGGCCCGTTCGTCACCGAGGGGCTGCTGCACGGCGGCGTCGGGGCGCTCATCGCCATCGGGCTGCTGCTCGCCGGTCTCGTCGCCGTGCGGGCGGAATACGGTCTGGCCGTGCAGGCGGCGCTCGGCTTGGCCCCCATCTGGCTGCTTCCCTTGCGGCTGTGCGGTCTCGTGGTCGTGGGCGGCATGGTCGTCGGGGGCATCGGTGGCCTGGTGGCCGCGTGGAGCAGCCGCTGACATGCTAGTCTGACAGTTGTGCGTTGACAGTCGAGCCGGACCCGGGTAAACTGAATCTCAGTTCTCATGTCCAGTCGAGGTCACGGATGTCTCGCGTTCTGACCGGCTCGCCCCACGCGGGCCCTTCGGTTCCGCTCAGCCGTACGGACTTCTACCGCGAAGAGTTCCTCAAACAGCGCCAGTACCTCGCACGACAGCGTCCCTACTATTCCGAGCGCGCCATCAGAGACGTGGAGCAGGCCATCACGAGGATCATCGGCCAGCTCGAACAGCTCTGCGGCCGCGAGAACGGCGACGAAGTCCTCAGCCAGCTGCTCCGCAAGATTGACGTCCTGACCGGCCTCTCGGCCTGGTCCAACCCCAAGAAACTCCACTGACCCGGTCGGTTTCCACACTCCAGGCCGATCTGCTGCGCATCGCTCGTGCGGGTATCGATGCGGCCAGCGGCCGGCGTCTGCTCGCACGCGCGCTGGCCGGCTTCGACCCTCGCGACCCGCTCTGGGTGCAACCGTTGCGGCTCGTGGCCGTCGGAAAGGCGGCGGCCTCCATGGCTGGCGCCTTCATGGACACGGCCGGGGCACGCGTGCGCGACGGGCTGGTGGCGGCCCCCGCCGGCGGCGGCGCGGTGGGGCCCCCGCTCACCTTCATCGCGGCGGCCCATCCGGTGCCGGATGCGGGCAGCCTGGCCGCCGGGCGGCGCGCCCTGGCCCTGGCGGCGGCGACCGGGGCTGATGAGTGCCTGGTGGTGCTGCTGTCGGGCGGTGCGTCGGCGATGCTGACGGCGCCGGCGGGGGACCTTTCTCTCGATGAGCTTCGGGCGACCAACGCCGCGCTGCTGCGGTCTGGCGCCGAGATCCACGCGATCAACACCGTCCGCAAGCACCTGTCGGCGGTGAAGGGCGGACGGCTCGCGGCCGCCACGGCGGGCGCGGTGCGGGCCTTCGTCGCTTCTGATGTCGTCGGCGACGACCTGACGGCCATTGGCTCGGGACCGACCGTCGGGGACCCGACGACCTACGGCGAGGCGCTCGCGATCCTGCGGACTGCCGGTGGCCTCGCCGCCTATCCTTCGCGTGTCGTCGCCTGGCTCCAACGCGGCGTTGCCGGTGAGGTGGAGGAGACGCCGAAGCCGGGGGATCCACGCCTGGCACGCACCGGGGCCTGGATCATCGGCGGCCGGGCGGACGCCCTCGCGGGGGCGCGGGCGGCGGCCCTGGGGCTCGGCTACTCCGTGCGCGTGCACGAGCTTCCGGTCGTGGGCGAAGCGCGCGAGGCTGCCGTCGCGCACATCGGGCGTGCGCTGGCCCTCGCCACGGGGCTGCCGCGGCCGCTCTGCGTCCTGTCGGCGGGCGAGACCACCGTGCACGTCACGGGGCACGGCCGCGGCGGGCGGAACCAGGAGTTCGCGCTGGCGGCCCTGCCGTTGCTCGACCGGTTCGGCGGACCGGTCGTCGTGGCGAGCGTGGGGACCGACGGCATCGACGGTCCGACCGACGCCGCCGGGGCGTGGGTCGACGGGACCACGCTGGCGCGCGCCCGGGCGGCCGGCCTGGCGCCCCCGGCTTCCTTCCTGGCCGACAACAACGCCTACCAGTTCTGTTCCGTGCTCGGGAACCTGGTGAAGACGGGGCCCACCGACACCAATGTCGGGGACCTGCAGGTGGTCCTGGTGGGGTAATCCCTGCCCCCCGGTCCCGACCTGTCATATAGTCACGTTCTGATGTTATCCAAGTCTCAGTTGCTCGCGCGCATGCGCGAGCGCGTTCACCATCCCGCCGCGATCCGCGAGCTCCTGCGGCTGCTGCGCGTGCCCCGTCACGAGCGGGCGAGTCTGCGCCGGCTGCTGAAGATGCTCGTGGCCGAGGGCGAACTCATCGAAATCCGCGGGCACCGCTACGGGCTGCCCGAGAGCATGAGCCTGATCGTCGGCCGCCTCGAGACGCGCGCCGGCGGCTTCGGCTTCGTGTCCCCCGATCGGCCGGCCGATCTCGAGGGCGACCTGTTCATCCCGTCCGGCGCGCTGGGCGAAGCCATGCACGGCGATCGCGTCGTGGCGCGCATCGAGCGCATGAAGGAGGACGGGCGGGCCGAAGGCCGCGTCATCAAGGTGCTCGAGCGGGGTCTGTCCCAGATCGTCGGCCGCTACGAGCGCGACGACAGCGGCCTCGGCTTCGTGGTGCCGTTCGACCGCCGGATTCTCCTCGACGTGCAGGTGATGCCCGGCGAGGACGGCGGGGCGACGCCGGGCGACATGGTGGCGGTGGCGCTGACGCGGTGGCCCACCGGGACGCGCGGCGCGGCCGGCCGGGTATGTGAGGTCCTCGGCGACATCGATGCCCCGGGCGTCGACACGAAGATCATCATCCGCAAGCACGGGCTGCCGGACGTCCACGGCGACGACGCCGTGGCCGAAGCGGTGCGGCTGGGCAGGGACGTCACGCCGAAGGACCTCGAGGGGCGGACGGACTTCCGTCCCATCGTCACCGTGACCATCGACGGCGAGCACGCGCGCGACTTCGACGACGCGATCTCGATCGAGAAGCTGCCGAACGGTCATTACTGGCTCGGCGTCCACATCGCCGACGTCGCGCACTACGTGGCGGAGGGGTCGGCGCTCGACGCCGAGGCGTACGAGCGGGGGACGTCGGTCTACTTTCCCGAGCGGGCCATTCACATGTTCCCGTCGGAACTGGCGACCGGGCTGTGCAGCCTGAATCCGCAGGTCGATCGCCTCGTGCAGTCGTGCCTGATGGAGGTCGACCGGCACGGCCAGGTCGTGCGGTCCGAGTTCCACGACGGGGTCATCCACAGCCGCGAGCGGATGACGTACACCGACGTGAACGCGATCCTGACGGAGCCCGACGGCGAAGCGGCCCGGCGCTACGAGCCCCTGGTGCCGATGTTCCGGTTGATGGAGGAGCTGTTCCAGGTGCTGAACGGCCGGCGCCGCCGCCGCGGGTCGATCGACTTCGACCTGAACGAGGCGTCGATCGTGATGGGCGAAGGCGGGCTCGTGGAGGCGATCATCGCGCTCGAGCGCAACGTCGCCCACCGGCTGATCGAGGAGTTCATGCTGCTGGCCAACGAGACCGTGGCGGCGTACCTCGAGGAGCAGGACCTGCCGGCGATCTACCGGATCCACGAGGAGCCCGACCCGCTGAAGGTGGAGAAGTTCGAGGAGTTCCTGTCGGGCTTCGGCTACAGCCTCGCGGCGCCGCCCGGCGCGGCGCGGCCGCGCCACTTCCAGCGCCTGCTCGGTCGGATCCATGACAAGCCCGAGGAGAAGCCGATCGCCGCGCTCATGCTGCGGACGATGCAGAAGGCGCGTTACGCGACGCAGAATGTCGGCCATTTCGGCCTGGCGGCGGACAGCTACACGCACTTCACCTCGCCGATCCGCCGCTATCCCGACCTCGTCGTGCACCGGCTGCTGCGCGCCGCGCGCCGGGGCCGTCCCGACGCAGAGGCGGTCGAAACCCTCGACGAGGAGCTGCCCGAGGTCGCGCGCCACACCTCGGAGCGGGAGCGCCGGGCCGAGGAGGCCGAACGCGAGCTCGTGCAGTGGAAGAAGGTCCGGTTCATGGCCGACAAGGTCGGCGACGAGTTCGAGGGCTTCGTCACCGGCGTGGCCGCCTTCGGTCTCTTCGTCGAGCTGGTCGAGCACTTCGTCGAGGGGCTGGTCCACATCTCGACGATGGCCGACGACTACTATCGCTATCTCGAGGGGAGCCACACGCTGCACGGCGAGAATACGGGGCAGGTGTACCGCCTCGGCGATCGCGTGAAGGTGCAGGTCATCCGGGTCAGTCTCGAGGAGCGGCAGATCGATCTCGGGCTGGTCGACATCCTGGAGCGCGTCCGGCGGGACGAGCGGAGCCGCGGCGCGCGGCGCAGCAAGGCGCGGCCGAAGCGGGAGGGCCGCAAGCAGCGGCCCGGCCGGCGCGAGCGCCAGGCGGGGAAGAAGCGTGGCCGTTGAGGCCGTCAAGAGCATCGTCGTCGGGACGGCCGGCCACATCGATCACGGCAAGAGCACGCTCGTCCGGGCGCTGACCGGCATCGATCCCGACCGGCTGAAGGAAGAGAAGGAGCGGGGCATCACGATCGACCTCGGCTTCGCGCACGCCGAGATCGGCGGGGTCGCCGTCGCTTTCGTGGACGTCCCCGGGCACGAGCGCTTCGTGAAGAACATGCTCGCGGGTGTCGGCGGCATCGACGGCATCCTGCTCGTCGTCGCCGCCGACGAGTCGGTGATGCCCCAGACGCGCGAGCACTTCGACATCTGCCGGCTGCTGCACGTCCACACGGGCGTCGTGGCGGTGACCAAGGCCGACCTGGCCGACCCCGAGATGCTGGCGCTCGTGCACGAGGAGGTGGGCGAGCTGGTGGCCGGCTCCTTCCTCGAGGGCGCTCCCATCGTCGACGTCTCGACCCGGACCGGCGTGGGGCTCGACCGCCTGCGGGAAACGCTCGCGGCCATGGGCCGGGCGCTGCCCGGCCGGACGGCGGCCGGCGCAGCACGGCTTCCCATCGATCGCGTCTTCTCGGTGAAGGGCTTCGGGACCGTCGCGACCGGGACGCTGGTGTCGGGCCGCCTCGCGGTGGAGGACGAGCTCGCCGTGCTGCCGGGGGAGCACGTCGTGAAGGTGCGCGGCATCCAGGTGCACGGATCCGAGGCGCGCGAGGTCACGGCCGGCCATCGGGCGGCCGTGAACGTGGCCGGCGTCGAGGTGGCGGACCTTGCGCGCGGACAGGTCCTGGCGACCCCCGGCCTGTTCCAGGAGACACGCGTGGCGGACGCCGTGCTGGAGCTGCTGCCCGGGACGAAGGGGCTGCGCCACGGTGCGCGCGTCCGGTTCCACCAGGGAACGGCCGAGTGCATCGGACGGGTGATCGTGGCCGGACCCCCGCGCAGCGGAGGCGAGGGGGCTCATGACGTCCCGCCAGGGACGCGCGCGTTCGTCCGGCTGCGGCTCGAGGCTCCGGCGGTGCTGCAGCGTGGCGACCGCTACATCCTGCGCGCGTACTCACCGGCCGTGACGATGGCCGGCGGGTACATCCTGGACCCGAAGCCGCCGCGGACGGCCATCCGTACCGCGGCCGCCCTCGAGCGCCTGCAGGCGCTCGACTTCGATCCCGGCGCCGACGCGGCGACGCGGGATCGTGACAACGGGCGCGCAGTCGAGGTGCTCGTCGCTGGACGCGGGGCGGCGGGGTTGCCGGTCCTCGACCTGTCGCGGCGCCTCGGACTGTCGCCGGAAGAGCGGGCGGCCCTGATCGCGCGGCTGGAGGCTGCCGGGCGGGTGGTGACGGCCGGCGAATGGCTGCTGGCCCCGGCCGCCATCGAACAGCTCGAACGCGACCTGCTGGCACTCGTGGGCGCCTTCCACGCCGGACAGCCGCTCAGCGACGGGATGCCACGGGAGGAGGCCCGGCAGCGGCTCGCCGGGCGGCCGGCGGCGGAGGTCTTCGAACTCGTCGTCGGACGGCTGGTGGCCGCGGGCCGGATCGGGGGCCGCGATCGACTGGCCCTGGCCTCGCACCGGCTGGAACTGTCGCCAGAGGAGCAGCGGGCGTACGACGCCCTGGAGCACGTCTATCAGTCGGCCGGCCTGAAGCCGCCGGACGGGGCGGCGCTGACGGCAGACGCGGGGATTGCCGCCGGCGTGGCCGAACGGATGACGGCTCTGCTCGTCCGCCGCCGCCGGCTGGTCCGCCTGGGGACGATGCTGTTCCATGCCGATGCGCTCGATCGGCTGAAGGGGGAGATCCGCCAGCTGAAGGCGGACGCGGGACCCGCCGGCGCACGGATCGACGTCGGCACCTTCAAGGAGCGGTTCGGCGTGTCACGGAAGTTCGCGATCCCGCTGCTCGAGTACCTGGACCGCGAGCGGGTCACGCGACGCGTCGGCGACGCGCGCGTCGTTCTGTAAGGACGGAATCCCTCACACGCCGAACTGCATGGCGAACAGCCGCCAGGCCAGGCCGAACTCGAAGGTCCTGAGCAGGCGCCGCTTGAGGCCGCGGTACGGCTGCGTCCCCGCCATGATCTCCACCATCACTTCCCGGACGCGGCGGCTGCCCGCCAGCGCTTCGACCATCAGCCGCGTGAACCGGGGCTGGAAGAAGGCATCCCGCAGGCAGGCGGCCCGCCGGAGTTCCGGCACCAGCTCGTCGGAGAGCCGCTGCTGATAGTCGGCCAGCCGGCCGGAAAGCAGGGCGTCGGCGGCCCACTCGCCCGACTGGATGGCAAAGTAGATCCCTTCGCGCGTCAGCGGATCCACCAGTCCGGCGGCATCGCCGAGCAGCATCCATGAGGGGCCGGCCGCGCGCGCCGTCCGCCAGTCGCGCTCGGGCAGCGACGGAATGGGCCAGGCGTACCGCTCGAGCCGCGCCCCGGCGGCCAGGCCCCGGTTCACCAGCCAATCGTGCGTCAGCTCGCGCAGCTCGGCGGACGAGGCGCCGGCGTCGGCCTGCGCACAGATGCCGACGGCGAGATGGCCGGGGCGGGGAAAGGACCAGATATAGCCGGGCGGCGATCCGACACAGCTGATGCGGATCTGTTCGTGATCGAGACCGTGCGCGAAGAAGCCGGTGGCGATCGACAGCTGGTGGCGGCGGAAGGGGACGTGCACGCGCCGCCGCACGAGGCTGTTGGCGCCGTCGGCGCCGAACAGCACGCGCCCGCGCCAGGTCCCCTCGGCGGTCTCCACCTCGGCGCCGGTGGTGTCGGTCCGGACGTTCAGCACGCGCGACGGGACCAGCCGCGCCCCTGCGTCCACTGCGTGCTGCAGCAGCAACCGGTCGAACTCCGCCCGGCTCGTGACCACCAGCGTGCCGTCGTATGGGCCGTCGGCGTGGAGGGGAAAGGTGACGGTGTAGGGAGAGGGCGACGCGGCCGCGTGCTCGAAGGTGGCGCCGCGGATGACGACCGCGGGAATCCGGGTGGCCGCCAGTAACGGCCCGACCTTCTCGAGCGCCCGGCGGGTCAGGCCGCCGCCGCACGGTTTCTCCCGCGGATGGCTGGGATCGAAGAGCGTCACGCGGGCGCCCTGGCGCGCGAGCGTGGCGGCCGCCCACGAGCCGGCAGGCCCGGCGCCGACGATGAGCACGTCGGCGGTCCGGTCGGCAGGCAGGGGCGGCGGCGCCGGCGGACGGGAGTTGCCGTTCGTCACGGGGACAGCTTACAGTAAGGACACCGTGTCTCATCCACTCGTTTTCGGTCTCTACGGTGATCGCGCGGCGGCAGCGGCCGGGGCCAGCGCCGCCCGGGCCCTCGGCGTCGATCGCGGTCACCTGTCAATCGTGGCCCGCACCCACCAGGACGAGAGTGCCCTCGCCGAACAGGTGGGGGGCTCGCCCGGTGCGGAAATCGAGGACTCCCGTCCGGCCGCGCGGCTGGGGGAGCTCGGCGCGCAGATCCTGGCGGCCATCGCGATCGTCCTGCCCGGCATCGGTCCCATCGTCACCGCGGGCCCACTGGGGGCCGAGCTCGGCGAAGTGGCCGGGCATGCGGCCGGCGACATGGCGGGGGTCCTGCGCGGCTGCGGACTGGCGGCCGATCGGGCCGAGGCCTGGCAGCACCGTATCCGGAGCGGCGCGATCCTGCTCGGCGTCCACGTCTACGGTCTCGACCCGCAGGCGGTCCGGGCGGTCCTCGATCGGGCGGGGGCCGAGGAGACGGCCACAGGGCTCTGGGCGAGCGGTGAACGGTCCGCATCTGTCTGACGGCACTCGTTTTGCACTTGTGACCCGGCAGTTGGTGCGCGACAATAGATCGTTCCCGGTTTCCGCAAGATGACAGACCCACGCGCCGCCCGCGACCTGCCGGCTGCCCCCGGTGTTGGACATCTTTCGCTCCATCTGGACAGCGAACATGCTCCGGCCGTGGACTTCCTGTTCGAGCAGCAGGAGAAGCGCATGGGGCCGGCCGTCGGCGCGGCGCTCTTCACCCACATCGCGCTCGTCCTGGTCTTCGTGCTCCTGATCAGCTGGTTCCCGGCGACCGATGCGGCGCCGCCGGCGCAGCCGCAGCCGATTGCGCAGCTGGTCTGGATCCCCGAGAAGGGGCCGGGCGGCGGCGGTGGTGGCGGCGGCAACCGGTCTGCCGAGCCGCCGCGGAAGGCGGAACTGCCCGGCAAGGACAAGCTCGCCCTGGCCGTCGCCAAGCCGCCCGACACCACGAAGCCCAAGCCGAAGGAAGCGCCGAAGCCGCCGCAGGAAGTGAACATCCCGGCGATGACGGTCGCCTCGGGTGTGCAGAAGCTGCCGGGCGTCATCGAGAACCTGCCGCCGGCCTCCGATTTCTCGCAAGGGTCGGGTACGGGCGGCGGAGCGGGCAGCGGGTCCGGCGTCGGGGTCGGGTCGGGGCAGGGCTCCGGGCTGGGGCCGGGCTACGGCGGCGGCACCGGCGGCGGGGCCTACCAGATGGGGACGAAGGGGCTGATTCCGCCGAGCGTGATCACGGAGGTCAGACCCCAGTACACGTCCGATGCGATGCGCGCGAAGATCCAGGGGACGGTCTGGCTCGAGTGCATCGTCGAGCCGGACGGGACGGTCGGGAACGTCCGCGTCATCAAGTCGCTGGACCCGACCTTCGGCCTCGATCAGGAGGCCATCAAGGCCGCGCGCCAGTGGCGGTTCGTTCCGGGGACGATGCTGGGCAAGCCGGTTCCGGTACGGGTCACCATCGAGCTGACCTTCACGCTGCGGTAGGACGAGGCCCCGGTCTTCAGTCTCCGGTCTCCAGTCTCCGGTCCTGTTCCGTACACACGAACGCCCGGCGGAAGTGCTTCCGCCGGGCGTTCGCCGTTCTCCGTTCGCCGTTTTCCGTTCTACGTGACGGGCGTCTTAGTACATCCCGCCCATGCCGCCGGCGCCGGCCGGCATCGCCGGTTCCTTCTTCTCCTCGGGGATCTCGGAGACGAGCGCCTCGGTGGTGAGCAGGAGCGAGGCGATCGACGAGGCGTGCTGGAGCGCCGAGCGGACGACCTTCACGGGGTCGATGACGCCGGCCTTCACCAGGTCCTCGTAGGTTTCGGTGAGGGCGTTGAAGCCTTCCTCGGCCTTCATCTCCTTCACCTTCTGGACGACGATCGAGCCCTCGAGGCCCGCGTTGGTGGTGATCCAGCGCAGCGGCTCCTCGATGGCCCGCGCGATGATGTTCACGCCAATCTGCTGATCGCCGTGCAGCTTCAGCGCGGCGAGCGCCTTGCCCGCGCGGAGCAGCGCGACGCCGCCGCCCGGCACGATGCCCTCTTCGACGGCCGCCTTCGTGGCGTGCATGGCGTCCTCGACGCGGGCCTTCTTCTCCTTCATCTCGGTCTCGGTGGCCGCGCCGACCTTGATGACCGCGACGCCGCCGACCAGCTTGGCCAGCCGCTCCTGCAGCTTCTCACGGTCGTAGTCGGACGTGGTC
>JAGWRA010000119.1 GCA_028876655.1 Acidobacteriota bacterium | reverse complement strand
CATCAACAAGATCGTGCGCACCTCGCGCCAGATGCTCAACGAGATCGGCCGCGAGCCGACGTCCGAGGAGATCGCCAAGCGGATGGACATCCCCGTCTCGAAGGTCCGCAAGGTCCTGAAGATCGCGCAGGAGCCGATTTCGCTCGAGACGCCGATCGGCGAGGAGGAAGATTCGCATCTCGGCGACTTCATCGAGGACCGGCAGGTCGTCTCCCCGTCGGAAGCGGTCATCAACCTGAACCTGAAGGAACAGACCGAGTCGGTGCTGAAGACGCTGACCCCCCGCGAGGAGAAGGTCATCAAGATGCGCTTCGGCGTCGGCGACGGCAGCGAGCACACCCTCGAGGAGGTCGGTCAGAGCTTCGCGGTCACCCGCGAGCGGATCCGGCAGATCGAGGCCAAGGCGCTGCGCAAGCTGCGCCACCCGTCCCGGAGCCGCAAGCTGCGCGCGTTCCTGGAAGGACGGTAGGGCAACCCCGGGCCCATAGCTCAGCGGTCAGAGCCGCCGGCTCATAACCGGCCTGTCCCAGGTTCGAATCCTGGTGGGCCCACCAAGCTTCCGCTTCGCACTTGACCGAGCGTGTGCCAGCGACGGTCAAGTGCGCATGGAAACGCGCCAGTGGCGCGTTTCCTGCGGAACACGTCCGCGCGCATGGGGCCCCGCCCCCATGCGCTGCCGTCGCTCACGCTCCGGATCGGGCCAGCGGCGACCGGGCGGGCCCGCCCCGCCGAAGCGCCCGGGTATCAGCGGCGCGAAGGCGGGCCTGCCTCGCCGAAGCGCCCGGGTATCAGCGGCGCGAAGGCGGGTTGACGCGGCGCCGCTCCGCCATCGACAATGTGTCGCAGTTCCATGTCGCACGACCTCTCCCCCGCACGCATGCCGGATCACCGGTTCCGTTGCCATCCCAGGGCCCCGCTGCGCGGGGCCCTTTCTGTTTGAGCCATCACCATGCTCCCTGACCTCGAACGCCTCATCCGCCTCCAGCAACTCGAATCCACCGCCGACGCCGACCGCCGGCGGATCGCCGAGCAGCCCGAACGGGCGCAGGCCCTGCAGAGCCGCATCGACCAGGCCCAGGGGGCCCTCGATGCCGCGAAGGGCCTCCTGGCGGCCAGCCAGCAGGCGCGACGCGAGGTGGAGAAGGAGATGGCGGTCATCCAGGGACGGCTGTCGAAGTTCAAGGGACAGCTGATGGAGGTGAAGACCAACCGCGAGTACCAGGCGATGCAGAAGGAGATCGAGGTCGCCGAGACCGAAGTGAAAGCGATGGAGGACCGGATCCTCGAGCTGATGCTCGAGGCCGACCAGCTGAATGCGACGGTCAAGGAGGCCGAACGCGCGCTGGCCGCCGAGCAGCAGGCCGTGAAGGCCGAGCGCCGCGTGCTGGACGAGGAAGTGGCCGCCTGGGAGGCCGAACTGGCGAAGGCCTCGGCCGCGCGCGAAGAGCTGGTCCGCGGGATCGACGCCCGGCTGGTCGCCACCTTCGAGCAGCTGGCCCGCCAGCGCAAGGGGATTGCCGTGGCCGAGGCGCGCGACGGCATCTGCACGATCTGCCACGTCCGCATGCGCCCGCAGGTGTTCAACTCCATCCGCCGCAACGACGCCATCATCCAGTGCGACAGCTGCCGGCGCATCCTGTACTTCGCCGGCGTCACCGACGCGGTGGCGAACGAGGCCGTGCAGTGATCACGGCGTACATCGACGGCGGGTCGCGCGGGAATCCAGGACCGGCGGGTTACGGCGTGCGGATCGAGGATGCGGACGGTGCGCTCGTCGAGGAGTTCCACGCGTCGGTCGGCATCGCCACCAACAACGTCGCCGAGTACCGCGGGCTGCTGGCCGCGCTGCAGTGGGCTCTCGAGCACGGAACCGGCACCCTGCGCATCCGGTCCGACTCCGAGCTGCTGGTGAAGCAGATGCGCGGGGAGTACCGCGTGAAGAACGCCGGGCTGGCGCCCCTGCACGGCGAGGCGCGGATGCTCGTCCATCGGATCGGCCGCGTCGTCTTCGAGCACGTGCCGCGCACGAAGAACCGCGACGCCGACCGGCTGGCCAACCTCGCCATGGATCAGGCCGCCACCAACGGCGCCGCCGGCGCGCGCTGACCCCCGCCGGCCCTCACGCTCCCCTGGTTCTCCCGGCCCGGATGGCCCCGGCCATGCGCCCGGCCGCCGCCCCGTCCCGCCGGTACGAACAAAGCCACCGGTCGTGGTGCGCGGTGCAGAGCCCCGCGGTGTGCACCGCCGCCGCAGGGACACCCGTCGCCACGAGCTGATCGAAGACCGCCCGCTGCAGGTCGAGCTGCCACCGATCGGGGCCGTCAGGTTGGGCGTGCAGGCCCGGAGCCGGCGACCCCGCCGCCCCGCGCGAGACGAACCAGCGCGCCACCGCCGCCGGGGCGTGGCCCGCCGCCAGGAAGGCGGCACGCACCTCGGGCCCCACCTGATAACAGCACGGACCGATGCTCGGGCCGATCGCAGCGACCAGGTCCGACGCCGGCACGCCGAATGCTCCGGCCAGTGCGTGGACCGCCACCGCCGGCACGCCGGCGGCGGCACCACGCCAGCCGGCATGCGCGGCCGCCACCGCCCGGCCCTGCCGGTCGGCCAGCAGCAGCGGGACGCAGTCGGCCGCCTGAACGACGAGCACCAGCTCGGGGTCGTCGCTGATCACGATGTCGGCGCAAGGGGTGTCCGGGGCCCGGACATCGCCACGGCGCCGGATGAACACGTCGGCGCCATGCACCTGCTGCAGGCGGACGAGTGCGCTCGTGGGAAGCCCGAGCGCCTCGGCCAGCGACGCCCAGGCCGCAGGGTCGGCCGGGAGCGCCAGCGGCCGCGTGGTGAAGAGGTGATCGGCGCCGCGCGCCAGCGGCTCGCACCGCAGGGCGGCGCCCCACGACACTTCCCGCCACTCGAACCCGTCCGCTGCCTCCGGCAACGTTGGCATGGCCATGACAACTCCCGTTTCCATCATGCCCCCGCGCGGGCAACCACCGTTGCGGCGCCGGGCCGGCACGTCACCCGGGAACCCGGCCCGATTCCGGCCCTCGGGGCCTCGCGCGTCCACTTCCGGCACGCCAGGCCGCAACCCCGGTTGACACCGCAGCGGACCGCGGCCCGCGGAACGGGCGACCGCCCGGTCGTGTCGCCCCGAACCCGCTCACGGTCAGAGAGTTGCCGCCCTGGTGCCGTTCGGGCGTGGAGGGCACGTCGCTTGCCTTCCAGATCGGTGCAACCGCAGGAGGCAACCATGACGGTCACGATCGTGCCCAACCTGTCCGGCAACCCGCCCGGCAAGCTGGCGGACGCCGAACTGCACTTCACCGAGGGTCCGCTGGGCGGACTCAAGCTCGTCGGCTTCGGCATCTGGGAGCGGCGCGGCGGCGGCGGCCGCAACGTCACGTTTCCCGCGCGCCAGTACTCCGTGAACGGCGAGCGCCGCAGCTTCGCCCTGCTGCGCCCCGTCTCCGACGCGACGGCGCAGGAGCGCATCCGGCAGGTCGTGCTGGAGGCGTATCAGGAGTACGAAGAGCGGGCATCCGTCGCGGGGTGATCGGCGCGCCGGTGGCGGCCGGATCGGAACCCGGGCCCAAACGGCGCCGGTGTCGCCGCGTCAGCCGAGCGTCGGCAGGTGCCGCGCATTCTCGCGCTGGCGCTTGGGCGGCAGTGTCCATTCGGCGCGGGTGCTCTTGTCGAACTCCGCCCGGAAGAAGGAGGCCTTCATGCCGCCGTCGATGATGTCCCACGGCAGCACACGGTCGTGGCTCCGGTCGCGGAACACGTAGAAGTCGCCGTCGACAGCCACCTCGGCGGCGGCGGCGCGCCACTGGCCGCCGTTGCGCTCTGCGGCCTCGATGACGGGCGCCACGCGGCGGTCGCCGAGCGACAGCAGCGCCTGGTAGTACGAGTGTCGCTCGGACTTGATGTTGAAGTAGACGTTGTCGAGATCGGCCGTCAGCTCGCGCAGCCGCTTGATCTTCTGATCGATCTCGGCCGGCGAGGCCATCGGCAGCCACTGGTATGCGGTGCCCGGTTTGGGGACCAGGGGGTTCACGCTGCCCACGATCCGGCCGATCGCGCCGCGCGGGCGGGCGTGGCGCAGCATCCGGTCGCGGATCTGCCGCGTCAGGTCGCGGATGGCCACCAGATCCTCGTCGGTCTCCGTCGGCAGGCCGATCATGAAGTAGAGCTTCAGGTTCTCGATGCCGTTCGCGAAGATCAGGTCGGCGCGGTCGAGGATCTCGTCGTTCGTCACCGTCTTGTTGATCACGCGGCGGAGGCGATCCGACCCGGTCTCGGGGGCGATGGTAATCGTCCGCTCGCCGCTGGCGCGCAGCAGCCGGACGATCGGCTCGGTGAGGTCGTCGAGCCGCAGCGAGGCCGGGCTGATCGAGTACCCGAGGTCGTGCAGGCCGGACAGGATGTGCTCGATCTCCGGATGGTCGCAGAGGGCGATCGACACCAGGCCGACGCGCGTGGCGTGTCCGCGTGCCGCCCGGGCCAGTTCCAGGATCCGGCTGGCGGGGAACGGTCTCACGGGCAGGTAGTTGTAGCCGGCCCAGCAGAACCGGCACAGGTTCGCGCACCCGCGCACCACCTCGATGAGCAGCCGCGAGCCGAACTCGGTGTCGGGCGTGAAGATGGTGGTCGACGGCGGCTCGCAGCTCTCGGTGGCCTTCAAAGCCGCCTTCCGGACGGGCAGCGGCGCGCCGGTGCCCGGCCGCGGGACGAACGCGGCGATCGTCCCGTCGGGATTCCACTGGACGTCGTAGAACGACGGCACGTAGAAGCCCGGCTCCGCGGCCAGCCGGTGCAGCAGGTCGGCCCGGTCGGCGGCGGCGGCCATCGCCCGGTGCAGGGCCGGAATCAGCACCTCGCCCTCGCCGGCGGCGATCACGTCGGCGAACGGCGCGAGCGGTTCCGGGTTCACGAAGGTCACGGCACCGCCGACGACGACCAGCGGATGGTGCTCGCCCCGCTCGGCGGCCCGCCACGGCAGGCCCGCCAGCCGGAGCAGCGTCAGGACGTTGGTGTAGTCCCACTCGAACGAGACGGAGAAGGCCAGGATATCGAAGTCGGCGACCGGCGTCTGCGATTCCAGCGTGACGAGCGGCGTGCCCGAGGCGGCGATCGCGGCCAGTTCCTGCTTGGGCGGCAGGAACACCCGCTCGCAGACGACGTCCGGGTCGGCATTGAACAGGCGGTAGACCGTCTGGAAGCCGAGGTTCGACATCCCGACGTAATAGGTATTGGGAAACGCCAGCGCCACGCGCAGGCGGCCGCCGTGCGGCTTCTGCACGAAGCCGACCTCGCGGGAAAGGATGTCCCGTGCGCGCTCCCGTTGCTGCCAGTGCTGCTTGCCTGCCATGGGTTGCTGCCGGCCGCACCGATCCGCCGAGGCTGACGGTCGAACTCAGCCTCCGGCGGCGTCGATCGCGTGTGCCGTGGATCTTTCTACTCTATCACGCGCGGTGGCGGACCAGGGGCGGCACGGGGGTGCGGCGACCGCGGCGGGGGAGCGCCGGCGCGACGCTCCCCGTGGCCCGGGCGGCTCAGGACTCATTCGGCCGGCGCAGGAAGGCCGGCACGTCGAAGGGCGACCGCAGATCGAGGTCGCCCTCGACCGGCTCGACCGGAGCGAACTCCGGACCGGGCCCGCCGTTGGCGGCGGCGGCCAGCGGCAGTTCGATCGGCGGGCGGCGCGAGATCGACAGTCGCGGCGTGGCCGCGGCCGCGTCGGGCGCCTCGGCGCGCATCCGCGCGTGATCGGCGTAGTTCTGCAGGTCGATCGGCGTCTGCAGGGCGGACGCCGACGGGCGGCTCGCCGGGCGGCCGTCGGCGAAGCCGGTGGCGATCACCGTGATCTTCACGCGCCCCTTCAGCGACGGATCGACGACGGCACCGAAGATGATGTTGGCGTCTTCGTCGGCGGCTTCCTGCACGATCGACGAGGCCTCGCTCACCTCCAGCAGCGACAGGTCCGGGCCACCGGTCACGTTGATGATCACCCCGCGGGCGCCCTGCACCGACGCGCCTTCGAGCAGCGGGCTCGAGATCGCCTTGCGCGCGGCGTCCACCGCCTTCTCCTCGCCTTCGGCGATCCCCGTGCCCATCATGGCGACGCCCATGCCGGCCATGATGGTCTTCACGTCGGCGAAGTCGAGGTTGATCAGGCCCGGCACGAGGATCAGGTCGGAGATCCCCTGGATGGCCTGGCGCAGCACGTCATCGGCGGTGGCGAACGCGTCGGTGAGCGGGGTGGTCCGGTCGATGATCGTCAGCAGCCGCTCGTTCGGGATCGTGATCACCGTGTCGACGCAGTCGCGCAGGGCCTCCAGCCCGCGTTCGGCCTGGAGCAGCCGCTTCCTGCCTTCGAACTTGAAGGGCTTGGTGACGACCGCAATCGTCAGGGCGCCGAGCTCGCTGGCGAGGCTGGCGATCACGGGTGCCGCGCCGGTGCCGGTGCCGCCGCCCAGGCCGGCGGTCACGAACACCATGTCGGCCCCGTCGAGCGCCTGAATCAGCTTGTCGGTATCCTCGAGCGCGGCCTGGCGGCCGACGTTCGGATCGGCCCCGGCGCCGAGCCCCTTCGTCAGCTTGCTGCCGATCTGCAGCCGGACCGGTGCCCGGTTGATGTGCAGTGCCTGCGTGTCGGTGTTGGCGACGAGGAACTCCACGCCGTCCAGGCCGACCTGCACCATGCGGTTCACGGCGTTCGACCCGCCCCCGCCGACGCCGACCACCTTGATCCGCGCGCCGGCGCTCCCCTCCTCCTCCAGCTTCAGTCTGAGGGCCTCGCGCCTGCGCTCCTCAGCCGCCCGTGTGTCGTCGTGCGGATCCGCCATTCAGTGCCTCCCTGCCGTTCCGATGCGATCAGAAGAATTCCTTGAACAGGCCGCGCAGCCGCCCGGCCACGCGGCCGAGCGCGCCCACGCCCACCGGGGTGCGCGCCGCTTCCCCGATGAGATTCCGATAGCCGTAGAGCACCAGTCCCACGCCGCTGGCGAACGCCGGACTGTTCACGTGGTCCGCCAGCCCGCCCACGCCGACCGGGCAGCCGCGCCGGATCGGCAGATCGAAGATCTGCTCCGCGATTTCCGGCATCCCCTCGAGAATCGCGCCACCACCGGTCAGCACGATGCCGGAGTTCAGCGACCGCTCGTACCCGGCGCGCCGGATCTCGTCCCAGACGAGATGGAAGATCTCCTCGGCGCGCGGCTGCAGGATCTCGGACAGGATGCGACGCGCCATCACGCGCGGCTTGCGGCCGCCGACGCTGGCGACCTCGATCGTCTCGTCCTCGTCGACCATCGCCGACAGCGCGCACCCGCTCTTCCGCTTCACCTTCTCCGCGTCGGGAATCGGCGTGCGCAGGCCGACGGCGATGTCGTTGGTGAAGTGATCGCCGCCGACGCCCACCACCGCCGTGTGCCACAGGCTCCCGTGCTCGAAGATCGCGATGTCGGTCGTGCCGCCGCCGATGTCGACCAGCGCCACACCGAGCTCCTTCTCGTCGTCGGTCAGCACCGCCTCGCTCGCCGCCAGCTGCTCGGTGACCGTCTCCAGCACGTTCACGCCGGCCCGGTTCACGCAGGCCACGATGTTCTGCGTGGAGGTCTGGCTGCCGGTCACGATGTGGACGTTCACCTCGAGCCGCGCGCCGGTCATGCCGACCGGGGCGCCGATCCCGTCCTGCTCGTCGACGACGAAGTCCTGCGGCAGCACGTGCAGGATCTCCCGGCCGCTCGGCAGCGACACCGCCTTCGCCGCATCGATCGCCCGCCGGACGTCGTCGCGGGAGATCTCGCGGTTCTTGCCGGCCACCGCGATGACGCCGCGGCTGTTGAAGCCCTTCAGCTGCGGGCCGGCGATGCCGAGGTGCACCGAGTCGATCTCGATGCCCGCCATCAGCTCGGCCTCCTCGATCGCCTTCTTGATCGAGTCGACCGCCGCCTCGAGGTTCACGACCACGCCGCGCCGGATGCCGCGGGATTCGGCGACCCCGATGCCGACGATGTCCACACCCTCGCCCTCGAGCATCTCGCCCACGATTGCGGCGATCTTCGACGTGCCGACGTCGAGCCCGACCAGATACCGTTCCTTGCGTGTCACGGTGCCTCCGGCGTTCAGCGGCCGGCGCCCCTGCGCCAGCCGGTCCCCTGGTTCGCTCCCCGCCGGCCCGCTACGGGCGCGGCCCGTCTGCCGTGCGAGCCTTCGATCCCTTCGGTGCCGCGACCGGCCGCACGTAGATCCGCGGCGCGAACCGCAGGTCCACGTAGTCGATCGCCCCCACCTGCCCCTTCAGCGTCGGCGCCATCTCCAGGTACGACTGCAGGCGCTGCAGGAAGTCCCGTTCGCCGAGCTCGAGCCGCGCCGGGTCGCCCGACAGGATCACCACCGCGTCCCGGACGTCGCTGACGTCGATCTGAGAGATGCGCCGCGCCAGCTCGGGCCGCGACCGCACGGCCGCCAGCAGATCGGCCGCCAGCGCCGCACGCGACGCGTCCACGCTCCCCTCCTCCGCCGTCCCGCCGAGCCCGTCGATGATCGGCAGATCCAGATCGCCGTAGTTGGGCCCGTAGGCATCGATGATCGTGCCGTCGGCGTCCACGAGGTACAGGTCGTCGCCGAGCCGCGCGATCCCGATCGGCTGCCGCTCGACGATCTGCACCTCCACGGTGGACGGCAGGGCCCGCCGCAGCGTCGCGTCCTGGACCCACGCCGAATCGAGCAACCGGCGCCGCCAGGTCGAGAGGTCGGCGTCCAGGATGTTCCGCCCCTCCAGTCCGGCCAGGATCGTGTCCACCTCGCCGGTCGACAGCCGCTCGTTCCCCTGGACGACGATCCGCCGGATCGACAGCAGCGGCGTATGCGTCGCCGCCGTCACGCCGCGATAGCCCAGGTAGAGCACCGCGATCCCGACGGTGACGTCGCGCAGGACGCGCGCCCACGGCCGCTGCCACAGGCGCCGCCGCACCGGCCGCGTCCGCGCGCGGTGGAAGCGCTTGTCGGCCTGGACGGCTACCGGCATGGCCCGTCCCCGGCCGCCCCGCGCGTCCATCGCTGTCGATCGCTCACGGCATCTCTTTCCGGCCGGCGAGCGCCGCCAGCACCTGGTCGGCCACGCCGGCAATCGATCCCGCGCCGAGCGTGATCACCAGATCGCCCGGCCGCACGCGGCCCGCGACCGCCGCGGCGACGTCCTCGACCCTCGGCACCACGTCCACCGGCACCCGGACCACCCGCCGGACCGCGCCCGCCAGCGCGTCGACCGTCACCCCGGGCAACGGATCCTCGCCGGCCCCGTAGATGTCGGTCAGCACGACGGCGTCGGCGCCGGTGAACGCGGGCCCGAACTCGTCCAGCAGCCGCGCCGTCCGCGTGTAGCGGTGCGGCTGGAACACCACCACGATCCGCCGGCCCAGCGCCCGCGCGGTCGCCAGCACGGCGGCGATCTCGGCCGGGTGATGGCCGTAGTCGTCGATCACCAGGACGCCGGCCGCCTCGCCGCGCCGCTCGAACCGGCGCTCGACGCCCCGGAACTCCGCGAGCCCGGCGGCCATCCGCTCGAACGGCACATCCAGCTCGAGGCCGACGGCCACCGCCGCCAGCGCGTTCAGCACGTTGTGCCGGCCGGGGACGCCCAGCCGCAGCGTCCCGAGCCGCCGGACCTCCCCCGCGGCGCCGCGCGATCGCCGCAGCACGGCGCACCGGCTACCCTCCGCCTCCAGCACGACGTCGGCGCCCGCCAGGTCGGCATCCCCCGACGTCAGGCCGTAGGTCACGAGCCGCCGGGTCACCAGCGGCCGCACGGGCTGCAGCCCAGGATCGTCGGCACACGCCACGACGGCGCCGTAGAACGGCACCTTGTTCGCGAAGTCCGCGAACGCCCGCTGCAGGTCCTCGTAGCTCCCGTAGCTCTCGAGGTGCTCGCGGTCGACGTTGGTGATGACCGCGATCGTCGGATAGAGCTTCAGGAACGACCGATCGCTCTCGTCGGCCTCGGCGACCATCAGCTCACCGCCGCCGAGCCGCGCGGGCCCGCCGAAGCTGCTGAGCCGCCCGCCGATCACCGCCGTCGGATCGAGTCCGGCGTGCTCGAGCGCCAGCGCGATCATCGACGTCGTGGTCGTCTTTCCGTGCGCGCCGGCCACCGCGACGGCGAACCGCAGGCGCATCAGCTCCGCGAGCATCTCCGCCCGCGGAATCACCGGAATCTGCCGGCGTCCGGCCTCGACGACCTCCGGGTTCGAGGCACGGACCGCCGACGACACCACCACGACGTCCGCGTCGCCGACCTGCGCCGCCGCGTGCCCCTCGAACACCTGCACGCCCAGCCGGCCCAGGCGCTCGGTGACCGCCGTCCGCTTCGCGTCCGAGCCGCTCACCACGTAGCCCAGGTTCGCCAGCAGCTCGGCGATGCCGCTCATTCCCGATCCGCCGATCCCGACGAAGTGCACGCGCCGCGTCCGTCCCAGCACCGTTACCGCTCCCGGCGGCCGGCCGCCAGCGCGATCGCGCGATCGGCGATCAGCCGGGCTGCGTCGGGCCGCGCGAGTCCGGCCGCCGCCCGTCCCATCCGCCGGCGCCGCGCCGGATCGGCCGCAAGCGCGAGCACGCGGTCGGCGAGCACCTTTCCGGTCATCTCCCGCTGGGGCAGCAGTTCGGCGGCCCCGGCCTGCTGCAGCACCTCCGCGTTCTTCCGCTGGTGGTCGTCGGTCGCGGTCGGCAGCGGCACCAGGATCGACGGACGGCCCGCCGCGGTGATCTCCGCGAGCGTCGTCGCACCGGCGCGGCTCACGACGAGATCGGCGCTCCCCATCTCCCGCTCCATGTCGTGCAGGAACGGCTCCACGCGGGCGACCAGGCCGGCGCGCCCGACGCCCTCGCGGACCAGCTCCAGATCCGCCGCACCCGTCTGGTGCGTGAGCGCGAGGGACGGCCCGGCGGCCGCCAGGCGCGGCGCCGCCGCCACCACGGCCAGGTTGATCGCGTGCGCCCCCTGGGAGCCCCCAAGAATCAGCACCCTCGCCGGCTGCCCCGGCCGCTCGTCATGCGCGTGTCCGTCCTCCTGCGCGAAGAAGCCGGCGCGCACCGGATTGCCGCTGACGAACCCCTTCGCGCCGAAGTACGGCAACGACGAGTCGTAGGTCACCGCGGCCGCGTCGACGACGCGGGCCAGCAGCCGGTTGGTCAGGCCGGGGACCGCGTTCTGTTCCAGCAGCAGCGTCGGGATGCCGCGCAGCGCCGCGAGCAGCACGACCGGACCCGAGCTGTACCCGCCGACGCCCACCACGAGGTGGGGCCGGCGCCGTGCCAGCAGCCGCGCCGCGTCGATCGCGCTCGCCGGCAGCAGCGCCAGGCCGCGCAGGCGGGCGCCGATCGACTTCCCCTTCAGCCCGCCGCTCCGGATGAGGTCGAGCGCCAGGCCTTCGCGCGGGATCACCCGCGCCTCGAGGCCCCGCGCCGTGCCGGCGAAGCTCACCTGCGCGTCCGGCTCGCGGCGCAGCAGTTCGCGCGCCACGGCGATGCCGGGGTACAGATGGCCGCCCGTGCCGCCGCCGGCCACGATCACCCGCAGCGCTGCGCGTCCGCTCGTGTTCATCGCCTTCCATCCGCCACGGCTCCCGCATGCTCACCCGCGCGGCTCACGTCCCGGTGGCCTGCTGCGACACGTTCAGCAGGATGCCCATGCCGACGAGGTTGATCACGAGCGACGATCCCCCGGCGCTCACGAAGGGCAGCGGGATCCCCTTGGTCGGCATCAGCCCGATCACGACGCTGATGTTCACGAACGCCTGCACCGCCATCATCGTCGTCAGGCCGAGCGCCAGCAGCGAGCCGAACGCATCCGGCGCGCGCAGGGCGACCCGGAGGCCGCGCCAGGCGATCACGCAGAAGCAGATCAGGACGGCGGTGGCGCCGACCAGGCCGAGCTCCTCGCCGACCACCGCATAGATGAAGTCGGTGTGGGGCTCCGGCAGGTAGAACAGCTTCTGCACGCCGCCCATCAGCCCGCGGCCGAAGACGCCGCCGGTGCCGACGGCGATGAGCGACTGGATGATCTGGAACCCGTCGCCGAGCGGGTCGCCCCACGGGTTGAGGAAGGCCAGCAGCCGGCGCCGCCGGTACGCCGCCCCCATCAGCACGATATAGATGATGGGCAGGCTGGCGAGCAGCGTGCCGAAGATGTAGCGGTAGTTCAGCCCCGCGGCGAAGACCATGACGGCCGCGATGATCGCCAGCGACATCGCCGTGCCGAAGTCCGGCTCCAGCAGGATCAGCACCACCAGCACCAGGAGGACGACGCCGATCGGCAGCAGCGAGTAGGAGATCTCGTCGATCCGGTGCATCCGGCGCTCGAGCAGCGCGGCGATGAAGAGGATCGCGGCCAGCTTCGCCAGCTCCGACGGCTGGACGCCGATGCCGCCGAAGCCGAACCAGCGGCGGGCGCTGTTGATCGGCGCGCTGAAGAGGACGGCCACCAGCGCGAGGGCGACCACGCCGAGCGCGGTCCAGATCACCACGGGCTGCTTGTAGAGCCGGTAGTCGACCCGCATCACGATCCCGAGCATGGCCATGCCGAGCGCCGCCCACATGGCCTGCCGCACGAGGAAGAAGTACGGCTCGCCGTACTTGTCCATCGCGTACACGGCCGACGCGCTGTAGACCATGACCACGCTGACGCAGATGAGCAGCAGCGTCGCCATGAACAGGATCTTGTCGGACTTCAGTTTGCGCGCCATAGGTTCCCGCGTCCCGGGCCTAAAGCCCCGGGTCCCTGCACCCGAAACATGGTCTGCGTCCCGGACCGTGCGCCGTCACGCGCCGGAGGCGGCGCCGTGCGGCGACCGCTGCCGGGGCGTGCAGCCGTGAGCAGTCAGCAGTCATCAGTCAGCCCGGGGTGGAGACACCCGCTTCGCAGGCCGGGGCAGCCTGCGTTCCCAGCAGCGAGCTCTTCACCGCGACAGGCCGACTGACGACTGCTCACCGCTCACGGACCGGCCGGGTCCGCGAGCCGTGCCACCGCCTCCTTGAACCGCCGTCCCCGCTCCGCGTAATCCCTGAACATGTCGAAGCTGGCGCAGGCCGGCGCGAGCAGGACCGTCCCCTCCGGCCCGGCCGCCTCGAACGCCACCCGCACGGCCTCGTCCATCGATCCCGCGTCGTGCACCGGCAGCAGATCGCCGAGGGCCTCGCGCACGAGCGGCGCCGCCTCGCCGATCGCCACCACCGCCCGCGCCCGCCCGGCCAGCGCGTCCCGCAGCCCGCGGAAGTCGCCGCCCTTGAAGCGCCCGCCCAGGATCGGCACCAGCCCGCGCTCGACGCTCTCGATCGCCCGCCGCGCGGCCTCGATGTTCGTCGCCTTCGAGTCGTTCACGAACCGGACGCGGCCGACCGTTCCCGCCCGCTCCATCGCGTGCTCGAGACCGGCGAACCCGTCGATCGCCGCCGTCATCGCCGCGGCCGGCACGCCCGCGATCGTCCCGACGGCCACGGCAGCCAGCACGTCGTTCACCAGGTGCCGGCCGATCAGGTGGATCGCCGAGAGCGGCACGAGCGGCGTCGCCGCGTCTCGCTCGACCCGCACGATCCACCCATCCCCGACGACGAACCCGTCGGCGAGCGGCGCGTCCAGCGCGAACCGCACGACCGGCGCCCGCCCGCCCGCCGCCATCGCCAGCACCGCCGGGTCATCCGCGTTCACCACCGCCCAGTCGGCGGGGGTCTGGTTCGCGAAGATCCGGCGCTTCGCCGCCGCGTACGCCTCGACCGTGCCGTGCCGATCGAGGTGGTCCGTCGAGAAGTTCAGCAGCACCGCGATCCACGGGTGGAACGTCTCGGTCTCCTCGAGCTGGAAGCTGCTCGTCTCGACCACGTGGATCGTCGACGCCGTCGAACCCGCCACCTGCGCGCTCAGCGGAACGCCGATGTTGCCGCCGACCACCGCCGCGCGCCCACCCGCCTGCAGGATCCGGCCGATGAGGGCGGTCGTCGTCGACTTGCCCTTCGTGCCGGTGACGGCAATCACGCGTCCCTGCAGCCAGCGCGACGCCAGTTCCAGCTCCCCGATCACCGGCACGCCGGCGGCGCGCGCGCGCGCCAGGTCGGGCCGATCGCCCGGCACGCCCGGGCTGAGCACGATCAGGTCCGACCGGTCGAACAGCCCCGCCGGATGGCCGCCGAGCGCCAGCGTCACGCCGAGGCGCTCGAGCCGGGCGCCCTCGTCGATCGCCGGCCGCAGGTCGGTGAGCGTCACCCGGGCGCCGCGCGCCCGCAGCAGCTCGGCGGCCGCGATGCCGCTGCGGGCGGCGCCGACGACCGTCACCCGCCGTCCCGCCACGCTGAACTCGCTCATGCCCGCATCCCGCGCCGGCGGTCCGTGTCACCTCACCGCAGCTTCAGCGTCGTCAGGCTGAAGAGCGCGAAGATGATGCCGACGATCACGAACCGGGTGATCACCTTCGGCTCGCTCCAGCCGACCAGCTCGAAGTGATGGTGGAGCGGCGCCATCCGGAACACCCGCTGGCCGGTCAGCTTGAACGACACGACCTGGATGATCACGGAGAGCGCTTCGATGACGAAGACGCCGCCGACGATCAGCAGCAGCAGCTCCTGCTTGATCAGGATCGCCACCGTGCCCAGCGCGGCGCCGAGGGCGAGCGATCCGACGTCGCCCATGAAGATGTCCGCCGGGTACGAGTTGTACCAGAGGAATCCCAGGGCGGCACCGACCAGCGACCCGCAGAACACCGTCAGTTCGGCCGCCGCCGGGAACCGCACCAGCAGCAGGTACTCGGCGAGCACGCGGTGCCCGGTCACGTAGGCCAGCCCCGTGAAGGCCGCCGCGGCAATGGCGAACGTGCTGATCGCCAGGCCGTCCAGACCATCGGTCAGGTTCACGGCGTTCGAGGCGCCGACGAGCACCAGCACGGCGAACGGCAGGTACCACCACCCCAGGTCCGGGATCAGCCGCTTGAAGAACGGGAAGATGAGCCGCGTGTTGTACTGGTTGTCGTGCGCCAGCACGAGCAGGACGACGCCGACCGCGACGGCCACCGCGACCTGCGCCGCCAGCTTGTAGCGGGGCCGCAGGCCGTGATGCGATCGCCGGACGATCTTCAGGTAGTCGTCGGCGAAGCCGATCGCGCCGAAGGCAGCGGTGGTCAGCACGGCTATCCATACGTCCACGTTCGTCAGGTCCGCCCAGAGCAGCGTCGGCACCAGGGCCGCCGCCAGGATGAGCAGCCCGCCCATCGTCGGCGTGCCCGCCTTCGGGCGGTGGGTCGCCGGCCCCTCGTGCCGGATCACCTGCCCGATCTGGAACTCGCGCAGCTTCCGGATCAGCCACGGCCCGAGCGCCAGGCTGATCGCCAGCGCCGTAAGGCTCGCCGCCGCCGTCCGGAACGTGATGTAGCGGACGACGTTGAGCAACCCGACGGCGTCGTGGAACCGGTAGAGCAGCGCATACAGCATCAGGCGAACTCCGCCTGGAGCCGGGCGACCACCCGGTCGGTGCCGATGCCGCGCGATCCCTTGACCAGCACGAGGTCGCCGGGTCGGGCCATCTGCAGCACGGCGTCAATCGCCGCCGCGCTGTCCGGCACCCACTGCACGGCGGACGCCGGCAGGCCCGCCGCGACGGCCGCCCCGGCCAGGGCGCGGGCCGGCGCCCCCCCGACGGTCACGAGCCGATCGAGACCGGCCGCCGCCGCGGCCCGGCCGCACGCCTCGTGCAGCGCGATCGCCTGCTCCCCCAGTTCGAGCATCTCCCCCAGCACCGCCAGGCGCCGCGCGCACCGCGTCTCGTGGGCCACCGCCGCCAGCGCCTGGCGCACGGCCGACGGGCTCGCGTTGTAGCTGTCGTCGACGATCGTCACGCCCCCCGCCAGGCGCAGCACCTGCCCGCGGTGCGGCGCGGCACGCAGCGCCGCCAACCGCGCCGCCATCTCCGCCAGCGGCACCTCGAAGTGCAGGCCGACCGTCAGGGCCGCCAGGGCGTTCGAGAGGTTGCCGCGGCCCGGCAGCGCCACGTGGACCGCCGCCTCCGCGCCGCCGGCCCGCACCATCGCCGCCGTCCCGTCGAGCCCGAGGTCGCGCACGCCGGTCGCCGACACGTCGGCCGGCCGATCGATGCCGAAGGTCAGCGTCCGTCCGGCGAAGCCGGCGGCGCGCGCCATCACGCGCGGATCGTCGGCGTTGGCGACGAGCACGGTGTCAGGCGAGGCGCCCTCCAGGATTTCCGCCTTCGCGTCGGCCAGCGCCTCGACGGAGGCGAAGAAGCCGATGTGCGCGTCACCCACGTTCGTCCACACGCGGACGTCCGGCTCGGCGAGCCCGACGAGCGTCCTGATCTCTCCCGCGTGGTTCATCGCCAGTTCGAGCACTGCGATCTCCGGGCGGTGCCTGAGCTCCAGCAACGACAGGGGCAGGCCGATGTGGTTGTTCAGGTTGCCCCTGGTCCGGAACACCCGGTACCGCGCCGACAGCACTTCCGCCGTCGCTTCCTTCGTCGTCGTCTTCCCCGCGCTGCCGGTGATGGCCACCACCCGCGCGCCGGAGGCGCGGCGGACGTGGGCGCCGAGCGCCTGGAGCGCGGCAATCGCGTCGTCCACGACGATGACGATCGGTGGCCGCCCGTCCCTGCGGCTGACGGCCGGCTGTCCTGCGACGACCAGCCCGCACGCGCCGGCGTCGAGTGCCGCCTGCGCGAACGCGGCGCCGTCGAACCGTTCGCCGCGGATCGCGAAGAACAGGTCGCCGCCGGCGATCGTCCGCGTGTCGATCGAGAACCCGTCGATCCGCTCGGCCGGATCGCCCGACACCAGACGCCCGCCGGTCACCCGCGCGACCAGCTCCGCGGTCACCACCACGTCCCGATCGGCCACGTGGCTACCTGACACCCGACTTCGTGCGGCGCCGGGCCAGCGCGTCGCGCGCCACGGCGACGTCGTCGAACGGCAGCACGCGCTCGCCGATGATCTGGTAGCGCTCGTGTCCCTTCCCGGCGATCAGCACCAGGTCGCCCGGCCGTGCCAGCGCGATCGCCTTCTCGATCGCCGCCTTGCGGTCGACGATCTCGAGGCACTGCGGCGCCGACCGGCCGGTGTCGCGCGTCGTGTCCGGCGTGAGGCCCCGCTGGATCTCACGGATGATCCGGACCGGGTCCTCCGAGCGCGGGTTGTCCGACGTCACGATCACGAGGTCGCTCAGCCGCGCGGCCACGGCGCCCATCAGCGGGCGCTTCGTGCGGTCGCGGTCGCCGCCGCACCCGAACACGGTGATGAGCCGTCCCTGCGCGAGCGGCCGGGCCGTCTCCAGCAGGTTCCGCAGCGCATCGTCCGTATGCGCGTAGTCGACGACCACGGTCAGCTCGTCGGCGGCATTCGAGACGACCTGGAAGCGGCCCGGCACCCGATCCAGGGCACGGACCCCGCGCTCGATCGCGTCGAAGGGCAGCCCCAGGGCCGCGGCGGCGCCCGCCGCCGCCAGGATGTTGTAGGCGTTCGGCCGCCCGACCAGCGGCGACTCGATCCGGATCCGCCCCTGCGGCGTGCGGAGGTCGAAGGCCAGGCCGTCGAGTCCGACCGACAGCGGACCGGGCGTGACGTCGGCCGGCTGGCGGATCCCGTAGGTGACGGGACGCCGCACGAGACCGGCCAGCGTGGCCCCGCGCGGATCGTCGAGGTTGATGACCGCCGGCGCATCACCCTCGAGCAGCTCGAAGAGCCGCCGTTTCGCAGCGAAGTACGACTCCATGTCGCCATGGAAGTCGAGGTGATCCCGCGTCAGGTTCGTGAAGATGGCCGCCGCGAAGCGCATGCCGTCCACGCGGTGGAGTGCGAGCGCGTGGGACGACACCTCCATCGCACACGCCCCCGATCCGCGGTCGGCCATCTCGCGCAGCAGGCGCTGCACGTCCGGTGCCTCGGGTGTCGTGCGCGTCGCCTCGCGATCTTCGCTGCCGATCCGGTAGACGACCGTGCCGAGAATGCCGCACGGGATGCCGGCAGCCTCGAAGATCGCCGACAGCAGGTACGCGGTCGTCGTCTTGCCGTTCGTGCCGGTGATCCCGACGACCTGCATGTCGCGGCTCGGATGCCGGTACCAGGCGTCGGCGGCGATCGCGAGCGCCCGGCGGGCGTTCGCGACGACGATCCAGGGCGCGGTCACCCTCGCGGGGCGCGCCGTCTCGGCCACGACGACGGCCGCACCGGCCGCCACCGCCTGTGCGGCGAACCCCGCGCCATCGGCCTGCTGCCCGCGGAGCCCGAAGAACGCCTTGCCCGGGGTGACGTGACGGGAGTCGTACGCCACGCCCGACAGCGGCCGCGACGCCGCATCCGCCGGCCAGTCCTCCACGGCCGGCACCGGTCCGGCCCGCTCGAGCAGCCGACGCAGGTCCTCGAGCGTCATGGCTGCCCTCCCGAGGCGGCCGCCGCGGGATCGACCCGCTTCAGCACCAGGTGACACGCCTGCCCCGGCTCGGGCGGCGCGCCCGGGGCGGGGTCCTGATCGACGACCACGCCATTGCCGGAGAGCGCCGCCGTCATCCCGATGCGCGACAGCTCCTGCAGCGCATCGCGCGCGCTCAACCCGCGCAGGTCGGGGACGGCCGACGGCGACTCGCCCATGTTCGCCACCCGCACGATCCGGCCGGGTGCCTGGCCGCCGTCCTCCGGCCGCGAGAGGGCGGCCTTGGTCACGAGCACGGGCGGCACCGGGTTGATCGCCGACGGGATCCCGAGGTACTGCACGGCCGCTTCCGCGATCCGCTTGAACACCGGGCCCGACACCGATCCGCCGTAGTACCCGTTGGGGCCGTGCGGCGAGTCGATCACGACCAGGATGGCGAGGGCGGGATGGTCGGCGGGCAGGAAGCCGACGAACGACGCGTTGTAGTCGGACTTCGAATACCGTCCGTCGACGAGCTTCGCGGCCGTGCCGGTCTTGCCCGCAATCGTGTATCCCGGGATCCGCGTCGTCCGGTAGGCGGTCCCCTGCGGGTCCTCGACGACGCCCTGCAGGATGCCGGCGAGTTCGTGCGCGACGTGCTCGGAGATCACGCGCCGCACGACCGTGTGGGGCACGGCGATCCGGCGGCCGTCGGCGTAGAAGGCACGCACGACCCGCGGTTCCATCAGGTGGCCGCCGTTGGCGACGACGCTCATCGCCGTGATCATCTGCAGCGGCGTGACGCTGACCTGGTAGCCGAAGGACACCGACGCCAGCGCGCTGTCGGTCCAGTTGTCGGGGTTCCAGACGATGCCGCTGCTCTGGCCGAGGAAGTCGGGCGACAGCTCCTGTCCGAAGCCGTAGCGGTGCACGTAGTCGCCGAGCCGCTGGGCGCCGACTTTCATGGCGATCTTCACGGCCGCGACGTTGCTGGACTCGATCAGGAACTGCGGGAAGGTGACGATGCCGTGATCTTCGGTGTCGTGGATGATGCGGTTGCCGACCCGCACCGTGCCGCCGCGCGCGTCGATCGTGTCGTTGACCGACCAGACCTTGTCCTGGAGCGCGGCCGAGGCCGTGACGATCTTGAAGGTCGATCCCGGCTCGTAGACGTCCTGGACGGCGCGGTCGCGGCGGTCGATCGCCGTCGAGTCCTGGAAGGTGTTCGGATTGAACGTCGGGTCGTTGGCGAGCGCCAGGATCTCCCCCGTCCAGGGATTCATGACGATGGCCGTGCCGCCGACCGCGTGGTTCTCCTCGACGCCGCGATCGAGCTCGCGCTGGGCGACGTACTGCAGGTACTCGTCGATGGTCAGCTCGACGGTCGATCCGCTCGTCGGCGGGCGCTCGATCCGGCTGAACGCGTGGCGGCGCGCGTCGGTCTGGATCAGGACCATGCCGGGCTTGCCGCTGATCTGCCGGTTGTAGACCGCCTCGATGCCGGCCAGGCCGTTGTTGTCGACGCCGACGTACCCGAGGACGTGCGCCGCGAGGTCCCGGTTCGGGTAGAAGCGCCGGCTCTCCTTCAGGAAGCCGATCCCCTCGAGATTCAGCGCCTCGACGCGCCGGACGTCCTCGGGCGAGACCTGGCGGCGGATGTAGGTGAAGGCCCTTGGCTGCTGCAGCCGGTCGACGAGCGACGTCCGCTCGGCGGGCGTGCAGTCGCCGAGCGCCCGGCACAGCTCGCCGACCACGCGGGTCGCGTCGGTGATTTCGGTGGGGACCGCGTAGATGGAGTCGGCCGCGACGCTGCAGGCGAGGATGCGGCCGTTGCGGTCGAGGATGTCGCCCCGCTCGGCCGGCGCGGGCAGCGTCCGCATCTGCTGGCGCTCGGCACGGGCCTGCAGGTCGGCGTGCTCCACCACCTGCAGCACGACGAGACGCACCTCGATGCCGACCGCCCAGAGTGCGAAGCCGGCGGCCAGGAGCAGGATCCGGCGCCTCAAGGTCTGTCGCCAGTCTGTGCGCTTCTGCTCGGCCAACAGTCCGTCCCTTCGAAGACCCCGCCCGGCGCGGCCGGGTGGAGCAGGTCCGCGCAGCGCCTACCGCGACGCGACGATCGACTTCGGCGGAGCCGCCGGCGGCACGACACGCTGGATCACCGTCGCGTCGCCGAGGCCGGGCGCCACCATATGCAGCCGGTCGGTCGCCAGCCGTTCGATCCGGGCCGGCGAGCGCAGGGTCTCGATCTCGAGCCGGAGCCGGCGGTTCAGCTCCTGCTGGCTCGCGTAGTCCTGCTGCAGCTTCTCGATCCGGTAGCCGTGGCGCAGGAGCTCGAAGTGCTGCCACGCGGAGAAGAGCACCACCGCCACCAGCAGCAGCGCAATCGCCGCCGACCGCCACAACTCCCGCTGCCGCGCCTGGTCGACCTCGCGCACGATGGGGTTGTTCCGGACGTCCTTCTTGATCGCGTACTCGAAGGCTTCCATCTGATGCCCCTCAGATCCGCTCCACGGCCCGCAGCTTCGCGCTGCGTGCCCGCGGGTTGGCCGCCACTTCCGTCTCGCCCGGCACGACCGGTTTCTTCGTCAGGATCCGGACGACCGCCGGCTCGTCGTGCGCGAGCGCCCGGAACGTGTGCTTGACGATCCGGTCCTCGAGCGAGTGAAACGTGATCGCCGCGAACCGCCCGCCGGACTGCAGCCGCCGGGCCGTCGTGCCGAGAAACCGATCCAGCCGGTCCAGCTCGCCGTTCACCCAGATCCGGAGCGCCTGGAACGTGCGCGTCGCCGGGTCGATCCGCGGGCGGCCGCGGTGCGGCACCGCGCGCCGCACGATCGCGGCCAGCTCGCCCGTCGTCGCGATCGGCGCCCGCCGCCCGGCCTCCACGATCGCCCGCGCGATCCGCCGCGAGAACCGCTCCTCGCCGTACTGGAAGATCACGTCGGCGAGCTCCCCGGCCTCGACCTCGCGGAGCCGCTCGGCCAGCGTGGCGCCCGCGCCGCGATACATCCGCATGTCCAGCGGCTCGTCGCGCTGGAAGCTGAACCCCCGCCCCGGCGCCTCGAGCTGCAGCGACGAGACGCCGAGATCCACCAGCGCCCCCTCGATCGTCGCCACCCCGCGCGCGTCGAGCACCGCGTCGAGATCGCGGTAGTCGGCGTGCACCAGCTCGACGCGATCGCCCCACGGCGCCAGCCGGGCCGCGGCGACCGCCAGCGCCTCGGCGTCGCGGTCGCAGCCGATGAGCCGCGACGCTCCGGCCTCGAGGATGGCCCGCGCATGGCCGCCGAGGCCGACCGTGCAGTCGACGAAGAGCCCGCCGCGGTCGGGTGCCAGGTAGTGCAGCACCTCGGCCGTCAGCACCGGTTCATGGTGCGGCTCGTCGGTCACGCGCTCCGGCTCCACTCCGCCGGCGGCTCAAATCCCGAATTCGGCCAGCGCCCGCGCGTCGTCGTCGGTATACGGATCCCGCTGGAGCTTGGCGACGAAGCGATCGTGGTTCCAGACCTCGAGGTAGTTGTACTGCCCGAAGACATCGACCTCGCCCGCCATCGACGCCGCGTCGCGCAGCCGCGCCGGAATCAGGACGCGGCCCTGCGTGTCGAGCTCCGCCACCTGCCCGAAGTAGTTCACCCGATCGAGGAACTTCAGCTTCGACGGATGCGTGGAGGGGATCCGGGCGAGCTTCTGCTCGATGTCGACCCAGACCGGCAGGGGATAGAGGCGGACGTACTCGCCCGTCAGGCTCGTGACGAACAGCTCCCGCCCGTGCGCCTCCTCGAGGGCGGCGCGGAAGCTGTTGGGCACCTTGAGCCGCCCTTTGTCGTCGATCCGGGCGGGGGCGTTGCCTCTGAACACAGCCTGCTGCTCCACTCTGCTCCAAAAAAATCCACCGTGGATAGTAGAAGAGCCCCGGAACGATGTCAACCGCAAAATCTGGTAATAAAGGGAGTTACGCGAAATTTTCGCCCTTTCTCCGCCTGATGCCTGACCAGACTTTCGCCCCCATCAGGCCGGAACCAGGCCTCCGCTGAGCGGGTCGTGCTACGATTCGGGGTTTAGCCTCGACGCGATTGCGCCGGCGGGAGACCTGCCGCCGGGCGGCGCCGGCACCGGAGCCTCGATGTTACGTGCGGCCTTGATCGGATTCGGATCGACGGGCAAGACCACCCTGTTCCAGTTGATGACGAGCGGCCACGACGCGCCACGCGCGGCCCACGGCCGCGGCGAGGCCTCGATCGGGATCTCGAAGGTGCCCGACGTGCGGCTGGATCGCCTGACGGTGATGTACAACCCGCGCAAGCGCGTGCCGGCCACCGTTGAGTTCGGCGACATCGCCGCACCCGCGCAGGGTGGCGGCGCACGCGCCCTGGTCGACGTCGCGGCCTACAAGAACGCCGATGCGCTCGTCCACGTCGTCCGCGCCTTCCGCGATCCGTCGGTGCCGCATCCGTCGGGTGCCATCGATCCCGGGCGCGACGCGCAGGCCATGGAGGACGAACTGATCCTGGCGGATCTCGGTGTCGTCGAGCGCCGCCTGGAACGCCTCGAACGCGATCTGAAGAAGAGCCGGTCGGCCGAGCTCGAGCGCGAGCGTGACGTCCTCGTCCTCTGCCGCGGGGCGCTCGAGGACGGGCGGCCGCTGCGCGCGCTGAACCTGGCGGGCGACGACCTGAAGCGGCTGCGCGGCTTCCAGCTGCTGTCGGCCAAGCCGCTGCTCGTCGTGCTGAACCTCGACGAAGCCGATCTGACGGCGGCATCGGGCGGGACCGAGGGGCTCGCCGCCGCGATCGAACGCGCCGGCCTGTCGTCGTTCCTCTCCCAGGCCGCCACGGCGGCGGTGGCGGTCTGCGCGAAGATCGAGCTCGAGATCGCGCAGCTCGATCCGGCCGACGCCGCGGCGTTCCTCGCCGATCTCGGCCTGACGGAGTCGGGACTCGACCGGGTGATCCGCGCCAGCTACGAGCTGCTCGGCTACATCTCGTTCTTCACCGTCGGCGAGGACGAGTGCCGGGCCTGGTCGATCCCCCAGGGGACGACGGCGCAACTGGCGGCCGGCGAGATCCACAGCGACATCGCGCGCGGCTTCATCCGTGCCGAGGTCGTCAGCTACGACGCGCTCGTCTCGCGCGGGTCGATGGCGGCGTGCCGCGATCACGGCGAGGTCCGGCTCGAAGGCAAGGAGTACGTCGTCCAGGACGGCGACGTCGTCAACTTCCGCTTCGCGACATAGTCCGCTCGCCCGTCGCGACTCGCTCCGCTCCGTTCGCAAATGCCTATGGCCGAACCCGGCGCGATTTCGATCGTCGTTCCCGCGCACAACGAGGCGGAGGCCGTCGGCCGCGTCGTCGCCGGACTGCGGGCGGCCGCTCGCTGGCGCGAGATCCTGGTCGTGGACGACGGCTCGACCGACGGGACGGGCGAGGCGGCGCGCGCGGCCGGCGCGCAGGTCATCACGCATCCCTACCGGATGGGCAACGGCGCGGCCGTGAAGAGCGGCATCCGGCGCGCGTCGGGCGATTACGTCCTCATCGTCGACGCCGACGGCCAGCACCGGCCGGCCGACGCGACGCGGATCGCCGCGCGCCTGGGCGACTTCGACCTGGTGATCGGGGCGCGCACGGCCGGCACGCAGGCGTCGCCGGCGCGTCGGCTGGGCAACGCCCTCCTGAACCGGCTCGCCGGATACCTCACCGGCCGGCCCATTCCCGATCTCACCTCGGGCTTCCGGGGCGCGCGCCGCGACGGCCTGCTCGAGTGCCTGCACCTGCTGCCGAACGGCTTCTCCACGCCGACCACGACGACGTTGAGCTTCATCAAGGCGGGCTACAGCGTCGGCTTCGAGGCGATCGAGGCCGAGGCGCGCACGGGCCGGTCGAAGATCCGGCTCGGCCCGGACGGCTTCAAGTTCTTCCTCATCCTCCTGAAGATCGTCACGATTTACAGCCCGCTCCGGATCTTCGTGCCGATCAGCCTGCTGATGTTCGCCGGTGGCGCCTCGTACGGCCTCTGGACGGTCCTGACACAGTCGCACCTGACCAACACGTCGGTGCTGCTCATCCTGCTGTCGGTCGTCATCTTCCTGTTCGGCCTCGTGTCCGAACAGATCGCCGCCCTGCGCACGGAAGGGCGGCGGTGATCCAGACATCCCTCCTGTTTTCTGCACGTTACAGAGGCTGCGGTGGGCGCGGGCAACACGCGTCGCGATCGGCCGGCCGGGACGCTGCCTGAAGGAGGGGCGTATACTGGAGGGGAAGGGATTCCACCACGCCATGAAGAAACCGGCCGCCTTTCTGCTCGGCGTCGCACTCGCGCTGGCCGCTCCGCGCGCCGGTGCGCAGACGGTGTCGCTGACGCTGCACGACGGGCTGGCGACGCTGGACGCGAAGGGCGCGACTCCGCGCCAGATCATGGAGGCGTGGGAGAAGGTCGGCCACACGAAGGTGATCAACGCCGACAAGGTGGTGAGTGCGCCGCTGACGCTCCAGCTGCAGAACGTGCCCGAACGGCAGGCGCTGGATCTGGTGCTGCGCTCGGCGGCCGGCTACATGGCCGCGCCGCGTGCCTCGTACTTGGCGGGCGCCTCGGTCTTCGATCGCGTGTACATCCTGGCGAGCAGCACCGCTCCCGTCGTGCCGGCCCGGCCGGCGGCCGAGGATCGGCCGTCGATCGCCTATCCGCCCGGCATGGAAGGGATGCCCGAGCGCGGACCGATCCGGTTCTTCCGGCCGCGCATGCCGACGCCGAACGGTCAGAATCCCTCGGAGGAGGGCGATCAGTCCGGCGACTCGAACAACGAGGAGGGGGGCGGATCGGTGGGGAACCCGACCATCACGGCTCCCATCGTCACCCCCATGCCTGGCGTCATTGTCCAGCCACCCAAGACCGAGAAGAAGCCGGGCGGCGGCATCGGCCAGTAGGCCCGGTGCCACCGCCAGCTGACCCGATCTTCTCGTCCGAACCGCCGTTTCTGGATTCAGTCGCGCGGCGCAGTCACGGGTCGGGACCCGCCGCTGCGCCCCGTCGTGGAGAACCCGCATGGGATTGGCCGATGAGGTGAACCGCGCCCTGACGGCGGCGATGAAGGCGCAGGATCAGGCGCTGCTGGCGCCGTTGCGGATGCTGAAGACGGCGCTCGTCAACCGGGCCGTCGAGAAGGGGCGGACGCTCGACGAGGCGGAAGCGCTGCAGGTCGTCGCCAGCCTGGTGAAGCAGCGCCGGGATTCGATCGAGCAGTTCCGCGGCGCCGGGCGGCACGATCTGGCCGACAAGGAAGCGCGCGAGATCGAGGTGCTGGAGCGGTACCTGCCGCCGGCGGCGGGCGCGGAGGAGATCGACGGGGCGGTGGCCGCCGCGATCCGGGAGACCGGTGCGAGCGGGCCGAAGGACATCGGCAAGGTCATGAAGGCCGCGCTGGCACGGCTGGCGGGGAAATCCGCCGACGGCAAGGCCGTGAACGAGGCGGTCCGCCGGCAACTGTCGAGCGGGAAATGAGGCGCCGGCGTCCGACTAAACTTTCGAGCGGCCTCGCGCGTCTAATCCTGTGAGACGGCAGCTGAGGCCTCTCATCCATCCTCCTCTGGCCCTCGCCCACGCGAGGGCCATTTTTTTGGCCGCTGTGCTACGCTGGCGCAGCTGAGCATGGATCCAGCCGATCCCCGCCCGCCTGCGCCATGTGCGGCCGGGCCGGCGTCCGACGGCCCTCCTCCGACCGGCCATCCGATGCCCGACACGCCGTCCCCCGCCATCCCGCCCGGTCCGCGCCTGGCGCGCTCGGCGGGCGTGACGGGCCTCGCCACGCTGACGAGCCGCCTGCTCGGCCTGGTGCGCGACCAGGTGCTGGCCGCGCTCTTCGGCGCGGGCAACGAGATGGACGCGCTGTTCGTCGCGCTCCGCATCCCGAACCTCGTCCGCGATCTGTTCGCGGAGGGCGCGATGAGCGCCGCGTTCGTCCCGACCTTCACGAGCTACCTCACGCGACGCGGCCGCGAAGACGCCTGGCGGCTCGGCAACAACGTCGTCAACGGCCTCATCCTGGCCACCGGCACGCTCGTCGTGCTCGGGATCGTCTTCGCGCACCCGATCGTGCTGGCGCTGGCGGGCGACTTCGCGAGCGTGCCCGGCAAGATCGCGCTGACGACGAAGCTGGCGCGCGTCACGCTGCCGTTCCTCGTCTTCGTGGCCCTCGCGGCGGCGATGATGGGGATGCTCAACTCGCTGCATCACTACTTCATCCCGGCGCTCTCGCCGGCGATGTACAACGTCGCCCTGATCGCGTGCGCGATCGGCCTCGTGCCGCTGATGCCGTCGCTTGGCGAGCCGCGCGTCATGGCCGTGGCCATCGGCGCGCTGGTCGGCGGCCTGGGCCAGATGGCGCTGCAATGGCCGGCGCTGCGTCGCGAGGGCTACCGCTACCGCCCGCGGCTGGAGGTGCGCGATCCCGGCCTGCGCCAGGTGCTGATCCTCATGGGGCCGGGCACGATCGGCCTCGCGGCGCTGCAGGTGAACCTCTTCGTGACGACGCTGCTGGCGACGACCCAGGGGACCGGCGCCGTCTCGTGGCTCTACTACAGCTTCCGGCTGGCGCACCTGCCGATCGGGCTGTTCGGCGTCTCGATCGCCACGGCCGTGCTGCCGGCCGTGTCTCGGCACGCGGCGCACGATCACCTGCCGGGGGTGCGCCGGACGGTGGCCGACGGGCTGGGCCTGATGTTCATGCTGAACATTCCGGCCACGTTCGGCCTGATCGTGCTGGCGACGCCGATCGTCGCGCTGATCTTCCAGCGCGGACACTTCACGGCGGCCGACACGGCTGCCACCGCGGCCGCCCTGCGGTTCTACGCGATCGGCCTGGTCGGCTATTCCACCGTCCGCATCGTCTCGCCGACCTTCTACGCGCTGCACCGCAGCCGGATCCCGGTGGCCGTCAGCATCGGCGCGATCGCGCTGAACCTGACGCTGTGCGTGGCGCTGCTGCCGTGGCTCGGCTATCGCGGCCTGGCCCTCGGCCCGTCGCTGGCCGCGCTCGCCAACGCCAGCACGCTGGTCTGGATCCTGTCCCGGCAGCTCGACGGACTCGAGGGTCGCCGGCTGGCCGGCACGCTCGTCCGGATCGTGTTCGCCTCGGCCCTCATGGGCGCCGCGGCGCTGGCCACGAGCCGCTGGCTGGCCTCGACGACCGCCGTCACGCATTTCGGCGCGCGCCTCCTGCAGGTCGGCGGGTCGATCGGCGTCGGGCTCGTCGTGCTGATCGCGGCGGTGAGGACCCTGCGGATCCACGAGTTCGACCAGGCCATGGCGCTCGTGCGGGCGCGCCTCGGCCGGACGGGAGCGAACGCCGGATGACGAACGCGCTCGCCCGGCTGAACCGGACGATCTTCGTCCTGGCCGGCCTGCACTTCCTCGTCGACAGCTACGGCAATATCTACGCGCCGCTGCTGCCGCTGCTCATCCCGCGCCTGCACTTCTCGCTCGCGATCGCCGGGACGCTGACGATGTGCTACCAGATCGCGGCGTCGATGTCCCAGCTCGGCTTCGGGCACCTGGCGGATCACTGGAAGCCGCGTGTCCTCGTCGTCGGCGGGCCGCTGGTCGCGATCGTCGTCCTGAGCCTGATCGGCCTGTCGACGTCGACGCTGATGCTGGCGGGCATCCTGGTCGTCGGCGGGCTCGGCGGTGCGGCGTTCCACCCGCCCACGGCCGCCATGGTCCACCGGCTGAGCGGCGAGCGCCGGGGCCTCGGCATGGCGCTGCACATCTCGGCCGGTTCCACGGGCATCGCGTTCGGGCCGCTGCTGGCCGCTCCGCTCATCGGCCGGCTCGGGCTGGCCTGGACGCCGATCCTGGCGGTGCCGTCCCTCTGCCTCGCGGCGCTGCTCATCCCGCGCGTTCCCCGCATCGATCCGGGCCACGAGCGCTCCGGCGGCAGCGGGCTGGCCGTCCTGCGGCCGTACGCGAGCCCGCTCGGCCGGCTCTACGTGATCATCGCGCTGCGGACGCTGGTCTGGCTCAGCTTCCTGACCTTCCTCCCGGTGCTGCTCACCGCGCGCGGGGAATCGGTCGGCCTGGCCGGGGTGACGATTGCGCTGTTCCTGGCCTCGGCGGGAATCGGCGGCTTCTTCGGCGGCGTGATCGCCGACCGGCACGGGCCGAAGCCCGTCATCATCGGCACGCTGGTGATGGCGCTGCCCTTCCTCCTGCTGCTGCCGCGCGCGACCGGCTGGAGCTTCTTCGTGGCGCTCGCGCTGGCGGGATTCCTGCTGCAGTCGACCCTGCCGGTGACGGTCACCTTCGGCCAGTCGCTGGCGCCGGTCCGCGCCGCGACGGTGTCGTCGCTGATGATGGGCTTCGCCTGGGGCACGGGCGGGTTGCTCGTGCCGCTGGTCGGCTTCCTGGCCGACCGGATCGGGATCGCTCCCACGCTGACGATGGTGACCGTCGTGCTGCCGGCAGCCGTGCTGCTGGCGCTCACGCTGCCGCGCGGCTTCGGCGGGACGCCGGCGCCGGCCGGCGGCGAAGCCGTCCCGGCCTGAACCGGCGGCCGGGCCATGCCGCCCGGCCGGGGTGTGGTACGATCGGGGCCGGACCGCGCGGCCGCGGGTCCCGACATCCACCGGCACGCTCATGCGCCGCAGCTATTCATCGTCCTCCTCGTCCTTCGCGTTCGGCCCGGGCCCCATGTCGCCCGGCGTCAAGTGGCTGATCTGGGCGAACGTCGTGATGTTCGTCCTCACGTACGTGCTGTTCCCGGTGCTGCAGCCGTACCTGGGCCTGGTGCCGGCCCTGTTCCTGGACCGTTACTTCCTCTGGCAGCCGGTCACCTACCTCTTCATCCACGGCGGCTTCTTCCACATCATCTTCAACATGCTCGTGCTGTGGATGTTCGGCGTGACGCTGGAGCGGATGTGGGGGACGCGGTTCTTCCTGAAGTACTACTTCATCTGCGGGATCGGCGCGGCCGCCGCGACGATCCTCTTTGCGCTGCCGCCGCTCAACCTGATCAGCCCGCTGACCAACACGATCGGCGCGTCCGGGGCGATCTACGGCCTGCTGGTCGCCTACGCGCTGTACTTCCCCGACCAGCCGGTCTACATGTACTTCCTGTTCCCGATCCCGATGAAGTACTTCATCCTCATCATCGGGGGGATCGAGTTCTTCTCGTCGTTCTCGGGCGCGGGCCAGGGGGTCGCGCACTTCGCGCACCTGGGCGGGCTCGCGGTCGGGTACCTGTACCTCTCGTTCCTCCGCGGCGGCGGCCTCCATCCGCTGTCCGAGATCAAGTACCGCTACCTGAAGTGGAAGATCGGCCGCGTGCGCCGGAAGTTCGACGTCCATCCGGGCGGGCGCACGGACGACTGGGACCGCAGGATTCACTGATCCTTCTGGAACGCCATCTCCTTGAGGCGGGCGATGCGCTGGGCGATCGGCGGGTGCGTCGCGAAGAGGTCGGCGGCCCGGTGCTCCTTGTCGCCGATGGCGCGGCCCAGCGGGTCGGCGATGCACAGGTGGGCGGTGCCGCGGCTGATCATCCGCGTCGGCTCCGGGGCGTTGTCGATGTCCTGCAGCGCGCGGGCGAGCGCGAGCGGGTTCCGCGTGAGCTCGGCGCCCGACGCGTCGGCGAGGTACTCGCGCTGCCGTGACACCATCATGGCCAGCAGCTGGCCGATGATCGGCGCGAGGATGATGCCGATCAGCCAGACGGCGAACAGGATCGCCGCCGCCGCGCCGCCGCCCCCATCGTCGCGATTGCGGCGCCGCCCGCCGCCCCACCACAGCCAGCGCGACGCGAAGTCGGAGAGCAGGATGACGGCCCCGACCAGCGCGGCGATGATCATCATCAGCCGGATGTCGTAGTTCCGGACGTGGCTCATCTCGTGGGCCACGACCCCCTGCAGCTCCTCCCGATCCAGCTTGTCGAGCAGGCCGCGCGTGACGGCCAGCGACGCGTGCGCCGGGTCGCGGCCGGTGGCGAATGCGTTCGGGTCCGGGTCCGGGACGATGTACACCTTCGGCCGCGGCAGGCCGGCGGCAATCGCCATCTCGTCGACCACGTTGTCGAGCTGCTGGAGCTTGAGGCGGTCGGCGTCGGTCTGCGCCGCGGCGCGCGCCTCCTCGAGGGAGACGGCGTGGGTCGACAGCAGCACGACCTGGTCGCCGCCGAAGTAGCTGAAGGCGGCTGAGCCGCTGCCGAGCGCGAGGGCGAACAGCGCGCCGACGGGGAAGGCGTCGAGGGGCAGGCCGAGGTAGAAGCGATCGAAGCCGGCGCCGAGCAGGACGAGGAAGGCGATGAAGACGAGCATCACCAGCCAGGTCCGCCGCCGGTTGGCCGTTTGCTGTTCGAGCAGGTTCATGGCGGCGTCGCGGCAGCCGGCCGGCGGCGCGTGCCGCGGCCGGCCGCCTGGACCTTACTTCTTGATCGACAGGTCGACCTGGGGCACTTCCCGCTCGGCCGGCGCGGTGATCTCGAAGAGCTCGGCCGGCGTGAAGCCGAACGAGCCGGCGATGAGGTTCGCCGGGAAGACCTGCTGCGCGGTGTTGAACTTCGTCGCGATGTCGTTGTAGAACTGCCGGGCGAAGCCGATCTTGTTCTCCGTCGACGTCAGCTCTTCCTGCAGCGCCTTCACGTTCTCGTTCGCCTTCAACGTCGGGTAGTTCTCGGCGAGCGCGAACAGCCGGCCCAGGGCCTGCGACAGCTCGCCTTCCTTGACGGCGGCGTCGGCCGGCCCGGTGGCGGTGACGGCCTTCGCGCGCGCCTCGACGACCTGCGTGAGCGTGTCGCGCTCGAACTCCATCTCGCCCTTGACGGTGTTGACCAGGTTCGGGATGAGGTCGTGCCGCCGCTTCAGCTGCACGTCGATCTGCTTCCAGCCGTTCTGCGTCTGATTGCGGAGCCCCACGAGCCGGTTGTAGGTCGCGATGGCCCACAGGATCAGGACGACGACGACGCCGACGAGGATGTAGAGCGCCATGCGGACTCCTTGACGTTGACGGCTACAGCAACCCCTTCACGAACCCGCCATCTACCGGAATCGTCGTTCCCGTGATGTAGCTGCCGCGGGCGGAGGCGAGGAAGGCGACCAGATCGCCCAGCTCGCGCGGCTCGCCGAGCCGGCCGAGCGGCACGTGCCGCACCAGCCGCGCCTCGACCTCGGCCGCCGCGATCCCCTCGCGGGCGGCCGTCGCCTCGGCGATCTCGGTGACCCGGTCGGTGCGCGTGTAGCCCGGCGCGACGCAGTTGACCAGGATGCCGTCGGGGCCCAGCTCGGTGGCCAGCGTCTTCGAGAAACCGGCGACCGCCGCCCGCAGGGCGTTGGACAGCATCAGCCCGTCGATCGGCTGCTTCACCGACACGGACGTGATGTTGATGATGCGGCCGCCGCCGCGCCGGCGCAGGTGGGGCACCGCCTCCATACAGAGGAGGACGACGCTGAGGAACGTGAGGTTCACCGCGGCGCGCCAGTCGTCCTCGCCGAGCGTGTCGAAGACGCCCGACTTCGGGCCGCCCGCGTTGGTGACGAGGATGTCGAGGCCGCCGAAGTGCCGGACCGTCGTCTCGACCAGCCGCGCCACGTCGGCGCGCTCGGAGACGTCGGCGGCGACCGGCAGCACCTCGGCGCCGGTCTCGGCCGCGATCGCGGCGGCCGCGCGCGCCAGCTCGTCGGCGTGGCGGGCGCAGACGGCCACACGGCAGCCCTCACCGGCGAGCGACCGGGCGGCGGCGCGCCCGAGCCCCTTGCTCGCGGCACAGACCAGCGCGACCTTGCCGTCGAGATCAGTCTGCATTATTTGGTCCGCGTGGGGCCCCACCCCCACGCGTTGCCGTCGCTGACGCTCCGGATCCTGCCGGCAGCGCCGTTGCCGCTTTCAGTGGCATCCTGCGCCCCGGCGCGAGCTGACGCCGATGCCTCGCCTCGGATTCGCGTGTCCTCGGCTCGGCATGGCCGCAGGCGCTCAGCGATGGAAGTAGTCGTCGGTCCCGTCGAGCCAGTCCTGGCGGATGGGACTGAAGAAGTCCAGCTCGAAGGTGTCCTCGAGCGCCTCGGCCTGGTGCTCGACCCAGGACGGGATGTGGAGGATCTCCCCTTCGCGGACGGTGATCTCCTCGCCGTTGATCAGGAACTTCAGCGCGCCCTGGAGGACGTAGGTCATCTGCTCGCTCTCGTGCTTGTGCGCCGGCACCAGCACGCCGCGCTTCAGGTAGATCTGCGCGACCATCTCCCGCTCGCCGGTGACGACCTTGCGGGAAATCATTTCGGTGACCTTCTCGAGCGCGATCTCGTCCCAGCGATGGAGGCGGACAGTCTGCGTGGCCATGATGGTTCGATTCCGGATCGGATGCTGTTCGCTCCGCGCGAACATCGGGGCTGGCTGCGGACCGCGATTTTCCGCGGCGATTCCGTCGAAGCTGCCGCATTATATCATCGGGGTACGGATGCTATAATCACCTGTTCGATGAGCACGGACTCATTTTTCCGGCAGACCCGCACGTCCTCCGGGTGCTGCCCCGAGGAAGCGGCATGAAGGCTGTAGCGGATACCAATGGCGCCGAGACGAAGACCAGGACCCGCGGCGCGGGCGCCTCGAAGTACGAGGGGCTGACGCGCGACGAACTGCTGCAGGCCTACCGCCAGATGGTGCTCTCGCGGAAGCTGGACGACAAGGAGATTCAGCTCAAGAACCAGAGCCAGATCTTCTTCCAGATCAGCGGGGCCGGCCACGAGGCGATCCTGGTCGCGGCCGGCCTGGCCCTGAAGCCCGCCTACGACTGGTTCTACCCCTACTACCGCGACCGCGCGCTCTGCCTCCAGCTCGGCATGACCCCCTACGAGATGCTGCTCGAGGGCGTCGGCGGCCAGGACGACCCGAACTCGGGCGGCCGCCAGATGCCGTCGCACTTCGGCCACAAGGGGCTCAACATCGTCTCGCAGTCGAGCCCGACCGGCACGCAGTGCCTCCAGTCGGTCGGCTGCGCCGAGGCCGGCATGCTGTTCGAGCGGATCCCGGGAATTCCCGACCGCGAGAGCCGGTTCAAGCAGGACGAAGTCGTCTACATGTCGATCGGCGACGGCGCCACCAGCGAGGGCGAGTTCTGGGAGGCGATGAACGTCGCCTGCGTCCGCAAGCTGCCGATGGTCTTCCTCATCGAGGACAACGGCTACGCGATCTCGGTCCCGGTCTCCGTGCAGACGGCCGGCGGCGACGTCTCGAAACTGGTCAGCGGCTATCCCGGCCTGCACGTCGCCTCGGTGGACGGCACCGACTTCCTCCAGAGCCTGCGGACGATGCGCGAGGCGGTGGCCTACGCGCGCGCCCGCAAGGGACCGGCGTTCGTCCGGGCGACGGTCGTGCGCCCCTACTCGCACTCGCTCTCCGACGACGAGCGGCTGTACAAGACGAAGGCCGAGCGCGAGGAGGAAGCGCAGCGCGACCCGATCCGGAAGATGGGCGAGTTCCTGAAGGCCGAAGGGCTGGCCACCGACGCCGACCTGGCCGCGCTCACCAAGGAGGTCGAGGCGCAGGTGAACGAGGCGGCCGCACAGGCACTCGCGGCGGCCAAGCCGGCGAAGGAGACCGCCACGCAGTGGGTCTACTCGCCGGACGTCGATCCGACGTCGAGCGACTTCGACACGCCGCTGGTCCCCGAGGGCAAGCCCGACACGATGGTGGCCGCCATCAACCGGACGATGAAGGAAGAAATGGCGCGGGATGCGCGCATCGTCGTCTTCGGCGAGGACGTGGCGGACGCGAGCCACGAAGAGGCGCTGAAGGAAGTGACGGGCAAGGGCGGCGTCTTCAAGCTGACGGCCGGCCTGCAGCGCGCCTACGGCGGCGACCGCGTGTTCAACTCGCCGCTGGCCGAGGCCGGGATCATCGGCCGCGGGATCGGGATGGCGACGCGCGGCATCAAGCCGCTCGTCGAGATCCAGTTCTTCGACTACATCTGGCCGGCGATGATGCAGCTGCGCAACGAGATGGCCATGATGCGGTACCGCTCGGGCAACAACTTCGCCTGCCCGATGGTCGTGCGCGTGCCGATCGGCGGCTACCTGCGCGGCGGCGGCCCGTACCACAGCCAGTCGGGCGAGAGCATCTTCGCGCACTGCCCCGGCATCCGCATCGCGTTCCCGTCGAACGCGCAGGACGCCGCCGGGCTGCTGCGGACGGCGATCCGCTGCGACGACCCGGTGATGTTCCTCGAGCACAAGCACCTGTACCGCCAGACCTACAACAAGGGCGAGTACCCGGGCAGCGAGTACATGATTCCGTTCGGCAAGGCGGCGCTGCGGCGCGAGGGGACGGACATGGTGGTCGTCACCTGGGGCGCGCTCGTGCAGCGGTCGCTGCTCGCCGCCCAGCAGGCCGAGAAGGACGGGATCAGCGTCGCGGTGCTCGACCTGCGGACGATCATGCCGTTCGACTTCGAGGCGATCGCCGAGCAGGTGAAGAAGACCAGCCGCGTGATCGTGGCGCACGAGGACGCGCTGACGTGCGGCTTCGGCGCCGAGCTCGCCGCACGCATCGCCGACGAGCTGTTCGAGTACCTCGACGCACCGGTGAAGCGGATTGGCGCCCTCGACTGCCCGGTGGCCTACTGCCCGGACCTCGAGGAGGCCATCCTCCCGACGTGGAACACCGTGCTCGCCGGGATCCAGGACCTCGCGGCCTACTGACACGCCGCGTTCACGGGAGATCGGGCCACCGGCCCGCCGGGCGCCCGGTCTCCTGTTCCACCCCCGTGGCCGATCGCTGCCCCGCGGTTCGACGCCCCGTTCCCCTCCTGCTCGCCACCTCCCTGCTCTGCGCCCTCTGGAGCCTCACGCCGCGCGCGGCGATCCAGCGCGACACGCTGCACGCCACCGCCAGCCTGCCGCCGTTCCTGTCCGGACAGTTCCGCACGCCGCTCGCCTTCCAGCGCACCGCCGACGGGTGGTTCTACGTGTTCGACGAGCGCGGTCACTCCGTGTACCGCATCGATCCCGCCATGACGAAGGCCACGCGCATCGTCTCGATCGGCACCGAGCCCGGGCGGCTGCTGCAGCCGACGGCGTTCGCCAGCGAGCCGGACGGGACGTTCGTGGTCGCCGACGCCCCCGAGCGGGAGCGGATCCAGGTGTTCGCCGACCAGGGCACGCCGATTGGCGGCTTCTTTCCGTCCGGCGCGAGCCGCTTCCAGGTGGTGCTGGACGGACTGGTGCTCGGCGGCGTCGGGTCGCTGCAGTACGACGGCCACTCGATCCTGATCAGCGAGCCGGCGACGGGATCGCTCATCACCCAGTACTCGCCGTATGGCGATCCGGAGCGGTCGTTCGGCCGCCCGCGCGAGACTGGCCAGACGGATCCCGATCTGCAGGTGGTGCTGAACACGGGCCTGCCGCTCTTCAATCCGCAGGGGGGCTACGACTTCGTCTTCCAGGCCGGCGTCCCGCTCTTCCGCCGGTACGACCACGACGGGCACCTGCTGTTCGAGCGGCACATCGAGGGGCCGGAGATCGACAGTCTCGTGGCGCGGCTGCCGACCGAGTGGCCGAAGCGGGCGCCCGGCAGCGATGAGTTCCCGGTCGCCCATCCGATCGTGCGGACGGCGGCAATCGACCGGGCGGGCAACCTGTGGGTCGCGCTGGTGGTGCCGTACGTCTACGTCTACGATCCGGCGGGCGACAAGATCCGTGTCGTGCAGCTGCAGACGCCGGCGGGACCGCTGGCGCCGACCAGCCTCTTCTTCGACCCGCAGGGGCGCCTGCTGGTGACGCCGGGCTGCTGGATCTTCGCGCCGTGACGGCGCGGCCGCGCTCCAGCCCTCGCACCGCCGGGGGAAGCATGCTACGCTTCCGGCCCGGTCCGACGCCCCGGACCGCAGAGGATGCGCATCCCCATGCTGCTGACGACCCTTCTGAGCCTGATGCTGGCGGCGCCCGCGCCGCCGCAGCACGTCTCGTTCGAGACCGCTGACGGCGCCCACATCGTCGCCGACCTGTACGGCAGCGGCGCCGACGGCGTGGTGCTCGCGCACGGTGCCGTGTTCAACAAGGAGAGCTGGGCCACGGTGGCGCAGGCGCTCGTCGCCGGTGGACACCGGGTGCTGGCGATCGATTTCCGCGGGTACGGGGCGTCCACGCCGGGCCGCGAGCCGCGGGCGTACGACCAGGACGTGCTCGCCGCCGTCCGGTACCTGCACGCCCACGGCGCCACCCGGGTCGATGTCGTCGGGGCGAGCATGGGCGGCGGCGCCTCGGCCCGCGCCGCCGCGGAGGCCCGGCCGGGCGAGATCGACCATCTCTTCCTGCTCTCACCGGTGCCGGTCCCCCATCCGGAGGCGATGCACGCGCGCCGGATCATGTACGTCGCGAGCCGGGACGAGCAGCTGGCGCCGGCGGTGCAGGCGCAGTTCGCGCGCGCGCCCGAACCGAAACAGATCGAACTGCTCGATGGGAACGCACACGCACAGAACATCTTCGCGACGCCGCAGGGCCCGAAGCTGCTGGCGCTCATCGAGGACTTCCTGGCGGTCCGCTAGCTAGCGCCTGAAGAGGAAGGGAGCCCATGAGGCGGTGAAACGCCTTTGACCATTGCCGCGCTGGCTGATCCGGTGAGCCGCCTCGCAACGAAACCGCTCCTGCGTCGGACACCGCTGTGAGATCAGCCGGAGCCCACCACAGCAGTCAATCGGTTCGCAGCGCGTCCATCGGGCGCAGCTTGATGGCACTGCGCACACCCATCGTAATCGCTCCGACGGCAGCGATTCCCAGCGCCAGAGACACAACGGCAAAGGTCGGTGGATCGAGTGGAGACACTCCGTACAGCAGACTCCGCAGCAACTGACTCGCTACCATTGCGATACCCAGCCCTGCGGCGATTCCCGCCACCAGCAAGCCAAGTGCCTCGCGGAGCATCATCTTCACGATGGCGGCTTCTGTCGCTCCAAGAGCCATTTTGATCCCAATCTCGCGTCTTCTCTGCAGGGCCAAAGTCACAAATACACCGTACAACCCTGAGAAGGTCAGCAGCAGCACCATCACCGCAAGACCCGCCATCACTTGGGTGGCGAAGCGTGGCTGAACTTGAACGTCCGCGACGACCTGTGACGCCGCTTCTGCAGTCCCCACCGCCACCTCCGGACTATTCTCCGCCAGGCTTCGCTCTACAGCCGCGATCGCGTTCTCGGCCCGCCTGTGCGTCCGCACGACCAATATCGCTGACTGCCGGGTCCCCATCTTCAAGGGTAGATACACAGCCAGCGTACCGAAGCCACTGACTGCCGGCCCGTTCTTGACGTCGGGGACCACGCCAATGACCGAGAGCCACGGCGCATGCGCGGCCCAGTGAAAATGAAGTCCAAGAACCTCACCCGCCGCCGACAAGCTGTTCGCAAGGGATCGGCTCACAATCACAGGTTGCGATGAGCCCGTGAAGTCATTGGGCCCAAAGTTCCGTCCTCTCAGAACTGGAACGCCAATGGCTGAAAAGAAGTGTTCGTCGATCGACGTTTCGCTGATGTAGACAGGGCCAGACACAAGTCCAAGCGAAGGCACCTCGAGCCTGCCGAATCCAACACCCGTCTGTGGAGGCAGACCGTCGGAGATGCTCGCCTGTACCACTCCCGGTGCAAGTAGGGCTTGTCGCCTAGCCGCGTCAAGTACACGCAGTCGGTCCTTCGAATCTGGAACGTGTCCGGGCTGTAGATACAATGAGAGCTTCGCCACTCGAGACGTGTCATATCCCGTCTCGGTACGCAAGACGTGGATGAAGCTCCTGGCCAGCAAGCCAGCCGTGACAAGCACCACAACAGAGATGCCCAGTTCGCCTGCCAGCAGACATGCGCGCACTCGACCAACGCTCCCCCGCGTATGCCCGGCACGCGCCAGCGCCGGCAGCAAGCTACCCAACCGCGCCTGCATCAACGGAGCTACCGCCAATAGCAGTCCTGCAACGCCCGCCACAATCGCCGCGAGGCCGCCCGCCCTCCAGTTGACAGCCACTGCACTGAGCGCCTCGAACGACATCACGCGCGGCAACATCGCGGCGATAATCGGCATGGCGGATGTCGCAAGCAGAATTCCACAGCCTGCGGAGAGCAGCGCCACGAGCAGGCCCTCAGCCATCAGCTGACGAGCCAGCTGCCACTCAGTTGCGCCAAGCGCACGCCGGGTTGCCATCTCCCAGTCTCGGCGAAGGACCTCACCCACCAGAATGGCACTGACGTCAACAACGGCCACCCTCAGTGGACGGTTCAAAT
>JAGWRA010000118.1 GCA_028876655.1 Acidobacteriota bacterium | reverse complement strand
GGGGGCCGGAGCTGGTGCCGGTCCGGGCGCGGGGGCCGGAGCTGGACCTGGCGACGGCGGTGGTGCCGGCGTCGGCCCAGGTGCGGGGGACGGCGACGGCGCCGGCGCTGGTGACGGCGCCGGGGCTGGCGCGGGTGCCGGCGACGGTGATGGTGCGGGCGCCGGCGACGGTGACGGTGCCGGCGCGGGTGCCGGTGACGGTGATGGTGCGGGCGCAGGCGCCGGGGACGGCGATGGCGCAGGTGCCGGCGATGGCGCAGGCGCGGGAGACGGAGACGGCGCAGGTGCCGGCGCTGGTGACGGTGCCGGCGATGGTGATGGCGCGGGCGCCGGAGCCGGTGATGGTGCAGGCGCCGGCGGGACGGCGCCGTCATCCGTATCGTTGTCGCCGTCGTTCAGCGACGGGGCGCCATGCCGCGCGAGGAAGACGATGCCGCTCAGGCTCAGCCAGCCGGACGGATCGGGTGTCGTCTCCGGCAGCAGGATCTGGCCATCCGCCTGCACGCTCACCGTCATCGTCTGCGTCGTTCCGCCAGCCTGTGCGTTCTGACTGAAGAGCAGCGTCCCGTTCGGCCGGTATCCTCTGGGCAGCACGCCGACGAGCGCGGTCGCGTCGGCGGTGGGCCGCACCAGGCCGCTGAGCACGACGAGGCCGGCGCGCCGCCCGTAGGCGGCGAACTGGTAGGGCGGACCCGCGTCGTACCAGCCCTGCGCCAGATTGACCGGAATGCCACCGGGATGCGCCCGCTCTTCTTCCGCGCCGTCGTGGCGACGCTCGCGCGCCTCGACATCGCGGCACTCCCGCCTGACCGCTTCGATCTGCTCTTCGAGCGCGTGGAGTTTCCGGTCGACGTCCGCGTCCTGGTGCTCGTCGCCCCCACCCGGCCGCCGATCCTTGTCGTGGGGCCGCGCGGCTTCCGCCTGGCGATCGATGAAGATCCCGAACGCTGCCGCGGCAACGCTGCTGGTCGCGACGCGGCGCATGATCGATCGGCGCGCGGCCGACTGGACGCTGTCCGCCGGCGCCGTGTCCGCCTGGATCAGGCCCGCGTCGGCGAGTGCGGTCATGGCCGACTGAACCATCGACTCGTCGATCGCCGTGCCCAGGGTCGCCGTCGCGAGCGAGGCCAGCTCTGCCACGCTGGTGGTGCCGTCGGCGTGCTTCCAGATCAGGCTTTCGAGGGGATCGAGGTGGTGCGTTTCGCGGCGGCCGGGGTCGTGGATCACGAGGCCGGACGTGGTGTCCGTGATATTCAGGCCGTTCCTGCGCGCACGAGGAGCCATGTACCGTATCCTTTCGTCATCCCTGTACGGCGAACGCGAAAGGAGCCGGTTCGCGGCACTGACGGGGGATCGATTACCAATTTTTTGTCAGCGATATACTAGGCGCGCGTCTACGGAGCGTCAACGGAATTTCTCAGATCGGCAGAGTCGGAAGGCGAAGGCGGAGCGAACGATGGCCGAAGCGCAGTCCACCCCTCGCACCATTTACATCGACGTCCTGAGCCTGTCGCCGTACGTGGCCTACATTCCCGACTTCCTCGACGATGCCGAGTGCGAGCATCTCGTCGAGAACGCCCGGGCGAAGGTCACGCGGTCGGTCACGGTCGATGCCGCCACCGGCAAGCTGGTCGAGGTGGAGACGCGCAGCAGCGACACGATGTTCTTCACCCGGGGCGAAACGCCCGTGGTGAAGACGATCGAAGAGCGGATCGCCCAGCTGACCAGAACGCCGGTCACCCACGGCGAAGGGCTCCAGGTGATCCGCTACCTGCCGGGGCAGGAATACCAGGCGCACTTCGACTTCTTCGATCCGGATCTGCCGGGAAGCCGTGTGGTGGCCGAGCACGGCGGGCAGCGGGTCCTGACGATGATCATGTACCTCAATGACGTCGAGGCGGGCGGCGAGACGCACTTTCCCGAAATCGGCCTGACGGTCTCACCGCGGAAGCGGGCGGCGGTGCTCTTCTACGACTGCACGCCGGCGGGCGAGATCGATCGCCGGACGCTGCACGCCGGGATGCCGGTGGTGGCCGGCGAGAAGTGGATCAGCACCAAGTGGGTCCGCGAACACGAGTACTGACCGCTCCTGCCGCCTGACATGACGCCCGCCGTCCGGCTCGTCGAGCGGGCCGGCATTCCCCACCGCGTCCACACCTATCCGAGCGCGCCGGGACGAGCGTCGTTCGGCGAGGAAGCCGCGGCGGCGCTCGGCGTCGATGCGGCACGCGTGCTGAAGACGCTGGTCGTCGAGCTGGATGGCCGGACGCTCGTCGTCGGCGTCATCCCCGTCCTCGATCGCCTGAACCTGAAGCTGATGGCGGCGGCGGCGGGGGCGAAGGCCGCCGCGCTGGCCGATCCTTCGGCGGCGGAACGGGCCACCGGCTATGTCGTCGGCGGCATCAGCCCGCTCGGCCAGAAGCGGCACCTGCCGCTCTATCTGACGAGCGGGCGCTGGCATACGAGACGATCTACGTGAGCGGCGGCCGGCGCGGCCTCGAGCTCGAGCTCGCGCCGGCCGATCTGCTGACGCTGTCCAGCGGAACGCCGGCGTGGCTCGTCGATTGACGGCGTCTCTCTCACCCCAGGGGTGGACGCGCGGGGCCCGTGCCCGCGCCGGTCCGGTCGATGGCGGCGGCCATCTCGTCGAGGTCGGCCGGTGTCAGGGCGAGCGTGGCTGCCGCGATCCAGTCGTCGATCTGTTCGGGTGCGCGGGCGCCGACGATTGCCCCGGTGACGCCGGGCCAGGCCAGCGTCCAGGCCACGGCCACGGCCGCCACTGTGGTCTGGTGGCGCGCCGCCACGGGCCGCAGCGCTTCTGCCAGCGCGAGATTGCGTGTCAGGTTGTCGCCCATGAAGTCCGGCACGCGCGACCGCCAGTCGTCGGCCGACAGGCGCGCCGCCCGCTCGGCGGTGAAGCGTCCCGTCAGCAGGCCGGACTGCATCGGGCTGTAGACGATGACGCCGGTGTCGTGGGCCTGGCACCAGGGGAGGATCCGCTCGGCCGCGTCGCGGCGGATGGCCGAGAACGGCGGTTGCAGGGTGTCGACGTGCCCGACCATCTCGGCCAGCCGCAGCTGGTCGGCGTCGTGATTCGAGAGCCCGACGGCGCGGACCTTGCCCTCCTTCTTCAGATCCCGCAGCACCTGCCAGTACTCCTCCAGGGGCGTGCCGTCCTCGGGCGGCCAGTGCATCTGATAGAGATCGATGCGATCGACCTCCAGCCGCCGCAGCGAGGCTTCGACTTCCCGCCGGAGGCTGGCCGGAGCGCCGACGCGCCGGGGCGGCGCCGATCGATCCTGCTCGTCCCACACCAGGCCGCCCTTGGTGAAGACGTACGGCCGGGCGTCGCGCGGCACGCCGCGCAGGGCGCGCGCGACGACCTCCTCCGAATGGCCGAGTCCGTACACCGCGGCGGTATCGATCCAGTTGATGCCCCGATCGAGCGCGTGGCGGATCGCCGCGATCGACGCGCGATCGTCCTGCGCGCCCCAGCCGAAGAACCATCCACCCCCGCCGATGGCCCAGGCGCCGAAGCCGACGCGGGTGATGCGCATGTCCGTCCGCCCCAGCGGGACGGCGGGCAGGGACGCGTGCAGGGAACGATCGGTATCCGTCATGCGTGCACCTCCGGACGCGAGTCTCCGTCCCTTTCAGCATTACCGCCCGGCGCGGTCCGGTCAACCCGGCCGGCGGCGCGGCGCGGCCGCCGGGAGGAACGGGTGCGCGTGCTACGATCGTGGCGCTCGCTGACGTGATGAACCCCGATCTCCAGCAGGTGCTCCAGCGTTACTGGGGCTACAAGACCTTCCGGCCGCTGCAGCACGAGGCGATGGACGCGATCCTCGCCCGGCGCGACTCCCTCGTCGTCCTCCCGACGGGAGGCGGCAAGTCGCTTTGCTTCCAGGCGCCGGCCCTCGTGCGTCCCGGCCTCGGCCTCGTGGTCTCGCCGCTCATCTCGCTGATGAAGGACCAGGTCGACACGCTCGTCGGCAACGGCGTACCGGCGGCCTGCTACAACAGCGCACTGTCGGCCGACGAGAAGACGGCGGTGTCGGCGGGCCTGCGCGAGGGGCGCTACCGGCTGCTGTACGTGTCGCCGGAGCGGCTGGTGGGCGAGGGGGGCGACGGGTTCCTCGCGCGGCTGTCGCCGGCGAACGTCACCTTCATCGCCGTCGACGAGGCGCACTGCATCAGCCAGTGGGGGCACGACTTCCGGCCCGAGTACCGCCAGCTCGGCGCGTTGCGCGCCCAGTTCCCGCAGGTCAGCCTGCACGGCTACACGGCGACGGCGACGGCACGCGTGCGCCGCGACATCGCCGCCCAGCTCGGCCTGCGCGATCCCCTGGAGCTGGTCGGCTCATTCGACCGGCCGAACCTCGTGTACCGCGTGCTGCCGCGGACGAGCCTGAAGCGGCAGTTGCAGGAGATCCTGGGCCGCCACCGCGGCCAGGCCGGCATCATCTATTGCACCTCGCGGCGCGAGGTCGACGCGCTGGCGGCCTGGCTCGCGGAGACGGGGGTGCGCGCCCGCCCATATCACGCGGGGCTGCCGGACGCGGATCGCCACCGGAACCAGGACGCCTTCCTGAACGAGCAGGCGGACGTCGTGGTCGCCACGGTCGCCTTCGGGATGGGGATCGACCGGTCGGACGTCCGCTTCGTCGTCCACGCGGGGGCGCCGCAGTCGCTCGAGCACTACCAGCAGGAGTCGGGCCGCGCGGGCCGCGACGGGCTGGAGGCCGAGTGCGTGCTGCTCTGTTCGGCCGCCGACTTCGTGAAGTGGCGCGTCATGCTCGAGCGCAACGGCGAGTGGAGCGAGGCGCGGCGGCAGCTGCTGCGCGACATCGAGCGCTACGCCGCCGGCGTCGGCTGCCGGCACGCGCACCTCGTCGGCTACTTCGGCGAGCGCTTCACGCGCGAGGACTGCGGGGCCTGCGACTACTGCCTCGGCGAGCTCGAGACGGTGGACGAGCCGGTGGTGGTGGCGCGCAAGATCCTGTCGTGCGTCGCGCGGGTCGGCCAGCGGTTCGGCGCCGCGCACGTGGCCAACGTGCTGTGCGGCAGCGAGGCGGAAGCCGTCCTCGTCCGCCGGCATCACGAGCTGAGCACGTTCGGGTTGCTGAAGGACGCCTCGGTCGCCGAGGTGCGCGGCTACATCGAGCAGCTGCTGGCCGAAGGGCTCCTGCGCCAGACCGACGACGAGTATCCCGTGCTGGCGCTGACGGAGGACGGCGTGGCGCTGCTCAGGGACGAGGGCCACCGCGCCGGCCTCGCCCTGGCCCGCCAGCGCCGGCCGCCGAAGGGGACGAAGGAACGCGGACCGCGCCGCTCGCGTGTCGAGGCCGAGTCGTGGCAGGATGTCGACCGCGAGCTGTTCGACCGGCTCCGGGCGCTCCGCCTCGACCTGGCGCGCGCGCGGGGCGTGCCGCCGTACGTCATCTTCCACGACACGACGCTGCGCGAGATGGCGCGGCTCAAGCCCGGCTCGCTGGAGGCGCTGCGGGCGGTCTACGGAGTCGGCGCGCGCAAGGCCGAGGACGTCGGCGAGGCGTTCCTGGCCGCCATCCGCGAATCCGCCGCCGGGTAACGCGATGCTGAAACGGGTCTGCGTCTTCTGCGGGTCGAGCATGGGGGTCCGGCCGGAGTACCGGCACGCGGCCGTGGATCTCGGCGCCACCTGCGCCGGCCGCGGCATCGAGATCGTCTACGGCGGCGGCAACGTCGGCCTGATGGGCGAGCTGGCCGACGCGGCACTGGCGCAGGGCGGCCGTGTCGTCGGCGTCATTCCCGCGTCGCTCGTCGCCCGCGAGGTCGGCCACGATCGGCTCACCGAGCTGCGCGTCGTCCGGTCGATGCACGAGCGCAAGGCCGCGATGGCCGACCTGGCCGACGGGTTCATCGCCCTGCCCGGCGGCTTCGGCACCCTCGAGGAGTTCTGCGAGATCCTGACGTGGGCGCAGCTCGGCTTCCACCGCAAGCCGTGCGGCCTCCTCAACGTCGCCGGCTACTTCGACCCGCTGCTCGACCTGTTCGATCGCGCCGTCGCCGAAGGGTTCGTCGGCGAGCCGCAGCGGCAGATGGTGCTCGTCGAGCGGACGATCGACGAGCTGCTCGCGCGGATGGGGGCGTATCGCTCGCCGGTCCGGGAGCCGTGGCTGGACGACCAGGCGCGCTGACACATCTCATGGCTGATCCGGATCTCGCCAGGCGGCTCGGTCTCGACTATCCGATCGTTCAGGCGCCGATCGGCAGCGCGACGTCGCCCGCGCTGGCGGCCGCCGTCTCCAATGCGGGCGGGCTCGGCTCGCTCGCGCTCAGCTGGCGCCGGCCGGATGAGTCGGTGGCGGTGATGGCAGAGACGCGGCGGCTGACGAGCCGGCCGTTCGCCGTCAACGTCGTCCTCGCCTGGCCGCAGGACGTGCAGGTCTCGCTGGCGCTGGACGCCGGTGCCGGTATCGTCTGGACCTTCTGGGGCGATCCGCGGCCGTACGTTCGGACCGTGCACGACGGGGGCGCGATCCTCATGCACTCGGTCGGGTCGGTCCGCGAGGCGCGGTCCGCCGCGGCGGGCGGCGTCGACGTGCTGGTCGCGCAGGGCGTGGAAGCCGGCGGTCACGTGCGGGGCGTCGATCCGCTGCGGGTGCTGCTCGCGCAGATCCTGGAGCAGGTGCCGGGCGTGCCGGTGGTGGCGGCCGGCGGCCTGGCCGATGAGGACGACGTGGCCGCAGTCATCGCGGCGGGGGCGAGCGGCGCGTGCCTCGGCACGCGGTTCCTCTGCGCCCGGGAGGCCAACGTCGCGCCGATCTATCAGCAGCAGATCGTCGCAGCCGGTCCGGGGACGACCGTGCTGACGCGCCTCTTCAACAAGGGCTGGCCGGACGCGCCGCACCGCGTGCTGCGCAACAGCACGGTGCGCGCGTGGGAGACCGCCGGATGTCCGCCGGACGGCCAGCGGCCCGGGGAATACGATCGCGTCGCGACCGGATCGGACGGCAGGCCGGTCGAGCGCTACTCGGACACGATTCCCACGCCCGATCTCCAGGGCGACCTCGAAGCGCTCGCGCTGTACGCGGGGGAAGGGGCGGCGCGGATCGACCGGGTCGAGGCGGCCGCCGATCTCGTGCGCCGCCTGGCGCGGCCGTTCGGCCGTCCGCGGGCCTCGACCGGCGAGACGACACCCGGGGATCGGTGACACGACCATGCTCGACTACGCGCGCGGCATCAACGATCACTACGGCTCCACCGACCTCTGCGCCCGCATCGTGGCGGCGGTGCGGGCGGCCGGGCTCGATCCGGCAACGGTCACGCGCGACGACCTGGCGCCGTTCGACGAGTTCCATACCGGCGGCCGCGAGTCGACGCGCGAGCTGGCGCGGCTGGCAGGCGTGCACGACGGGCAGCTCGTGCTCGACGTCGGCAGCGGCATCGGCGGGCCGGCACGCACGCTCGCCGCCGAGTTCGGGTGCCGCGTGACGGGGCTGGATCTCACCGAGGAGTTCTGCCGGGCGGCGGAGCTGCTGACCGGCTGGGTGGGGATCAGCGACCGCGTCTCGTTCCGCCACGGCAACGCCCTGCACGTGCCGTTCGACGAGGCCTCGTTCGACATTGTCTGGTCGCAGAACTCGATGATGAACATCGAGGACAAGGCGGCGCTGTTCCGCGAGGTCCGGCGCGTGCTGCGGCCCGGCGGGCTGTTCGCCTTCGACGTGGTGGCCGCCGGTCCCGTCCCGCGGGTGCGCTTCCCGACGTTCTGGGCGCCGGGGCCCGCGCTGAACTTCCTGGCGACGCCGGACGCCCTGCGATCGCTGCTGGAGGAGGCCGGCTTCCGCGTGCGAGACTGGCAGGACCAGACCGCGGCCCGGCTCGAGAGCGCCAGGCGGCGGCGGGCCCCGTCGGCAGGTCCGGCGCCGGTTCTCGGCCGCGACGTGATCGTCGCCGAGGACGTTCCGCTGAAGATCGAGAATTCCGTCAGGAATACCGAAGAAGGACACACCGTCGCGGTGCGTGCCATCGCGGTCCGGCCCGCCTGACGAGGGGTCGGACGGCCGGGTCCCGCGAGACGGGGACGCAGCATCGGGGCCACCGGGAGAGTCCGCTTGACCGTACGGCAGCCCATCCACTGGTCGTTCGCCCCCGGTCGGTTACAGCGGCTGCGACTGTTCGGGCGCCGCCTCGCCGACCGCCTGGCGGCGGCCTACTGGTTCCCGCACCTGCCCCTCGCGCTGGCCGTCGCCGGCGCCGGGCTGCTGCTGCTGTCGCACACGTTCGGCGCCGGCCGGCAGGCGCTGCTCGCCGATTTCCCGTTTCACGTCCTGAACGTCCCGCCCGCCAGCATGCCGTACCTGCTGCTCGGCCTCGCCATGCCGGCGATGTCGATCGGCCTCGCGTTCCGGTCGCGCTTCGCGTGGGTCGTCGCCCTCGTCCTGACGGTCGCGATGATCCTGGTGCTGACGCTGTTGCGGCTGGTCGCCTATCCGCTGCTGCTGAACTACGATGCGGCGCTGCTCGCCGCCCTGCTGCTGGCGCGCCGGGCCTTCGACCGCACCAGCCTGGCGGCCGCCACGCTGTTCGCCGTCGCCAGCAGCCTGCTGCTCCTCATCTACGCGGTGTTCGGCAGCTTCTATCTCGGCGCGGAGTTCTCGCCGCGCATCGGCGACCTGTCGACGGCGCTCTACTATTCGATGGTGACGATGTCGACGGTCGGCTACGGCGACATCACCCCCAGGACCGTGCACGCGCGGCTGTTCACCGTCTCGCTGATCCTCTTCGGCGTGGCCGTGTTCGCCACGTCGATCACGGCCATCATCGGGCCGATGGTGAGCGGCAGCCTGCAGCGGATCATGACCCAGAAGAGGACGCGCATGAAGCGGAGCGACCACTACATCATCGTCGGCGCCACGGCCCTCGCCTTCAACACCTACCGGGAGCTGAAGCGCCGGAAGCACCAGGTCACCCTGATCCTGCCGCAGGCGCAGACCGAGGCCGACGACCTCGATGCCGAGGACGTGATCGTCGGCGACGCGAACAGCCTGGAGATCCTGAGGCGGGCGGACGCGGATCGGGCCCAGGCGGTGCTCGCCATGCGGGCGGACGATTCGGAGAACGCCTTCATCGTCCTGGCGGTGAAGGAGCTGAAGGGGAAGGCGAAGACCGTCGCCGCGATCAACGACAGCAAGCACGTGGAGCGGATGAAGCTGGTGCAGCCCGACATCGTGATCGCCCCGCAGGTGCTCGGCGGCGAGCTGCTGGCGATGGCCCTCAGCGGGGAGGCGATCGACGGCGACTTCGTGATGGACCGGTTCCTGCACTTCGATCGCAGGAACTGACGCGGAGGGCCGGGCGCGGGAGATCGTCGTCCGTGGCCCGCCGCCCGCCGCCTGGACTAGACCCGCACCCCGAACAGCGCCTTCATCGACTCGATGGCGCCGCTCAGTTCCGCGCGCTCGCGCGCGAAGCAGAAGCGGATGTGCCCTTCGCCCTGCGCGCCGAAGTCGGCGCCCGGGACGTTGCCGATCCGGCCGTGGGTGATCAGGTGCTCGGCCATGCGCCACGAGATCGAGTCGCCGTGGCCCGGCAGCGCCTTGCCGGCCTGCTTGTACTCCGGCGACGACTTCCACGCCGGATCGATCTTCACGAAGGCGTAGAACGCCGCCTTCGGCGGCTTGCCCGTGAAGATGCCGCCGAGCTCGGCCAGCCCCTTGTAGAAGAGGGCGCGACGGACGTCCAGTTCCTTCACGAACCCGTCGATCGGCGCCCGGCCGCCCTCGAGGGCGCCGATGCCGCCGTACTGCACGACCGACGAGACGTTGGCGGTCGTGTAGGCGATCACCTTCTTCGCACGGTCGCGGATCACCGGGTCCTTCACCGCGACGTAGCCGAGCCGCAGGCCCGTCATCGCGTAGGTCTTGCTGTAGGTGTAGATCGGGATCGTCCGCTCGTACATCCCCGGCAGCGAGGCGATGCTGATGTGCTCGGCGCCGTCGAACAGCATGTCCTCGTAGGCCTCGTCCGAGAAGACCCACAGGTTCCGCTCGCGGGCGATCGCCGCAATCCGCTCGAGGTCCTGGCGCGTCAGGACGCCGCCGCTCGGGTTATTCGGCGTGTTGATGTAGAGCGCCTTCGTCCGCGGCGTGATCTTCCGCTCGAACTCGTCGAGGTCGTAGCGCCAGTCGAGCGACTCGTAGAGCGGGCAGGCGACCGGCACGGCGCGCGCCGCCATGACGTGCCCCACCGTGGGCGGCCACTCCGGATCCGGCACGATCACCTCGTCGCCCGGCTCGAGCAGCGCCTGCATCACCGCGTAGATGCCGTGCATGCCGCCGTTGGTGACCAGGATCTCCTCGGGGCTCTCCACCGGCGTGCCGTTCTGCTCGCGCAGCTTCTGCGCGATGAGCTCGCGCAGCCGCGGCAGGCCGTTGGTCTGCAGGTAGTGCGACCGGTTGTCGTCGATCGCCTTCCGCATCGCCGCCTTCACCGAATCCGGCGCGTCGAAGCTGACGTCGCCCTGATCCAGCCGGAAGGGGTCCTTCACGGAGTACATCAGGTCGCGGATGAGGGTGATGCCCGAGAGCGGAACGGAATCCAGATATTCAGCCATGACAGCTATCGCCTCGCACGGGGAAGGATGGACCGGGGCCGCCTGACGCCGAGGGTCAATTATGACGCAGCAGCCGTCCGCCTGCATTATTCAATGCGCGCGGGGCCCCACCCCCGCGCGGAGCTGACGCCGATGCCTCGCCTCGGATTTCCCTATCCTCGGCTCGGCATGGCCTTCGGCGAAGTTCTCCCTTCCCGCCGAATCCCCAATCCCCAATCCCTGCCCCCGTCACCTATCGATATTCGTAATACTCCGCGACCTGCTGCGCCACCCGGCCGATGGCGGCCTCCAGCATCTCGTAGGAGCCCTGGCCCGCCTGCTGGTCGGTGAGTACGGTCAGGACGATGCGGTGCCCCGGCCGCTCCAGCACGCCGACATCGTCGGCCACGTAGGGCGGCAGTTCGCCCGTCTTGTGCGGGATCTGCCAGCGCCCATCCAGGTACCGCGGGATGCGCGTCCGGTAGAGCTGGCGCCGCATGATCTGCAGCATCATGTCCGACGAGGCCTTGTCCACCAGCTGGCCTCGCTCCATCAACTCCAGCAGCCGCCCCATCTCGCGCGCCGTCGTCTGGCCGAAGCGGTTGCGGGGACCGCTGTTGAACTTCAGGCGATCGGGGGCAGCCGTCAGCGCGGCGAAGTAGCCGTGGACCGTCCACTGGGGCCGCGTCTCCTTGAACCCCATCTGCTGCATCCGCCGCGCGACCACCTCGGGCCCGCCGACGGCGCGGAACAGCACGTCGGTCGCCGTGTTGTCCGAGACGATCACCATCAGCGTGGCCAGATCCTTGATCGTCAGCGTGTCGCCGACGTCGAGGAACTGGATGATGCCCGTGCCGCCGACCTGGTCGGCCTTCGTGACGGTGTACTGGTCGGTGAGCTTCAGTTTACCGGCCTTGATCTGCTCGAAGACCTCGGTGAGCAGCGTCAGCTTGATCGTGCTGGCCGTCTCCATCGGCCGGTCGGCGTTGATGGCGATCTCCTCGCCGGTCTCGAGCGACTTCATGTAGATGCCCCAGTCGGCGCCGGTGGCGCCGATGATCCGCTCGATCGAGGCCTTCAGGTTCTGGAGCGGCGTGGGCGGCGTGGCCGCCGGCTGCGCCAGCAGCGTGACCGGAGCGGCGAGGAGCGCGGCGAAGGCGAGTCTGGCGATGCGGTTCACGGCGGGCCTCCCATTCTTCACTGGCGCCGGGGCCCGAGCCCCGAGCCCCGACGAAGGGGGAGTCTACCTTGCCGCCGCGCCGACGCGTTCGAGAATCGCGTCGAGCGTGGCCTGGGCGCGCGTAATCGGCAGGTTGCTGATGTAGAAGTGGCGGACGCCGCGGTCCATCATCGCCCGGATGGTCCGGGCGCAGACGTCCTCGGCGGTCGCACCGGCCGCGAACTCGCGCGTCAGCGCGTCCACCGGCACCGGCAGGAACTGCGCCAGCGTCTCGAGCGTCCGCGGGTTCGCGCTGCGGTAGAAGAAGACGCCGAACAGGCCGGGGATTGCCAGGCCGCGCGTCGCGCCCTCCGCCAGGAACCGCTCGACCGGGGCGGGATCGTGATGGCTCACGATCTGCGTGAGGAAGAATTCCGCCGTGAAATCGGGCGACAGCAGGTAGTCGACCTGCGCGGCGGCGGACCCCGCCGGGTTCGCCCACCCGCCCAGCACCAGCGACGGTTCGCGGTCGCGGATCGCCCGCCGCAACTGCCAGGCGTGTTCCACGCAGCGCGGCGTCCCGACGTGCCGGTCGCCGCCGAGGACCACGAGCGCCGGGAAGCCGTGCTGGCGCGCGCGATCCGCGTAGCCGAGGCAGTAGTCCAGCGGATGCTTGCAGGTGAGGAACGGCACGATGCGCCCGAGCGGGGCATCGTCGCCCAGGTTGATCATCAGGTGGCGCAGGTTGTCCTCTTCACTCGCGCCGACGGCACTGTCGGTGAGGAAGACGAACGTCTCGCGCCGCGTGAGGCCGCGCACCGCATGGTACGTGTCGATCCACGCGTTCATCCCCTCGTGGCGCGTGAGCTCCGCGCGCGGCGGCCGCAGTTCGGCCGCAAACACGGACGAACCGGCCTCGAGCGCTTCGAGCAGAGTACGCATGGGATGAAAACGACAAGTATACAATACGCCTCATGCCTGCCTCGTACGACGATGCCCTGCGCCAGCTCTATCGCGTGCCGCTGCTGCCGCTCGCGCAGGTCCCGACGCCGGTGGAGGACCTGTCGCGCCTGCGCGCCGCGCTCGACGCAGCGCCGCGGCTCCTCGTGAAGCGCGACGATGCGCTGGGTTTCGCCTTCGGCGGCAACAAGGTGCGGAAGCTGGAGGTCGTCGCCGCGGACGCCTGCGCGCGCGGCGCCGACACGCTCGTGACGAGCGGCGGCCTGCAGTCCAATCACGCACGCGCGACGGCGGCCGCGGCGGCCCGGCTCGGTCTCGACTGCGTGCTCGTGCTGAACGGCCGCCGGCCGGACGCGCCGACCGGCAACACGCGGCTCGACGAGCTGCTCGGCGCCGAAATCGTCTTCGTCGAGTCGCGCGAGGCGCGCGCGCAAGGGGTCCGCGACGCCGTCGAGCGGCTGACGCAGGACGGGCGGCGGCCGTACGAGATCCCGATCGGTGCGTCGATGCCGCTCGGCGCCCTGGCCTTCGTGCGCGCGATCGGTGAGTTGCTGGAGCAGATTCCCCCGCCGGATGTCATCGTGCACGCCACCTCGTCGGGCGGCACGCAGGCCGGTCTGCTCGCCGGTTGCGAGCTGCACGGGCTGGCGACCCGCGTCATCGGCGTCAGCGCCGACGAGCCGGCCGCGTCGCTGGCCGTGGCGGTGCGCGCCATCGTCGAGGGCGTCGGCGAACGGCTCGGGCTGGATGGCCGCGCCTTCGCGGCGGCGCGGCCGCCGGAGATCGACGACGGGTTCGTGGGCGGGGGCTATGGCGTGCCGACGCACGAGTCGCGCGAGGCGATCGAGCTGGTCGCGCGCACCGAGGCGATCTTCCTGGATCCGACCTACACCGCGAAGGCGATGGCCGGCTTCATCGAGTACCTGCGCGCCGGCCGCTTCACGGCCGACCAGACGATCCTCTTCTGGCACACCGGGGGACAGGTAGGGTTGCTGGCGTAGGCCGGGCATTCTTCAGTGGCGGCGGGGCCCCACCCCCGCCGCGCGCTGCCGCTGATGCTCACCCTCGGATTCGCAGTCCTCGGGCTCGCATGGCCGCAGGCGCCGAGTTCTCAGTCGGCGCCGGGTCCAGCCAACCCCCAATCCCGAGTTGGCTACATCCCCGTTTACTCAGATGTTACATTCGCCTTGACGAATATATGAGGTAGACTGCCGGGGTATGTCAGACGCCCCTCAGCCCCTCCGCGTGCTCTTCCTGTGTACCGGTAACTCGGCGCGCTCGCAGATGGCCGAAGCGCTGCTGCGGCACGAGTCGAAGGGCCGGATCGAGGTGCACAGCGCTGGCACCGAGCCGCAGCCCGAGATCCACCCGATGGCCCTGCAGGCGCTCAGCGAGCTGTACCGCCTCGAAATGACCGGCCAGCATCCCAAGTCGGTCGAGCCGTTCATCGGCCAGCCGTTCGACTACGTCATCACCGTCTGCGACCGGGCGGCCGAAACCTGCCCGGTGTTCCCCGGGGCCCCGCAGCGCATCCACTGGGGCTTCCCGGATCCGGCGGCCGCCGACGGCAGCGAGGACGCCCGGCAGCGGGCGTTCAACCGGACGGCCTCCGAGTTGCTGGCCCGCATCCGCGTCTGGCTGTCGCTGCCGGGAATCCGATCCCGTCTCTAGGGGGCTGGCATTCTTCAGTGGCGCCGGGGCCCCCCGCCTACGCTCGCCAGGTGAATCGCGCGAGCTACGGCGAGGCTCGCCGTAGCGCCGTCGGCGCGAAGGCGGCACCCCCATCGCGAACTGACGCCGATGCCTGGCCTCTGATCTTCATGTCCTCGGCTCGGCATGGCCGCAGGCGCTGAGTTCTCAATCGGCGACAACGTGCCGGCACTGTGAGGTCGTAGGCGCCGAGCTTCAGCTCGGTGCCGCAACGGGCCCGCAGCCCGTAGCCTGAAGCCCGTAGCCCTCCTCCCGCCTGCGCTATAGTTCCCGCATGCCCACGCTGAAGTTCCTCGGGGCCACGCGCACGGTCACCGGGTCGAAGTACCTCCTCGACTTCCCGAAGAGCCGGCTGCTCGTCGACTGCGGCCTGTTCCAGGGGTTGAAGGAGCTGCGGCTCCGCAACTGGGACGAGCACCCCGTGCGCGCGTCCACGATCGAGTCGGTCGTCCTCACGCACGCCCACCTCGATCACTGCGGCTACCTGCCGCGGCTGGTGGCGCAGGGGTTCCGCGGCCGCATCTTCTGCACGGCCGGGACCGCCGAGCTCTGCCGGCTCGTGCTGCCCGACGCGGCGCGCATCGCCGAGGAAGACGCGCGGTCGGCCAACAAGCACGGCTACAGCAAGCACCGCCCGGCACTCCCGCTGCTGACCGAGGCCGACGCCTGGCGCGCCATCTCGCAGCTGCAGCCGGTCGGCTACGAGCGCCCTATGCCGGTGGCCGACGGCGTGCAGGTGGAGTTCCTCAATGCCGGCCACCTGCTCGGGTCGTCGTTCGTCCGGATGACGCTGCCCGACGGCCGCACGATCCTCTTCGGCGGCGACCTGGGGCGCTACGGCCGGCCGGTGCTGCCGGATCCGGTCGCCGTGCCCGAGGCCGACTTCCTGCTGGTCGAATCGACCTACGGCGATCGCCTGCACGAGCCCGACGACAACGGCGAGCACCTCGCGGAGATCATCCGGCGGACCGCCGACCGCGGCGGCCGTCTCGTCATCCCCTCGTTCGCCATCGGCCGCGTCGAGGAGCTCGTCTACTGGATCAGGCGGCTGGAGGACGAGCAGCGGATTCCGGTGCTGCCCGTATACCTCGACAGCCCGATGGCCATCGAGGGCCTCAGGTACTACTCGCAGCGGATCAACGAGCTCGACCCCGGGCTGCGACCCGAGGGACGCCGCGTCTGCGCCTTCTGCACCGCGCGGTTCCGCACGGTCCAGACGCCCGAGGAATCGAAGAAGCTGACGGCACGCCGCGATCCGGCGATCGTGATCTCCTCGAGCGGCATGGCCACGGGCGGGCGCGTGCTGTACCACCTCGAGCAGACGCTGCCCGATCCCGACAACACGATCCTCTTCGTCGGCTACCAGGCGGCGGGCACGCGCGGGCGGCGGCTCGTCGACGGCGAGCGGCAGGTGAAGATGCACGGCCGGCTGGTCGACGTGCGCGCCCGGATCGAGCGGCTCGAGTCGATGTCGGCGCACGCCGACGCCGGCGAGATCATGCGCTGGCTCGGCGGCTTCACCCGGCCGCCCACCCGCACCTTCGTCGTCCACGGCGAGCCGGCGGCGCAGGACACGCTGAAGGTGGAGATCCAGAGGCGCCTCGGCTGGACGGTGCACGTGCCCGAATACCTCGAGCAGGTGGATCTCTCGGCGTGACCCGCGGGCCGCGCGCAGCGGGCCGGGTGGCCGCGCGCCGGCTCCGATGGTAGGCTGAGGGCATGTCTGAGAGCGGCGCCGAGACGCGCCGGTACCTGCTCGAGCGGGTGGGAGAGGCGGCGGTCGTCCAGGTGTACGCCGACGGCTTCGCCGCGCTGCCGCTGCGCGAGAAGATCCTGATCTGGCACCTCTACGAAGCGGTGCTGGCCGGCCGCGACATCTATTACGACCAGAAGTACGCCCACAACCTCGAGATGCGCGATGTCCTCGAGGCGATCGTGTCGCACCCGGAGGGCATCGAGCCCGCGACCTTCGCGGCCATCCAGCACTACACGAAGCTGTTCTGGATCAACAGCGGTCCGTACAACAACCTGACCGCCCGCAAGTTCGTCCCCTCCTGCACGCCGGACGCCTTTGCGGCGGCCGCCCGGACCGCGCAGGCGCACGGCGCCGCCTTCCCGCTCCCCGACGGCGACACGCTCGACGCGCTGCTCGCACGGCTGCAGCCCTGCTTCTTCGATCCCGACGTCGATCCGGTCGTCACGAACAAGACCCCCGGGAACGGCAAGGACATCCTGGAGGCGAGCGCCAACAACCTGTACCAGGGCGTCACGATGGCCGAGCTCGAGGGGTTCCACGAGCGGCACCCGCTGAACTCGCGGCTGGTGAAGCGCGACGGTCGCCTCGTGGAGGAGGTCTACCGCGTCGGCGGCCGCTACGACGCGCAGATCGCGCGCATCGTCGATCACCTCGAAGCGGCCGTGCCGTACGCGACCGAGGCGATGGCCGAGGCGCTCCGCGCGCTCATCGCCTTCTACCGCTCGGGCGACACGGCCGATCGCGAGCGGTACGACATCGCGTGGGTGCGCGACAAGGCCTCGCCCGTCGACACGATCAACGGCTTCATCGAGGTCTACCTCGACGCGCGCGGCATCAAGGGGGCGTGGGAGGGGCTCGTCTACTACGTCAACCGGGAGAAGACGGAGGAGATCCGGAAGCTCGCCGACACGGCGCAGTGGTTCGAGGACCGGATGCCGTGGGACCCGCAGTTCCGCAAGGAAGGCGTGCACGGCATCACGGCCAATGCCATCGACATCGTGATGGAAGCGGGCGATTCGGGGCCGGTGACGCCGATCGGCATCAACCTGCCGAACGACCAGGCGATCCGCGAGCAGTACGGCAGCAAGTCGGTGTCGCTCTCGAACGTGATCGAGGCCTACGACCGCTCGACCCCGAAGGCGTTCCGCGAGGAGTTCTCCTGGTCGCCCGAGGAGGGCGCCCGCGCCGACCGCTGGAGCGCGTTCGCGTCGGAACTGACGACGAACATGCACGAGGTGATCGGCCACGGGTCGGGCAGGGTGCTGCCGCGGCTCAAGGGGAACCCGCAGGCGGCGCTCAAGGAGCAGTTCTCGGCGCTGGAGGAGTCGCGCGCCGACCTGGTCGCGCTCTACTTCCTGCCCGAGCCGAAGCTCGCCGAACTCGGCCTGGTGCCGGCCGGCGACCAGGCGGAGATCGTCCGGGCCGAATACGAGAGCTACGCCCGCAACGCGCTGGTGCAGCTGCGCCGCGTCCGGCACGGAACCCAGATCGAGGAAGACCACATGCGCAACCGGCAGATGATCGTCCGGTGGCTCATGGCGAACACCACGGCGGTCGAGTCGCGCGTCCGCGACGGCCGCACGTACTACGTCGTCACCGACGTCGCCGCCTTCCGCGACGGGGTCGGCCGGCTGCTGGCCGACGTGCAGCGCATCAAGGCCGAGGGGGACTACCCGGCCGCGAAGACGCTGTTCGAGACCTACGGCGTCCACTTCGATCCGCAGCTGCGCGACGAGGTCGTGGCGCGCGTGGACCGGCTCGACCTGCCGTCCTACACCGGCTTCGTGATGCCCGAACTGGCGCCGGTCCGCGACGACGAGGGGCGGATCGTGGACGTGACGATTTCCTATCCGCAGGATCTGACCAGACAGATGCTCGCGCTGTCGGCCGCCGGCCGGCGCGGCTGACGGCCGGGGAGGCAGGGTGCGATCGATGCGACGCGGCGCCAGGGTGAGGGCAGGGCTCGTGGCCGTCGTCCTGGGGCTGGTCACCCTGACGGCGAGCGCGCGCGCCCAGGAGGCCTCCGCCCGCAGCCGCGCGCTGCTGCTCCAGGCCGAGGACAGCCGCGCCGCCACGTCGCGCGACCTGAACCGCCTCCTCGCCGACGCGCGCAGCCGGAACGCCACCCTGCAGCGGCTCGCCATCCGCGCGATCGGCCGCCTCGAGCGGCCCGATCTCGCGCGATACGTCTATCCCCATCTCGCCGCCCCTCTCCCCGAGACCCGCATGGAGGCGGCGAACGCCCTCGGCCAGATCGCGCAGCCGCTGCAGCCGGGCGCCGTCCTCACCCGCATCAAGACGGAGCTGCTCGACCGGCTCGATGACGAGTCGGATTCGCAGGTGCTCGGCACGCTGTGCCGGACGATCGGCCGCCTGCCCTACAGCGACGCGTCCGAGGTCCAGCGCGTCGAAACACGGCTCGTGGACGTGTCGCGGCAGAGCGAGACGGTGGACGTGGCCCTGGGCGTCGCCATGGGGCTCGAGTCGATGGTCCGGGAGGCCGGCCGGCTCAGTCCGCCGGCGCCGCCCACGATCGCCCGGTTGCGCGACCTGACCAGCGGCTCGCGCGACAGCGTGGCGAGCGATGGCGCGCGCGTCCGGCGGCTCGCCCTGCTCGCACTCACCGAGGCGAAGGGGCTGGACGATCCGACCCTGCAACGCACGGGGGTGGACGCCGACGAACAGGTGCGGCGGGAAGCCGTCGCGGCTGCGGCCGTCCAGCCGGACCTGCCGCACGCCGCGGCTGTCATCGAGGCCGGCCTCAGGGATCCCGCGCCGATGGTCCGCTACGAGGCGCTGCGGTCGTTCGGCAAGGTACGGCCGGCCCCCGACTGCGCGCCGATCGTGAAGGCCGTCGACGATCCCGACGCCCACGTGTCGCTGCTCGCTCTCGACCTGCTCGGCGATCCCTGCAGCCCGCCCGACCAGGGCCTCGACGTCCTGAAGGCCCGCGCCGTGCTGGATCCCGGCACCGACTGGCACCGGCCGGCGCACGCGCTGGTGGCGCTGGCGAAGCGGGCGCCGGCGGCGGCCGCCGCCGTCCTGCCGGCCTTCGCCGCATCGGACATCTGGGAAGTCCGGATGTACGCCGCGCGCGCCGCCGGCGTGCTCCACGCCCAGGAAACGATCCACCGCCTCGCCCTCGATCCCGACGACAACGTGCGCAACGCCGCGCTCGAGTCGCTGCAGGCGGTGAGCGGGCACGCCGGCGACCCGATCTACGTCCTCGCGCTGGCACAGCCCGACGACCAGCTCGTGCGGACGGCGGCCCTGGCGCTGGCCGGCACCTTCCGCCGCGACGAGGCGGTCCCCGCGCTGCTGGCGGCGCTCGACCGGATCGCCGCGCAGCATCGCGACACGTCGCGCGACGTCCGGATGGCGCTGCTCGATCGGCTCGAGGAGCTCGGCACGAAGGCGAACGCCTCGGCGCTGCAGGCGTACTTGCACGATTTCGATCCGGTCGTCGCGGATCGGGCCGCCGCTGTCCTGTCGAAATGGACGGGCCGCCGCGAGCGGGCCCGGACGACGCGCCTGACGATCGACGAGGACATCAGCGCGGAGGACCTGGACCGCCTGCGGGCGCCGCGCGCCCGCGTGACCATGGCTGGCGGCGGCTCGTTCGAGATCGCGCTGCTGACCACCGAAGCGCCCGCGACCGTGCTCCGGTTCGTCACGATGGCCGAGGCCGGGTACTACAACGGCCTCACGTTCCATCGCGTCGTCCCCAACTTCGTCATCCAGGGCGGCAGCCCCGGCGCCAACGAGTACATGGGCGACGCGCGGTTCATGCGCGACGAGATCGGGTTGTGGCCGCACGTCCGGGGCGCGGTCGGGATCTCCACGCGCGGGCGCGACACCGGCGACGGCCAGATCTTCATCGACCTCGTCGACAACCCCCGCCTGAACGGGAACTACACCGTGTTCGGCCAGGTGCTCACCGGCATGGACACCGTCGATCGGATCCTCGAAGGGGCCGTCATTGAGAAGATCGAAATCTTCGAGCACTGACCGGCCGGCCCCGCTCCGGGGCTGCCGCGTGGCGCCGCGATGAGGGACCTGCCTCGCTTCTCGGGCCGTGTCCCCGCCGAACTCGCGCCGAACCGGCTGACCGCCGCGCTCGAAGCGGCGCGGGCCGCCGGCGCGCGGATCCTCGATCTCACCGTCACCAACCCGACCCGGGTCGGCTTCCGCTATCCAGACGATCTGCTCGTGCCGCTCGGCGCCACCGGCGGCCTGCGCTACGACCCGGCGCCGTTCGGCCTGGCCGCGGCCCGCGACGCGGTGGCCGCCGACTACGCGCGGCGCGGCCTCACCGTGCCGCCCGGGCGGATCGCCCTGACGGCCAGCACGAGCGAGGCCTACAGCCTGCTGTTCAAGCTGCTCTGCGATCCGGGCGACCGTGTACTGGTGCCGCGGCCGAGCTATCCGCTGTTCGAGCACCTCTGCCGCCTGGATGCCGTCGAGGCGGTGCCGTACGAGCTCGAGTACCACGGCCTCTGGGACGTGGATCCCGAGAGCGTCCGGGCCGCGGCCCGCGGCGGTGCGCGTGTCCTGCTGCTGGTGAGCCCCAACAACCCCACCGGGTCGCTCGTCGGTCCAGCGGATCTGGAGGTGCTGGCGGAGGTCTGTGCGGCCGCCGGGATGGCGATCGTCGGCGACGAAGTGTTCGCCGACTACCTGCTGGACCCCGATCCCGCGCGGGCCGGCGGGGTGCTGGCACAGGAGCGCGTGCTGACGTTCGCGCTCGGCGGGTTGTCGAAGTCCGTGGGCCTCCCGCAGGTGAAGCTCGGCTGGATCGCCGCCGGTGGACCGGCGGCCGCCGTGGCCGACGCGCTGGCCCGGCTCGAGATCGTGGCCGACACGTACCTTTCGGTCTCGACGCCCGTGCAGCTCGCGGCGGCGCAGCTGCTCGCGCGGGGTGCCGTCGTGCGGCAGCAGATCCAGGATCGGATCGCCGCCAACTACGCGCGGTTGCACGAGCTGGCGGCCGCGCATCCGGCCTGCCGCGTGCTCCGCGCCGAGGGCGGGTGGTCGGCCGTCATCCAGGTGCCGGCGACGCGCAGCGAGGAAGCGCTCGTCCTGGACCTGCTCGGCCGCCAGCAGGTGCTGGCGCATCCCGGCTATTTCTTCGACTTTCCGCGGGAGGCGTTTCTCGTGGTCAGCCTGCTGCCTCGCGCCGAGGTGTTCGCGGAGGGCGCGGGCCGGCTGCTGGCCGAGGCCGACGCGGCCGGGTGATTCGAGGATTTCCGGGGCCCGGACTTGCTACGATCGGAAGGATCATGACCGCCCGTCTGTGCACGGGCCGGCACGCCGGCCTGCTGCTGCCACTCTTCTCGTTCCCGTCCCGGCGGAGCTGGGGACTCGGCGAGATCGGCGATCTCGCGCCGATGACCGCCTGGCTGCACGCGGCCGGCCAGGACATTCTGCAGCTGCTGCCGCTCAACGAAATGGCGCCGGGGCAGCAGTCGCCTTACTCGGCCATCAGCGCGATGGCCATCGACCCGCTGTACATCACCGTGCCCGACGTCGCCGACTTTGCCGCGCTCGGGGGCGAGGCGGCGCTGCCGGACGAGCCGCGCCGGATGCTGGCGGCCGTGCGTCAGGCGCCGGTCGTCGACTACCGCACGATCCGCACCCTGAAGGAGACCGTGCTGCGCGCCGCGTTCGACCGCTTCCGTCAGGAGGAGTGGGTCCGCGGCACGGCGCGCGCCGGCGCCTTCCGGCTGTTCCTCGCCGAGCAGGCCTGGTGGATCGAGGACTACGCCCTGTTCCGCGCCGTGCACGCGCAGCGCGGCGAACGGGCGTGGACGACCTGGCCCGAGGAGCTGCAGCGGCGGGAGCCGGCGGCCGTGCGCGAGGCGCGGATGGCGCTGGGCGACGAGGTGCTCTACTGGCAGTACCTGCAGTGGATTGCCGACGCCCAGTGGCGCGAGGCGCTGGAGCGGGCGGCGCCGGTCGAGCTGATGGGCGACCTGCCGTTCATGGTCGACACCGACAGCGCCGACGTCTGGTCGCGGCAGGAGGACTTCCGTCTCGATGCGTCGGTCGGCGTGCCGCCTGACGCGTTCAGCGCGACCGGCCAGGACTGGGGGATGCCGGTCTACCGGTGGGACGTGCTCGCCCGCACGGGCTATCACTGGCTGCGCGAACGGGCGCGGCGGGCGGCGCAGCTGTACTCCGGCTACCGCATCGATCACCTCGTCGGCTTCTACCGCACGTACGCGCGGCCGCACGACGGCAGCCCTGCGTACTTCTCGCCGGCCGAGGAGCGCGAGCAGACCGCGCTCGGCGAGACGCTGATGGCCCTCTTCAAGGACAGCGGCGCCTGCATCGTCGCCGAGGACCTGGGCCTCGTTCCCGATTTCGTGCGGGCGTCGCTCGCGCGGATGAACGTGCCCGGCTACAAGGTGCTGCGGTGGGAGCGCGAGTGGCACGCCGAGGGGCAGCCGTACCGCGATCCGGCGGCGTATCCGCCGGTGTCGCTCGCCACCTCGGGGACGCACGACACCGAACCGATGGCGGTGTGGTGGGATGGCGCGTCCGAGGAGGAGCGGGCGGCGCTGGCCCGCGCCGGACTGGTGCAGCAGCTGACCGGCCCCGGACCCGACCTCGCCCGGGCCGCGTACACCGATCGGCTGCGCGACGTCCTGATCGAGACGCTGTTCGCGTCGGGGTCGAACCTGATCGTCCTCCCGGTCGCCGACGTCTTCGGCTGGCGCGATCGGATCAACACGCCCGGCACCGTGGACGGCCGCAACTGGACCTTCAGGCTGCCGTGGTACTGCGACGAGCTGGACGCGCAGCCGGACGCGGTGGCCTGCCGCGACCGGCTGCGGCAGTGGAGCCGCGCGCACCACCGCGCGACAGGCGCGGTGTAGGCGATAGGCGGTGGGCTATCGGCGAGAGAGCCGTCGCGGCGCTCGGGTGCTCGCGCCGCGGTTGAGCATGAGTCGCGTGCGAGCACCACGAGCACGCGACTCAACCCTACCGCCTACCGCCCAAAGCCTACCGCCTTCAATATCTCGATCTACCGTCCCCCCTGCTGCGTCGTGGTGGGCTTCGGCGCCGGCGGCAGCGGCTTGCGCGGCAGCAGGTCGTCGCGGGTCGCGGCGTCGTAGACGAACGAGGCGACGATCACCGCGTTCTTCATCATGTCACCCGGCTGCACCCGGTCGTAGAGATCCATGTTCGAGTGGTGCGTCCGCGTCTGGTACTCGATCGGGTCCTGGATGAACTGGAAGCCGGGGATGCCGACGGCGTCGAACGACAGATGGTCGGTCCCGCCGGTGTTCCGGATCGTCAGCGTCCGCATGCCGAGGTCGTGGAACGGTTCCATCCAGCGGGCGAAGATCGGCGCGACCGCCTCGTTGCCCTGCAGGTAGACGCCCCGGATCGCCCCCGTGCCGTTGTCGACGTTGAAGTACGCCGACACCTGCGCCTGTTCCGGCTTCAGCGCCATCGTCTTCGGATCGCCGAAGTGCTGCAGCACGTAGGCCTTCGATCCGAGGAGCCCCTCTTCTTCGCCCGTCCAGAGCGCCAGGCGGACCGTCCGGCGCAGCTTTACGCCGCTCTCCTTGAGGATGCGCATCGCTTCCATCATCACCGCCGACCCGGCGGCGTTGTCGGTGGCGCCGGTGCCCGAGTGCCACGAGTCGAAATGGGCGCCGAGCATCACGACCTGGTCGGCCTTGTCCGTGCCCGGCAGCTCGGCCACGATGTTGAAGGAGTTGAGATCCTTGTCGTAGAACGCGTTCCGGATGTCGAATTGCAGCGTGACCGGGATCTTCTTTTCGAGCGTTCGCGCGATCCGGTTGTAGTGCTCCACCGCCATCACGACCTGCGCCGGCACCGGCGGCGCCTTCGGATCCTGCGATCCCCCCGACTGCACGAAGACCGTGCCATCGTCGCCCCGGCTCGACTCGATGACGGCCGCGACCCCCTCGTCGAGCAGGAAGTGGTTCAGCTTCTCGTTGAACGCCCGGCGCGCCAGGAACATCCGCCGCAGCGCCTCGTTCGGCCCCTGGCCGGGCTCGGGCGCCATCGACAGCTTCTGCAGGTCGTCGCGCGTGAAGCGGCGGCCCTGCGGCTCGAAGTGCGCCTCCGGATCGCGGATCGGCGAGATCAGCACGAACTTCCCCTTCAGCGTCCCGCGGTACCGCGCGAAGTCGGCCTCGCTCTCCATCGGGGCGTAGACCGCCTCGGCGGTCACCGGACCGTTCGTGCCGGGCGTCCAGGCCTTCGTGTAGGCGATGAGCGGGTAGGCGCGCGGCGAGACGGCGAGCGCCACGAAGCGGTCGTTCGCCCAGCCGCGGCCGAAGGGCCAGGGCTCCTCGTGCACGTTCGCGAGCCCCCAGCCCTGCATCTCCTTGACGGCCCAGTCGGCCGCCTGGCGCATGTCGGGCGAGTTGGTCAGGCGCGGGCCGTAGACGTCGGTGAGATAGCTCTCGATCGTCATCACCTGCGAGTGCTCGAACCCCTCGGTCCGGATCTGGTGCATGGCCGTGAGGTCGAGCGGCTCGGCCGACGGCGTCCACTGCGCGGCGACCGGCAGGCCGACCGAGAGCGCGAGACCGAGGGCGAGCGGCAGCGCGAAGCGGGATCTCATGGGTACATTCCTTCCGGTCAGTAGGGCGGCCGAAGCCGACGGCCTGCGGCGCGCACGGCGCGCCGGCGAGCGGAACGGCGCGAGCCGCGCGAGGCGAGCGAGTGAAGCGAGCCGGGGTTCGGGGCAGCGCCCCGATTGAGGAAGGACTGTAACGGTCCAGCTCCGGACGCGTCAAGGCGCGACCGGGCGCCACGCCGATGGCCGGAGTTGCCGGCGCAATTCTCGGGGCCGTTGTCTGTTAGGTCACATGACCTTTTTTCAGGGAAATCCGGCCGGCGATCTTCATCTGGCGTCCAAACATCGATTACAGTATGGGAACTCGAGCGGGGTTCGCTCCCCGTTGGCGGCCCGTCAGCAGGGCCGCCCCGGGTGGTCGATCGACCGCGACCGTCCGATACACGTCTGATAGACGTCGAGTGGCCCCCGGACCCTGCGCGCACGGGGTTCCGGGCCGTCGGTCCCTATCTCTTTCAGGAAGGTGTGATGCGGCGAGCACGAGTGCTGGTCTGGTCCTCCCTGCTGCTGGCGGCCGCCTGCGGCGGCTCCTCCGCTCCCGCCCGTCCCGCGCGGACGACCGATGTCGCCCTGGCCCCCGACCAGACGGTGCTGACGGCCAAGGTGCCGCGCAACGCCACGCTGTCGACGCTCCTCCATGCGCAGGACCTGTCCGACGCCACGGTGACCTCCGTCATCCAGAGCACGCGCCAGGTATTCGATCCGCGGCAGCTGATGCCGGATCACGACTACAAGATCGCACGCGCGCTCGACGGGCAGCTGCGGGACTTCGAGTACCAGATCGACAACGATCGCATCCTGCGCGTGGCCTATCACCCCGGTGACGACGAGGCCGGCGCCTATGCCGCCACGATCGTGTCGCTGCCGAAGCAGACGGTCGAGGCCGTCGCCGCGGGGGCGATCTCGAGCGACACCCCGTCCCTCTTCGAGGCGATCGATGCGGCGGGCGAGTCGACGGGGCTGGCGATGGAGCTGGCCGACGTCTTCGGCGGCGTGATCGACTTCAACGTCGATCTGCAGCCGGGCGATCGCTTCAAGGTCGCCTTCGCGAAGGAGGTCCGCCACGGCCGCGTGCTCGACTACGGGCCGATTCAGGCCGCCGAGTTCGACAACGGCGGCCGGCGCCTGGTGGCGATCCGGTTCACGCCGGCGGGCGGGGCGCCGGGCTACTACGACGAGGACGGCCGGTCGCTCAAGCGCTTCTTCCTGAAGTCGCCGCTGAAGTTCGAGCCGCACCCGCGCATCACGTCCCGCTTCTCGCGCAGCCGGTACCATCCGATCCTGCACGTCTATCGCGCGCACCTCGGCGTCGACTATCACGCGCCGATCGGCTCGCCCGTCGTGGCGGTGGCCGGCGGCATCGTGCTGTCGGCCGGCTGGGACGGCGAGGGAGGCCGCATGGTCCACCTCCGTCACAGCAACGGTTACCAGACCTACTACCTGCACCTGTCGTCGATCACGAAGGGACTGCGTCCCGGCGTGCGCGTGACGCAGGGCGAGGTGATCGGCCGGTCGGGCCAGTCGGGGCTCACGACCGGGCCGCACCTGGACTTCCGCATCCGTCACGACGGCCGCTTCGAGAATCCGGTGGGCGTCTTCCGCAGCCTGCCACCCGGCGACCCCATCAGTCCGGCCGACCGGGAAGCCTTCGACGCCGTCCGCGCCCGCGCCCTGAGCCGGCTGGGCGAGCCCGTGCCGGCACCGCCCTCGACGGCGGTGGCAGCGGCGGCGGCCGACAACGGGACGTCAGGAGCCCCCGGTCCCCAGTAAGTGCAGTCCTCGCCGCCCGCGCCAAGGCTATAATTAGTCCCCCTATGGCGACTTTGTATCCGTTCCGGGCGCTCCGCCCGATGCCCGCCGCCGCCGGGCGTGTGGCGGCCGTGCCGTACGACGTCGTGACGACCGACGAGGCGCGCGCGCTGGCGGCCGGCAACCCGCTGAGCTTCCTGCACGTGTCCCGCGCGGAGATCGACCTCCCGCCGTCCACCGATCCGCACGCCGACGCCGTGTACGAGCAGGCGCGGCAGAACTTCGAGCGCCTGCGCACGGCGGCGCCGCTGGTGGTCGAGGAGCGGCCGACGGTCTACGTCTACCGCCTGCGCATGGGCGGCCACCAGCAGACGGGGATTGCGGCCTGCTACAGCCTGGACGAATACAACGGCGATCGGATCAAGAAGCACGAACGGACGCGCCGCGACAAGGAAGACGACCGCACGCGCCACATGCTGACGCTGCGCGCGCAGACCGGTCCGGTGTTCCTTACCTACCGTGCGTCGGCGGACGTCGACGCGGTGGCGGCGCGGGTCACGGCCGCGGCGCCGCTGTTCGACGTCGCCGCGCCCGACGGCGTGCAGCACACGATCTGGGCCGCGCCCGATGCCGACGGGCAGGCGCTCGTCGCCGCCTTCGGCCGCATCCCGGCGCTCTACATCGCCGACGGCCACCACCGCGCGGCCAGCGCGGCACGCGCGCACCAGCAGCTCGGCGAAGAGGCGAGCGAACGGTTCCTCGCCGTGGCTTTTCCGCACGACCAGATGCAGGTGCTGCCCTACAACCGGATCGTCCGCGACCTGGCGGGCCTGACGCCGGAGGCGTTCCTCGCCGAGGTGCGCCGGCGGTTCACGGTGAAGGACGGACCGGCCACGCCCGCGCGAAAGGGCGAGGTGGCGATGTACCTCGGCGGGCGGTGGCAGACGATCGTCCTCAGCGGCGCGTCGGGCGGCGACGCGATCGGCACGCTCGACGTCAGCCTGCTGCAGGACGGATTGCTCGAGCCGGTGCTGAAGGTCGCCGACCCGCGCACCGACAAGCGGATCGATTTCGTCGGCGGCATCCGCGGCACGGGCGAGCTGGCGCAGGCGGTCGACGGCGGGCGCGCGGCCGTCGCCTTCTCGATGTATCCCGTCGGCGTCGGCGAGCTGATGGCGATTGCCGACCAGGGCGGCATCATGCCGCCCAAGTCGACCTGGTTCGAGCCCAAGCTGCGGGATGGGCTGCTGATCCATCTGATCTGAGAAGGCTCCGGGCTCCAGGCCACGGGCTTCGAGGCCCCGTAGCCGGCAGCCCGTAGCCCGGAGACGACTCATGAAGGTCCTTGTTGCCGACAAGTTCGAGCAGAGCGGGGTGGACGGCCTGCGGGCGGCGGGCTGCGAGGTGATCGTCCAGCCGGAGCTGCAGGATGCCGCCCTGGAGCAGGCGCTGCGCGAGACGAAGGCCGACGTGCTGGTCGTCCGGTCGACGAAGGTGACCGAGGCGATGCTCGAGGCGAGCTCGCTGTCGCTCGTGGTCCGCGCCGGCGCCGGCTACAACACGATCGACGTGAAAGCGGCGTCACGCCGGGGCATCTACGTGTCCAACTGCCCGGGCAAGAACGCCGTGGCCGTCGCCGAGCTGACGCTGGGGCTGATCCTGGCGCTGGATCGCCGCATCCCGGACAACGTCGCCGAGCTGCGCGCCGGCACGTGGAACAAGAAGGAGTTCTCGAAGGCGCGCGGCCTGCACGGCCGGACGCTCGGGCTGCTCGGCTACGGCAACATCGGCCGCGAGGTGGCGAAGCGCGCGCACGCCTGCGGCATGCCGATCGTCGTCTGGAGCCGGCGGTTCGCCGGCGGTGGCGAGGTGCCCGACGACGTCCCGATGACCGTGCTGCGGACGCCGGCCGATGTGGCCGCCCGCGCCGACGTCCTGAGCGTGCACCTGGCACTGACGCCCGAGACGCGCGGGCTGGTCAATGCCGACGTGCTGCACCACCTGCAGCCCGGCTCGTACTTCATCAACACGGCCCGCGGCGAGGTCGTCGACTATCAGGCGCTCGAGGCCGCGGTGCGTGAGAAGCAGATCCGCGTCGGCCTCGACGTGTATGCCACCGAGCCGTCGGGCGCGACCGGCGCCTTCTCCGATCCGCTCATCGGCCTGCCGAACGTCTACGGCACGCACCACATCGGCGCGTCGACCGACCAGGCGCAGGAGGCGATTGCCGCCGAGACGGTCCGGATCGTCCGTTCGTACCTCGAGACGGGCAAGGTGCCGAACGTCGTGAACCTGAGCGCGACGACGCCGGCCTCGCACATGCTCGTGGTGCGCCACCGCGACCGGCCCGGCGTGCTGGCGCACGTCTTCGATCACCTGCGGTCGGGCGACATCAACGTGCAGGAAACCGAGAACGTCATCTTCGAGGGGGCCGAGGCCGCGGTGGCCCGCATCAACCTCGATGCCGCGCCGTCCGACGATCTGCTGCGGACGATCCGGAGCGGCAGCACGGACATCCTGGATCTGCATCTCGTGACGATCTGAACGAGGACCGAACCATGACGACTGCCACGCGTATCTACAACTTCTCGGCGGGACCCGCGACGCTGCCGCTGCCGGTGCTCGAGGAGGTGCAGCGCGACCTGATCGCCCTGCCGGGCGTCGGGATGTCCATCCTCGAGATCAGCCACCGCTCGAAGCCGTTCGACCGGATCATCCAGGCGGCCGTGGCCGACATCCGCGCGCTCGCCGGGGTGCCGGCCAACTACAAGGTGCTCTTCCTGCAGGGGGGCGCCAGCATGCAGTTCTCGATGGTGCCGATGAACCTGCTGACCGCCGGCACCACGGCCGACTACATCCTGACCGGCTCCTGGTCGCAGAAGGCGATGAAGGAGGCGAAGAAGGTCGGGGCGGTGAACGTCGCGGCGACGACCGAGGGCGAGCAGTTCACCCGCATTCCCGCGCAGTCGGCGCTGAAGCTGACGCCGGGCGCCGCGTACGTCCACATGACGTCGAACAACACGATCTTCGGGACCGAGTGGGCCGGGCTGCCCGACGTCGGCGGCGCGCCGCTCGTCAACGACGCCTCGTCGGACATCTTCAGCCGGCCGATCGACATCGCGAAGCACGGGCTGATCTACGCCGGCGCGCAGAAGAACCTCGGGCCCTCCGGCGTCACCCTGGTCATCATCCGCGAGGACCTGCTCGCCCGCTCGGCCGCCTCGCTGCCGACGATGCTGAGCTACGCCGTGCACGCGGAGAACGACTCGCTGTACAACACGCCGCCGACCTTCGGCATCTACATGCTCGGCCTCGTCGTGAAGTGGATCGCGAACCAGGGCGGGCTGGCTGCGATGGCGGCGCTCAACGAGCGGAAGGCCGGCAAGCTCTACGCCGAGATCGACCGCAGCGGGTTCTACCGCGGGACGGCGCAGAAGGACAGCCGGTCGCGGATGAACGTCACCTTCCGGCTGCCATCCGAGGATCTCGAGAAGAAGTTCATCCAGGAGGCGACCGCTGCCGGCTTCGACGGCCTCAAGGGGCACCGGTCGGTCGGCGGTGTCCGGGCGTCGATCTACAACGCCTTCCCCGAGGCGGGCATCGACGGGCTCGTGGCGTTCATGCAGGAATTCGAGCGGAAGAACGGCTGAGCTGTTCCACTCCGTGGAACGAACGGCCGGGTTCCGGGCTGCGGGCCGGTTCCAGCCGGTTCGCGGCCGGTTTTCCGCTGGCCGGCTGCCTTACGGTCGTGGTAACATCGGTCGTTTTCCATAGCCGGTGTCCTGCCGGAACTCGGCTTACCAGAACCAATCGGGTGCTCTTGCGGAGGAATTTGCCTTGCTGGTGTCGCTGGTCTTGACGCTCGTCGTGGCGGCGGTCCTGATTCAGATCGCGGTGTTCAGTACGACCATTTATCTGCATCGCTGTGCGACGCACCGCGCGCTGGTGCTGCATCCGATCGCGGCGTTCGGTTTCCGACTGGCCCTCTGGCTGACGACCGGGCTGTCCACCAAGGAATGGGTGGCGGTCCACCGCAAGCATCACGCGTTCACCGACCAGGAGGGCGATCCGCACAGCCCGTACCTCGAGGGCTTCTGGCCGGTCCAGCTCGGCAACGTCTTCTACTACATGCGCGAGGCGAAGAACCCGGAGATCGTCCAGAAGTACGCGCGCGACATCAAGGACGACGTCTTCGACAAGTTGTTCTTCAACCACGGCCTGTTCGGCCTGGGGCTCGGCATCGTGGCGCTGTGCTCGCTCCTCGGCATCTGGTGGGGCATTCTCGCGGCCGCCATCCACGCCGTCACCTACGTCTTCGTCCTGTCGTCGTCGATCAACGGCCTGTGCCACCACGTCGGCTACAAGAACTTCGACAACACGGCGACGAACCTCCGCTTCCTGGCGCTGCTGACCGGCGGCGAGGGGCTCCACAACAACCATCACGGCTTCCCCCGCAGCCCGAAGTTCAGCTTCAGCCGGCGCAAGTTCGAGATCGATCCGGCCTGGCCCATCATCAAGCTGCTGACGATGCTGAAGCTGGCACGGCCGTACAAGACCATCGAGCAGGCGCAGGCGAGCGCGAACGCGTAGCCGCACCGTCGGGCGAAGACACCAAAGGCCGGATCCGCCATGGGCGGGTCCGGCCTTTTGTTTTTCTGGCGAGTGAGCCGGAGGGGCACGTCAGGGACAAGGGGCAGGGACAAGGGGCAGGGGCAAAGGGACAAGATGCTTCTTGCCCCTCGGTACTTGTCCCTTGCCCCTGTCCCCGAGCAGTTCTTGCGACGAATCAGGCCGGCGGCTCGCCCGTGGGGCGCCGCGGACGCCGGCGGCGGCGGCGCCGGCGGCGGCGGCCGCCCTCCTCGTCGGGGGCACCGGCCGTCCCCTCCTGCAGGCCCCGCCAGAAGCCGAGCGCGTCGGGCGCCTGTTCGTGGATCTCGATCCAGGTCAGCGCGTCCTGGAACGCGCTGCGGTTCATCAGCGCGCGGTGCGCCCGCGGGGACCCGCCGGGATCCAGCAGCCGCGGCGCCAGCATCAGGATGTGGCTGAGGCGCTCGACGTCGCGCCGCGCGATCGGCAGCAGGCCGAGCGACAGGGCGCCGGGCTTGCCGGGCGCGATCGTCGGCAGCTTCCCGCCGTGCGGCGCGAAGCCGAGCGGCACGAGCAGGCTGCCGAGCAGGATGCTGTTGGTCAGCGCCGGCGGCGTCTCCTCGAATCTCTGCCGGTAGGCGTCGAGCCGCGCCAGCGACTCCCAGAGCGGCGTGGTGGCGCCGCGGTGCAGTTCGGGGGCGATCGGCTCGAGCAGCCGCGCGGCCGCCAGGCCGCGGAACGCCCGCTCGGACGATCCGGCCCGCAGGATCTTGTAGTACTCCTCGATGAGCCGCGCCGGCGCGCTGAGCGCAATCTGCTGGTGCTGTCGCGCGATCGACTCGAGGATCGGCAGGTCGATCTGGAAGTCGAGCCGCGCCGCCAGCGCGACCGCGCGCATCATGCGGACCGGATCCTCGGTGAACCGCTCGTCGGGATCGCCGATGCAGCGGACCAGCCCCGCCCGCAGGTCCTCCAGCCCGCCGACGTAGTCGATGACCGCGAAGGTCGCGATGTCGTAGAAGAGCGCGTTGATCGTGAAGTCGCGCCGGAAGGCGTCTTCCTCGGGCGTGCCGAAGGTGTTGTCGCGGTGGATCGGACCGGTGCCGGCGGCGGCCGCCGCCGCCGCGGCCTGCGCTTCCTCCGGCGTCTCCTCGCCGACCTGCGCCTCGCCAGGCTTCGTCTGCCGCCGGAACGTCGCCACCTCGATGACCTTGGTCCCGAACTTCACGTGCGCGAGCCGGAACCGGCGCCCGATGATCCAGCAGTTCCGGAACAGCCGCTTGACCTCGTAGGGATGGGCCGACGTGCCGATGTCGAAGTCCTTCGGCCGGCGCCCGAGCAGCAGATCGCGCACGCTGCCACCGACCAGATACGCGATGTACTCGTGCTGTCGCAGCCGGTAGAGGACCTTCAGAGCGTCGGGATCGACCTGCTTGCGCGAGAGGGAATGCTGGTCCCGGGGGATGATCGTCGGCTCGGCCATCGACCGCGATTGTAGCACAGCGATCTGCATCGCTGCGAGACAAAATCAGTCAAATCAGTAGTTTAGCGACCTGCGTCCTGCCTGTGGTACCATCGCCTCCCATGCGCAGCCTTGTCTCGGGCATCTGCCTGAGCCTGCTCGTCGCGGCCGGAGCGGTCCCCGCGTCCGCCGATGCGCGCGCCGAGCTCGGCCGCGCCCGCGCGGCGTACAACGACGGGCAGTACGACGTGGCCATTACCGCCGCCTCGGCGATTCCGTCGACGTCGCCGGAGGCCGACGCCGCCCGGCTGGTCGTCGGCCGGGCGCACCTCGAGCAGTTCCGGCGGACGCAGGACCCCGGCGACCTGGCGGCGGCGCGCACGGCATTCCAGGCGCTGCATCCGGCAAACCTCTCGCCGCGCGATCGGCTGCAACTGGTGGCCGGCCTGGGCGAGTCGCTGTTCCTCCAGGGGATGTTCGGACCGGCGGCAGATCTGTTCCGCACGGCGCTGGCGATGCCAGAGCCGTCCGGGCCCGGCGATCGCGATCAGCTGCTGGACTGGTGGGCGACGGCCGTCGATCGCGAGGCGCTGGGGCGGTCTGCCGGCCGGCGCGAGCCGCTGTACCACCGGCTGGCCGACGAGATGCAGGACGTGCAGCAGACCGACCCTTCGTCGGGGGTGGCCGCCTACTGGGCGGTGGCGGCCGACTGCGGGGCGGGCCGCCTGGATGACGCCTGGAACGGAGCGATTGCGTCCTGGGTGCGCGCGCCGATGATGGGCCCGCGCGGGGCGACGTTGCGCACCGATCTCGATCGCCTGATGATCGTGGCGATCATCCCCGGGCGGGCGCGCCAGCTGGCGCCGGCGCCGCCCGACGCCGCCGACATCGCCGCCGACCTTCGTGCGGAGTGGGAGGTGGTGAAGCGGGACTGGCCGTGAGCTAGCCCTTCGCGTCCTTCCAGTTCTTCCCGATCCCCACGTCCACGGTCAGCGGCACCGACAGCTCGACGGCATGTTCCATCCGGTCGCGGACGAGCGCGGCCACTTCCTCCGCCTCCGCCTCCGGCACCTCGAACAGCAGTTCGTCGTGGACGGTCAGGATCATCCGCGCGGCCTCCGGACCCCCGGCGCGCCGGCGATCGAGCGCGGCCTGGACGTCGATCATCGCCTGCTTCATGACGTCGGCGGCCGAGCCCTGGATCGGCAGGTTCACCGCGATCCGCTCGGCGGCCGATCGGATCTGGCCGTTCCGGCTGTTCAGTTCGGGGACCGTCCGCCGCCGCCCGGCCATCGTCTTCACGACGCCGGTCTCGCGCGCCTCGGCGAGCGTCCGGTCGATGAATCCGCGCACGCGCGGGAAGCCCGCGAAGTAGGCGTCGATGAACTGCTGGGCCGCCTGCGGCGGCACGCCGATGTCGCGCGCGAGCGTGAACGCGGTCTTGCCGTAGAGCAGGGCGTAGTTGATGATCTTCGCGCGGCGCCGCAGCTCGTGCGGGTCGAGGCTGCTCGACGGCCCGAACACCTTCAGCGCGGTCTGCTCGTGGATGTCGTCGCCGCGCCGGAACGCCTCGATCAGCGTCTCGTCCTGCGCGAGATGGGCGAGCACGCGCAACTCGATCTGCGAGTAGTCGGCCGAGATCAGGACGCAGCCGGGATCGGCGACGAACGCCGCGCGGATCTCGCGGCCCAGCTCGGTCCGGATCGGGATGTTCTGCAGGTTCGGGTCGCTGCTGCTCAGCCGCCCGGTGGCCGCCACCGCCTGGTTGAACGAGGTGTGGACGCGGCCGGTCGCCGGGTTGACGAGCTGCGGCAGCGCGTCGATGTAGGTCCCCTTCAGCTTCTGGACCGTCCGCCACTCCAGGATCTGCCGGGGCAGGTCGTGGACGAGGGCGAGCTCCTCGAGCACCTCGACGGCGGTCGACGCCGTCTTCGTCTTGCCGGTCCGCTTCAGCGCCGGCAGCTTCAGCTTGTCGAACAGGATCTCCGACAGCTGCTTCGGCGAGTTGATGTTGAACTCCTCGCCGGCCAGGTCGACGATCCGCGCCGTCCGCTCGGCGAGGTCGCGCTCCAGCCGGGCCGACTGCGCCGCCAGGGCCGCCGTGTCGATCCGGACGCCGATCCGTTCCATGCCGGCCAGCACGGGCACGAGCGGCATCTCCAGCCCGCGGAAGACGCGCTCGAGGTCGGCGGCGGTCAGGGCGCCGGCCAGCGGGGCCGCCAGCTGCAGCGCCAGATCGCTGCGCTCGCCGGCGAACGTCAGCGCGCCGGCCGCCGGCACCCGGGCCAGCGGGATCGCCTTCGCCCCCTTGCCGCAGACCTCCTCGCGCGTGAGGGCCTTGTAGCCGACCTGTTCGAGGGCGATCTCCTCGATCGGGTGGCCCGAGCGCCCGGCATCGAGCAGGTAGCTCGCCAGCATGATGTCGACGTCGAGCCCCTGCAGCTCGACGCCGTGACGGGCGAGGACGATGGAGGTGAACTTCAGGTCGTGCCCGACCTTCGCCACCGCGGGATCCGCCAGCACGGGGCCCAGCGCCGCCAGCACCTCGCGGCGGTCGAGCGACGGGCCGTCCTCGAGCGACGAGTGGCCGAGCGGCACGTAGCGCGCCATCCTCGGCGCGGCGCTGAAGGCCAGGCCGATCAGCTGGCAGGTCATCGCGCCGCCATCGTCGGTGAGCACCTGCAGCGCGAAGCGTCCCGCCCGGCGCAGCTGATCCACGAGGGCGTGCAGGCCGTCGGTCGACGTGACCAGGGCGTAGTCGGTCTTCACCGTGTCGGCGGTTGGCGCGTACTCGTTCAGCAGGGACCGGAAGCCGAGATCGGAGAAGAGGCGGTAGCAGCGCTCGCGCGACGGCCCCTGGTAGCGGAACGCGTCGAGGTCGAAGGCGACTGGCACGTCGGTGTGGATCCGGACGAGATCGCGGCTCTGGCGCGCCAGGTCGGCGTGGTGCTGCAGCCCCTCGCGATACTTCTTCTGCTTCACCTCGGCGGCGTGCGCCAGCAGCGCGTCGAGGGATCCCCAGGCTTCGATCAGCTCGCGCGCCCCCTTCTCGCCGATGCCGGGAACCCCCTTGACGTTGTCGACGGCATCGCCCATCAGCGCGAGGGTGTCGACGACCTGGGCCGGTTCGACGCCGAACTTCTCCTTCACGCCGGCCGCGTCGTACCACGTCCCCTCGTCGCGCGGGTTGAAGACCCGGATGCCGTCACCGACCAGCTGGAAGAAGTCCTTGTCGCCGGTGACGAGCGCCACCTCGTAGCCTGCCGCCGCCGCCCGCTTCGCGATCGTGCCGATGACGTCGTCGGCCTCGTAGCCGGCCATCGTGACGATCGGGACGCCGAGCGCCTCGCACGCCTCGTGCACGAGCGGCACCTGCTCGACGAGGTCGTCGGGCATCGGCGCACGATTGGCCTTGTAGTCCTCCGCGAGCGCGGAGCGGAACGTCGGGCCGGCGAGATCGAACGAGGCGGCGATGAAGGCGGGGCGGTGATCGGCGACGAGCTTGCGCAGCATCGTGACGAAGCCGTACACCGCGTTGGTCGAGCGGCCGTCGGGCGCGGTCAGCCCGCGGAGGGCGTGATACGCGCGATACATCTGCGAGTTGCCGTCGATCAGATAGAGGCGCGGACGATCGGTCATTGCTGCGTGTCGGGGCGCGGGGCGTACGGCTCGTCCGATGCCGGGAGCGGTGAGAAGCGCTGGCTGACGGGGTCAGTATATCATTGGCCGGATGGTCACTTTCGGCGGATCGCGCGGCGGGGAACGGGCCGCGGTGCGGCGGGCGTGGAGCGGGCGGGGCGCCATGGCGGCCGCGCTCGCGTGCGTGCTGCTGGTGCTCAGCGGGTGCCGGGGCGTCTCGTTCCGGCTGTACGAGTACGAGGAGGACGTCTACCTGTCGCTCGACGGATCGGCGACGGTCTACGTCAGCGGATCGACGGCCGCACTCGACGCGCTGCGCGGCTTCGACCTGAGCACGGACCCGGTGACGCCGGTCGATCTCGCCAGGGTCCGCGCGCTGTACACGAGCCCGGAGGCGCAGGTGACCCAGGTCACGGCGTCGCTGCGCGGCGGCCGGCGCTACGTGCACGTGCGGCTCGACGTCCCGGACATCCGCCAGCTGTCGCGCGCCGCCCCCTTCTCCTGGGCGCGGTACGAGTTCCATCGCGCCGGACCGGAGTACGCGTACCGCGAACAGCTCGGGGCCTCGGCCGACAAGCCGGTCGGCGACGTCGGCTGGACCGGTCAGGAGATGGTGGCGTTCCGGCTGCACCTGCCGAGCGTCATCACCTTCCACAACGCCGGCCCCGACCACCTGCTCCGCGGCAACGTGCTGCTCTGGGAGCAGCGGCTCACCGACCGTCTGGCCGGCGTGCCGCTGGACATGCAGGCGCGGATGCAGACGCAGTCGATCCTGTACCGCACGCTGATCCTGTTCGCGCTGATGGGGGCGCTGGTCGTCCTCATGTTCGTCGCCCTCATCTGGTGGGTCGTGCGGCGCCCGAGGCCGCCCGCGAAGACCGCGTAGACGGCCCGTCCGGCGGGCGCGGAGGGAGGAGGCCGGCCGCGTCCGGCGGAGGCGGGGCCCCGCACGGGAAGGGAGAACGCATCATGGTGACAGGGGGATTCGGTGCCAAGCCGGCCGTGCTCCGCTGCTCGCGCTGCGGCCGGCTCGTGGACTGGAACGAGGCGCGCCTCCAGGTCGTCTGCGGCTGCCGGCCGCACCTCGACCTGCCGCCGGTCTACGTGCGGCCCGCAAACGATGCCGATCGCCAGCCGCTGACCGAGCTGCTGGCGCGCGACTTCGGCCACACGGGGACGATCGTCGCCTACGGCGAGGACGTCCCGCTCGACGACGCCCCGGCCATCGTCGCCGAGATGCGCGACGAACTCGGCGGCGTCCTCGTGTACCGGCAGCGCGGCGACGCCTTCCACATCATCGCCCTCGCCACCGATCCGATGTGGCAGCGATCCGGCGTCGGCGGCTACCTGCTCGCTGAAGCCGAGATCATGACGCGCCGCCTCGGCCTCGCCCGGCTCGTCGTCGCGACGACGAACGACAACCTGCCGGCGCTGTACTTCTACCAGCGGCACGGATTCGAGATCGAAGAAGTCGTCCCCGGCGGCGTGCTCAGCCACCTCGGCGGCCGCGAGGTCACCGGCTTCGGCGGCATCCGCATCCGCGACGAGGTGCGGCTGCAGAAGAGGGTCTGACGCGAGAGCGCATGAACCCCAGCGGCACCCCCTACTGGTGGACGACGGCGCCGGCGCTGGCGGTGCCGGAGGCGCCGCTGCCCGCGCGGACGGACGTGGCCATCGTCGGCGGCGGCTACACCGGGCTGGCCGCCGCGCGCGAGATCGCCATCCGCGGCGGACGGGTCTGCCTGCTCGAGGCGGAGACCGTCGGGTGGGGAGCCAGCTCGCGGAACGGCGGGCAGGTGCTCACCGGCCTGCCGATCGACGCCGGCACGCTGATCCACCGCTATGGCCGCCAGGCTGCGCGTGCCTGGTTCGCCTGGGCGCTGGAGGCGATCGACGCCCTCGAGCGGCTGATTGCCGACGAGGCGATCGACTGCGAGTTTGTCCGGTGCGGCCACATCGAGGCAGCCGCGAAGCCCTCGCACTTCGACGCGGCCCGGCACGAGCGGGACCTGCTGGCCCGCGAGTTCGGGCACGAGGTGCGGATCCTCCCGCCGGCCGACGCGGCCCTCGAGCTGGGATCCGAGGGCTACTGCGGACTGGTCGTCGACGATCGCAGCGCGCGCCTGCACCCGGCCCGCTACGTGCGCGGCCTCGCGCGGGCGGCCGTGCGCGCCGGCGCCGGGCTCCACGAGCGGACGCGCGTCCGCCGCATCGAGCCCGACGGGGCGGCGCTGCGCGTCGAGACCGACCGCGGCGTGCTCCGTGCGGCCGAGGTGATCGTCGCCACCAACGGGTACACCGGTCCGGCCGTGCCGGACCTCCGGCGGCGGCTCGTGGCGATCGGCTCCTACATGATCGCGACGGCTCCCATTCCGGCCGACGTGGCCCTCCGCCTCATCCCCCGCCGGCGGGTCGTCTACGACTCCTGGAACCTCCTGCACTACTTCCATCTCGCACCCGACGGCCGGCTGCTGTTCGGCGGCCGCGCCACGTTCGCGACCCCGTCGCCGCGCGCGTTGCGCCGGAGCGCCGCCCGGCTGCACGCCGACCTCGTCCGGATCTTTCCCGCGCTCGCGGGAGTGCCGGTCGAGTCGGCATGGGGCGGCCAGGTGGGGATCGCGCGTGATCGGCTGCCGCACGCCGGCCGGCTGGGCCGCTGGCACTATGCGGCCGGGTACGCGGGCCAGGGGATCGCGCCGGCGACGGCGCTCGGCCGCGCGCTGGCCCGGCGCCTGATGGGTGAGGCGCCGGAAGATCCGCCGTTCACGCTCCCGTGTCCGGCGATTCCGCTGTACCGTGGGCGACCGTGGTTCCTGCCGGCCGTGGGGGCCTGGTACGGGCTGCGCGATCGGTTGAGCTAGGACGGACTGACCGGCGGCGTGCTATACTGACCACTCGGTCATTTTGTTGGAATAGCCGTCTCATGTCAGCCGCCCGCCAACGGACCCGTCACGACGTCCTGTCCGAGTTCCGCAGCGCCGAAATCATGGCCGCCGCCCGCTCGGTCTTCGCCGCCAAGGGGTTCGCCGACGCCACCGTCGACGAGATCGCCCAGGTGGCCGGCGTTGCCAAGGGGACGCTCTACCTGTACTACCGCTCCAAGCGCGCCATCTATCTGGCCTCCGTCCGCAGCGGCCTCGAGCAGCTGCTCGCCCGGCTGCGCGACGAGCTTGCCGGCGTGTCGACGGTGAAGGATCGGATCCGGGCCTTCGTCCGGACCCGGCTGACCTACTTCGACGAGCACCGCGACTTCTTCCGCATCTACTACTCCGAGTTCACCAACCTGCTGAACGTCCTCCCCGCCTCGCAGCGGTTCGTCCGCGAGATGTACGAGCAGCAGATCGCCATGCTGGCGGCGGCCATCGACGGCGCCTCCGACCGCGGCGCCATGCGGCCGCTCGACGCCGGCAAGGTGGCGCTCGTCATCGCCGAGCTGACGCGCGGCCTGAACGGCGAGCGCGCGCTGCGCGGCTCGACGCGCACGGTGGACGAGGAGGTGGTCTTCGTGGTCGACCTCATCTGGAACGGCCTGGAACGATGACAGACGACGTCTCGCCGGGACACCGGCACATCAACCCCTGGATCATCGCCGTGGCGGTGATGTTCGGCACCTTCATGGAGGTGCTCGACACCACGGTGGTCAACGTGTCGCTGCCGCACATCGCGGGCAGCCTGTCGGCCACGGTCGACGAGTCGACCTGGGCGCTCACGTCGTACCTGGTGGCGAACGCCATCATCCTGCCGATCACCGGCTGGCTCGCGAACACGTTCGGCCGCAAGCGGCTGCTGATGTCGTCGGTGGCCGGCTTCACGGTCGCCTCGTTCCTCTGCGGGCTCGCGCCGAACCTGCCGATGCTGGTCTTCTTCCGCGTCATCCAGGGGGCGACCGGCGGGGCGCTGCAGCCGATCTCGCAGGCCGTGCTGCTCGAGGCCTTCCCGCCGCACGAGCGTGGCAAGGCCATGGGCTTCTGGGGCCTCGGCATCGTCGTCGCGCCGATTCTCGGGCCCGTGCTGGGCGGATGGCTGACCGACAGCTACAGCTGGCGATGGGTGTTCTACATCAACATCCCGGTCGGCATCGTCTCGCTCATCATGACGAAGCTCTATATCTTCGATCCCCCCTACATCCGCCGCAGCGAGAAGGGGATCGACTACTGGGGCATCGGCATGCTGGCGGTCGGCATCGGCGCGCTGCAGGTGGTGCTGGACAAGGGGCAGGAGGTCGACTGGTTCTCGTCGCAGTGGATCACCGGCCTGATGATCACGGCCGTCGTGCTGCTGGTGGCGTTCATCGTCTGGGAGCTGCTGGTCGGCAACCCGGTCGTCGACCTGCGCGTGTTCCAGGAGCGGACCTACGCGACCGGCGTCTTCCTGATGACGACGCTCGGATTCGTGCTCTACGGCAGCCTCGTGCTGCTGCCGATCATGCTCCAGACGTTGTTCGGCTACCCGGCCCTCCAGGCCGGCATCGCCATGGCCCCGCGCGGCATCGGGTCGTTCATCTTCATGCCGATCGTCGGCATGATACTCGGCAAGTACGACGCCCGGAAGATCCTGGCGATCGGGGTCGGCGTGAGCGCCTGGACGCTCGTCTGGCTGTCCTGGATCAACCTGAACGCCGGCTACTGGGACATCTTCTGGCCCCAGTTCGTGCAGGGGATGGGGATGGCATTCGTCTTCGTGCCGCTGACCACGATCACGATGGACCCGATCCCGAAGGAGCGGATGGGGAACGCCACGAGCCTGTTCAACGTGATGCGCAACATCGGCGGCAGCGTCGGCATCGCGACCGCCTCGACCCTGCTCGCGCGCCGCGCGCAGGTGCACATCAACGTGATGGGCGCGCACGTGAACGCGTACAGCGAGACCTCGCGCGTCCTCCTGCAGGAGATGCGCGCCGGCTTCATGGCGGCCGGCTCCGACCCGACCACCGCCACCCACCAGGCCTACCTCGCCCTCTTCGGCACCGTGGAACGGCAGGCCACGATGATGTCGTTCGTCGAGATCTTCCTCTGGTTCGGCCTGCTGTTCTTCGCCGCCCTCCCGCTGGTGCTGCTGATGCGCCGGCCGAGCGGCAAGCCGGGCACCGTCGCAGCGCATTGAGACCCGGGGCTCTGCCCCGAACCCGGGCATTCTTCAGTGCGCGCGGGGCCCCACCCCCGCGCGGAACCGACGCCGACGCTCGCCCTCGGATCCGCATGTCCTCGGGCTCGCGTGGCCTTCGGCGAAGTCCTCTTCGAACCGCACGTTGCGGATAGCCGGCCGCGGCCCGGGCGCAGTATCGTGGGGCTGGAGGTGCACGTGACCGACCCGGCCGATCTCGAGTTCAGCCCAGACGTGATGCGCGCGATGGGCGAGGCCGTGCTCGCCCGCGCCGTGGCGCACGTGGCGTCGGCCGCCAGCCAGCCGGCCTGCGGCCGCGTCGATGCGCTCGACGAGTACCGGGCGATGCGGGCGCCGGCGCCCGAACAGCCGGCCGCGCTCGAGCCGCTCCTCGCGCAGCTCTTCGACCGCTGGATCCCGCAGTCGTTCACGACGATCTCGCCCGGCTACCTCGCCTACATCCCCGGGGGCGGACTGTTCCCGGCCGCACTGGCCGACCTCATCGCCGACACCGCGAACCGCTTCACCGGAATCTGGCTCGCCGCGCCCGCGCTCGTGCAGCTCGAGGCGAACGTGCTCGACTGGTTCCGCGACTGGATGCAGTTCCCCGAGACCACCCGCGGCCTGCTGACCACGGGTGGATCGATGGCGAACTTCAACGCCATCGTCGCGGCGCGCGAGCGCCAGCTCGGCCCCGACATCCGGCGCGGCGTGCTGTACGCCTCGAACCAGGTCCACCACTCGGTGCTGAAGTCGGCCAAGCTGGCCGGCATCATGCCCGACCGCGTCCGGCCGATCCCGGTCGACGAGGCGTTCCGGATGCGCACGGCCGAGCTGGCCGACGCCGTGGCGCGCGACCGCGCGGCCGGCCTGACGCCGTTCATGGTGGTCTCGACCGCCGGCACCACGAACACCGGCGCGGTCGATCCGCTCGACGCGATTGCCGACTTCTGCGCGGACGAGCGGCTCTGGCACCACGTCGACGGCGCGTACGGCGCCTTCTTCCACGCCTGCCCCGAGTTGCGGCCGCTGCTCGCCGGCCTGCCGCGCGCCGACTCGCTGACGCTCGACCCGCACAAGGGGCTGTTCCTGCCCTACGGCACGGGCGCCCTGCTCGTGCGCGACGGCGCGGCCCTGCGGGCGGCGCACGAGGCGGACGCGCCGTATCTGCCGCCGATGCCGGATGCCTCGGAATTCTACGATCCCAGCCAGCACGGCCCCGAACTGTCGCGCGGCTTCCCGGGGCTGCGCGTCTGGCTCTGCGTGCAGTTGCTCGGCGCGGCCCGGCTGCGGGCGGCGATTGCCGAGAAGCGGGCGCTCGCCGTCGAGGCGGCCCGGCGGATCGCCGCCATCCCCGGCATCGTCCTCGACGCGCCGCCCCAGCTGTCGCTCTTCGCCTTCCACCTGACGTGGCCGGGCGCCAGCCCGGACGCCGAGAACGCCGCCACCCGCAGCCTGCTGGCGCGTGTCACCGCCCGCGGACGCGTGATGCTCACCGGTTGCACCGCCGCCGGCCGCTTCCTCGGCCGTGTCTGCGTGCTCAGCTTCCGGACGCGCCACGCGCAGATCGACGCGTGCGTGCAGGATCTTGCCGAGGAATCTGCGGCGATCCTCCGCGAGGCAGCTCATCCGCACTGAGAGGAAATTTCCCCGGCCGCCACGACCGTCCAGGTCGCCTTCCATCGTGTCACGTCCCCCCTGCGCCAGCGGTCTAACGGAGAAGGTTCCCGGGAAGCGCCGGTAAAGACCGGCACGATCGGCGACGTTATCCATGATTGTGAGCCTGCGGCGTCTCGTGCTGCCCGTCCTCCTGGCAGCAGGCTTCGGCGTCGCCGCCCTCGCGGCGGGCGACAGCGGTGTCCACGGGAAGATCGTTGACGCCAGCGGTCTCGCGCTTCCGGGCGTGACCGTCGAGCTGGTGCCGCGCCCCTCGGGGACGCCACTGACGGCGGTCACCGACGAAACCGGCACCTACACCATCCACGCGCCTGCCGGCCGGTACGACCTGCGCGCCGCCCTCGCGGGATTCCAGGGCTACTCGCGTGCGGACGTCCTGGTCGGCTCGCCACCGCTCGAGGTGGACGTCACGCTGCAGCTGGCGGCGCTGAACACCGAGGTCACCGTGGTGGCCGAGCCGCACGCGCTCGTCTCGAGCCCGGGCGTGGACCGGCCGGCCATCGTCACGCGCAAGCTGTTCGACAACGCGCTCCTGTGGAACAACGTCTACACCGACGCGCTGCCGCTGCTGCCGAACGTCGTCCGGGCGCCCGACGGCCAGATCAGCGTCGCCGGGGCGCGCACCGAGCAGGGCGGCCTCCGGATGAACGGCTTCAACGAGTCCGATCCGCTGAACGGCGAGCCGTCGACGATCATTCCGCTCGAGTCGGTCGGTTCGATCCAGGTGTACTCCGGGTTCTATCCCGCCGATCTGGGCGACGCGTCGGGCGGCGTCACGACCGTCGACACCCGCCCCGGCAGCGATCTGTTCCAGTTCAGCACCATCGGCTTCGTTCCGCGCATGCGGTTCAGCGGGAGCGGATTCCTGGGCGGTGTCGAGTCGTGGGAGCCGAGCGTCGGCCTGCGCGGGCCGATCGTGAAGGGCAAGGCCTGGTTCGCCGAGTCGCTCGACTACCAGTACAACGAGAACCAGTTCGAGACGGCGGCCGGCACGCAGTTCAACCTGTTCACGTCGCTGACGACGATGTCGCAGCTCGACCTGCAGCCGACGGCCCGGCATCACCTGAGCTTCTCGTTCCTCAGCGATCCGCAGACGACCGACTACGCCGGCGTCACGCAGTTCACCCCGCTCGCGACCAACCCGCAGCTCCATCAGGGGGGCTGGAGCGGCACGGCGGCCGACCGCCTGACATTCGGCGGATCGACCACGCTGGAGTCGCGCTTCGCGGTGATCCACACTGACGACTCGGTCGTGCCGCACGGCACCGATCCCTACGTGGTCGGCCACGACGTGACGACCGGGAGCTACTTCGACACGCAGAGCGACACGGCCGACCGCGTGGAAACCGGCGCGACGCTGAGCCGGCTGGTGTCGGCGGGCAGGCAGCAGCACCTGCTGAAGGCCGGCGCGACGGTCAGCTACGCCACGACCACCGGGCGGGACCAGGGGGCGCCGGTGTCGTTCCTGCGCAGCGACGGCACGCTCGGCCAGACCATCAGCTTTCCGGACGCGGCCGTGCTGGCGGCCTCGACCTGGGAGGCGGACGCCTTCCTCCAGGACAGCTGGACACCGATCAACCCGCTGACGGTCGATCTCGGTCTGCGCTACGACCGGTCGTCGGCCGCCGTCTCGGGCGTGGTGGAGCCCCGGCTCGGGTGGACGCTGAAGCTGCCCGGCGGCGCATCGACCCTCAGCGGCGGATTCGGGGTGTTCGCCGACAAGGTCGTGCTGCAGGCGCTGACCTTTGGCCAGTTGCCCGCCCGGCTCGTTCAGCTGTACACGGTTCAGGGGACCGCCGACGGCCCGGCGCGGCTCGACCAGAACACGGTCAGCGGGCCGATGCGGATCCCGCGGGCCCGCAGCTGGAGCCTCGAGTTCGACCACGACTTCCACGGCGGCTGGCTGACGCGCGTGAAGTACGAGGACCGGCAGGGCACCGACGAGCCCGTCGTGACGCCGGAGATCCTGTCGGCGACCGCGGGCGTACTGGCCCTCGGCAGCACGGGCCGGTCGCACGCCTGGAGCGTGGAGACGACCGTGGGATACCGCTCGCTCGGCAACGGGAACGAGTGGTACGTCTCCTACGTGCGGTCCTCCACGACCGGAGACCTGAACGATCTGAACACCATCGACGGGCTGTTCAAGGTCCCGCTCGTGCAACCCGATGCCATCGGGCCGCTGGCCGTCGACACGCCGAACCGGCTGCTGACCTGGGGGCTGCTGCAGCTCCCGCTCCAGCTGAGCCTGTCACCGTTCGTCGAGGTCCGCAGCGGCTTCCCCTACACCGCCATCGACGACCAGTGGAACGTCGTCGGCCTGCAGAACGGGCAGCGCTATGCGCCGTTCGCCTCGCTGAACCTGGCCCTCTACAAGGTCGTGCGGGTGTCGCGGCGGCTGCCGGCGGCGCGCCTCGGGCTGCAGGTCTTCAACCTCGTCTCGGCCAACAACGCCCGCGACATCCAGACCGACGTCGCGAACGCGGCCTACGGGACCACCTACAACCCGGCGCCGCGCTCGTTCGACGGCTTCTTCGAGCTGCTCTGGGGGCGCCACTGAACGGTCGACTTGACCCGGCGGCGACCCGCCCGTTCTAATGCTGGCGGCGCGCAGCCGCGCGCTCGAGGGAGGGCCGTCATGGAGATCAGCCGCCGCGGATTTCTCGCCGTCTCGTCGCTGGCGATCGGCGCCGCGTGTGCCGGGGATCTCCGTTTGCGGGCGCAGGAGGCGCCGGCGACGAAGTTCCAGGATCTGCGGGGTGGAGCCGGCATCTTCACCGGCCGTGGCGGCACGATCGGCTGGGTGATCACGCGCGACAACACCGTGGTGGTCGACAGCCAGTATCCCGACACCGCGAAGGCCTGTCTCGCGGGCCTGCGGAGCCGCGCGGCCCACCCGATCGACTTCCTGCTGAACACCCACCACCACGTCGATCACACGGCCGGCAACCCGATCTTCCGGCCCGCCGTCACGCAGATCGTGGCGCAGCGCGGCGAACCCGCGCTGCAGCGGCGCTACGCCGTGCAGACGAGCACGACCGCCACGCAGGTGTACCCGGACACGCTGTTCGACACCGACTGGAAGATGGTGCTGACGAGCGAGACGGTGCTGGCCCACTACTACGGGCCGGGCCACACCGGCGCCGACATCGTCGTGACGTTCCAGAACGCCGGCGTCGTGCACATGGGCGACCTGGTGTGGAACCGCTGGCACCCGTTCGTCGATCGGCCCTACGGCGCGTCGATCGTCAACTGGGTGACGACCCTCGGCCAGGTCACGGCCCGGTATCCTGCCGACACGATCTACATCTTCGGCCACGCGAAGCCCGGCGCGAGCGTCACCGGGACGCAGGCGGACGTGCTGCACTTCCGCGACTACTTCACGGCCGTGCTCGACTACGTCCGCCGCGGGATGGAACGCGGGCAGTCGAAGGACGAGATCACGAAGCTGGACGTGCTGCCGGGATTCGAGGATTTCGAGGCGCCGTCGAAGACCCTCACGCTCGGCGCCGTGCTCGGCGTGGCCTACGACGAGCTGAACGCGAAGGCCTGACCGCGGGCGTCAGCGCCGCGGCAGCAGCCGATCGAAGTTGTCGTGGAAGATCTGCTGTCGGCCGGCGGCGTCCACGCCGAGATCGTCGAGGACGGCCTGCTGCGCGTCGTAGAGCGGCCGTTGCCACCCGCGGGGGAAGAACGACGAGTCGGTCCCGAAGATCAGCCGCCCGGGCCCTGCGACCGCCAGCGCCTGCCGGAAGACCTCCCGCAAGGTCAGCCCGGGGATGTACTTCATCCACCCGTTCGAGCTCGAGGTGTCGAGCAGCACGTTCGGGCAGAGATCGGCCAGCATCAGCGCCTCGCGGAACAGACCGGCCCCGAAATGTGGCACGACGATCGGCAGGTCCGGCCAGGTCGAGGCCGCCGCCTGCAGGTCCAGCGGGTTGCCGAAGCGGGTCTCGAACCGGTTCGGCAGCCCGAGCTTCTTCCGCACCCCCACCGACAACGCGCCGCAGTGCACGAAGACGACCGTGCCCGGCCGCGCGGCCGCGGCCTCGAAGACCCGCATCGCCCGCTCGTCGTACAGCGGATGCCGGTACATCGCCGGGAACAGACAGACGCCGCGCAGCCCCAGGTTGTCGAACGCCCCCGCCAGGCGCGCCTGCGCGTCGGGCGTCGTCGGGTCGAACATGAAGAAGCCGACGAGGCGATCCGGATAACGGGCGACGGCAGCGGCGATGGAGCTCTCGTCGCCCGGGACGCTCGCCATCAGGGCCGCGCGCTGGACGCTGTACCGGTCGAGCTCCGCGATCCAGCGATCGGCCAGTGCCTCCGGCGACCCGGGGGGATCCCAGCCGAGCCGGGCCGGGAGCGCGTGCGCCGGGTCCTGCGGCGGCTGCGGCATCGACCGGGCGAGCACGTCGAAGAAGTGCGGTGAGAAGAAGTGGCAGTGGGCGTCGTTCATGGGGAAACGGCCTGCTTCGCTTGCCGCTCCAGGCGGCAACGGCCTAGTGATCAGGATCCGGAGCGTCAGCGACGGCGAGCGCGGGGGTGGGGCCCCGCGCGATTGAATAATGCCCTCACGCTCCCCGTGTCGTCACGACCAGGAACGCCCACAGCGCGACCAGGGCGAGCCAGCCCACGCCCTTCAGCGCGCGGCGCTCGGCGGCGTTCAGATCGAGGCGCAGCCGCGGCAGGCCGAACGCGCTCGTCGCGAAGGTGTATGGGACGAAGACCAGTGCGACCGCGGCCGCGATCGGGACGGCCGGGTTGAACCAGAAGCTCGCCGCGAGATGGCCGTCGACGAGCGCCGCGAAGGCGTGTGTTGCGCCGCAGGTCGGGCACGGAATGCCGGTGGCCGCCCGCAGCGGGCAGGCGATCGGCGGGAAACCCAGCCAATGGAGCCACCCGGCGGCCATCGCGGCCGCCGCCGTGACGACCGAGGCGCAGGCCAGTTCGGCATCCGGCGCCCCGGGAGCGGCACGCCGCCAGTGCAGGGTCACACGCTCTGTCCGATCCCCGGCAGCCCGGGCAGCCCGCCGCCATGGCTGATCAGGCTGGCGAGCGACACCAGGGCCAGCAGCGTCATGATGAGGACCGGCACGAGCGTCGCGACCGCCGCCTTGCCCGCCGTCGTCTCCTGCGCGTGTGTGAGGCCGATCACCATCAGGAACATCGAATAGATGAAGCCGACGAATCCACCGCACACGGGGAAGATCTGCAGGAGGCTCGTGCTGCCGTACACGTAGCAGACGACGCGAAGCGTCGTCTCGAACGGATGGCGGGCGGCCCCCAGGATCCTGAGCATCAAGTGGTAGAGCGCCGCCGTGAACAGCAGGCTGATCGCGAGGATGAAGGGCAGGAGCAGCAGGAACATGAACACGGTGACGCCGATGAGCGGCCGCGTCACCGGGTTCTCGGCTGGCGTGAGCAGGGTGATGGCGAGCTGGATGATCACGCCGAGCGCGAAGCCGATCGTGCTGCCGACGACGCCGAAGCCGAGGGGCGTCCCCACGCCGCCGTCGCGGCGCATCTGCTGGAACATCGCCGTGGGGGCCAGCAGCACGGCCTTGGCGGTCTCCATGAACCGGTGGCCCGCCGGCCCCGGCATCTCCCAGGGCGGTCCCGTGCGCGGGACGGCGGGGCGTGCCGGGAACTCCTCCGGGGCGGCTTCGTGATCGGTCTCCGGCTGGTCTGACATGTCGACGGGTCTCCGCGGCGAGGCCGCGCGCGACGCGCGCGCGGATACTCTCGCTTTGCGGTTGTATCACAGTCCGCGCGGCCCCGAAAATCGCTGCCGCACCGCTCCGGCAGGGCAGGAGCTCAGGAGGACTGACCAACAGGAGGACAGGAGGTCAGGAGGACGAGCCAACAGGAGGGTCAGGAGGCCAGGAGGTTCTCAAAGGGGGGAGGAAATCCATATGGAAACCTCTCCTGATCTCCTGCCCTCCTGTGAAGAACCTCCTGGTCTCCTACCTCTCCTGTGAGAGATCACAGGCGGCCGAGGATCGCTCCTGTCATGTCGGCGGTCTTTGCCGTGCCGCCGAGATCGGGCGTCCGGACCCGCCCGCCGGCCAGCACGCCTTCGATGGCCCGCACGATCCGCTGTGACGCCTCGCCATGGCCGAGGTGGTCGAGCATCAGCGCTGCGGCCCAGATGGCGCCGATGGGGTTGGCGATCCCCTTGCCCGCGATGTCGGGGGCCGAGCCGTGGATCGGCTCGAACATCGACGGAAACCTCCGCTCCGGATTGATGTTCGCGCCGGGTGCGAGGCCGAGGCTGCCCGAGATGGCGGCGCCGAGATCGGTGAGGATGTCGCCGAACAGGTTCGATCCGACAATCACGTCGAGGCTGCCGGGATTGGTCACCATCCGGGCGGCGAGCGCGTCCACGTGGTACTTCTGCACGGTGACCGCCGGATACTCCGGCTGGAGGCCGGCGACCACTTCGTCCCAGAGCACCATCGAGTACTGCAGCGCGTTCGACTTCGTGGCGCTCGCCAGCAGGCGCCGCGGCCGCCGCGCCGCCAGCTCGAAGGCGTAGCGGACGATCCGCTCGATGCCGCGCCGCGTGAAGACGCCGGTCTGCTCCGCTCGCTCGTCCGGCGTGCCGGGATGGTCGATCCGGCCGGCGCCCGCGTATTCGCCCTCCGAGTTCTCGCGCACGCAGATCATGTCGATGTCCGCCGGGCCACGCCCCGCCAGCGGACCGGTGACGCCGGGCAGCAGCCGCATCGGGCGCAGGTTCACGTATTGATCGAACCGCTGCCGGATCGGCAGGATCAGCTCCCAGATCGACACGTGATCCGGCACCGCCGGTGCGCCGATGGCGCCCAGATAGATTGCGTCGAAGTGCCGCAGTTGATCGAGGCCGTCGGCGTCCATCATCCGGCCCGTCTTCAGGTAGTGGTCGCAGCCCCAGGGGAACTCGACGAACTCGAAGCCGATCCCCTGCGGCCGGACGGCGGCCGCGGCTGCCGCCAGCGCAGGGGGCGTCACTTCGCGTCCGATGCCGTCACCGGCGATGACGGCGATGCGGTGGGTGGTGGGAGACATCATTCCTTGATCCGCATGGGGCCCCACCCCCATGCGCAGCCGTCGCTGACGCTCCGGATCCTGCTATTCATGGCGTGGCCACTTGGAATGGCAGGTGGACATTGTTACATGCCCGGTGGCTGGAACCGTCCGTCGACCGCCGTCCAGCCGCCATCGACGAGCAGTTGGCTGCCGGTCACGTAGCTGGCGGCGTCAGACAGGAGGAACACCGCAGGGCCGGCCATCTCGTCGGCCGTGGCCCAGCGCTTCAGCGCGTTCTTCTGCGCGTAGGCGTCGTACCACGCCGGGTGCGCCTTGATGGGCGCCGTCAGCGGCGTCTCGACGACGCCCGGCGCGATCGCGTTCACCCGCACGCCCGCCGGGCCCAGCTCGGCGGCCGCCGTCCGCACCAGCTGCACCACACCGGCCTTCGTCGCGGCGTACACGCTCTGCCCGGGCTCCACGGTGAGCGCGCGGATGGAGGAGAACATCACGATGCTGCCGCGCCGCTCTTCGGCCATCACGCGCCCGGCCTCGCGGATCACGTTGAACGCCCCCTTGAGGTTCACCGTGACGACCCGGTCGAACTCCTCTTCGCTGTACGCGGCGAGCGGCTTGCGCACGTTGATGCCCGGCGTCGACACCACGCCGTCGAGCCGGCCCCGCTGCAGCCGCAGCCGGTCGAACAGCTCGGCGACCGCTTGCGCGTGGCGGATGTCGAGCGCGGCCGCTTCCGCCGTGCTGCCGGTCTCCTGCACGCGCGCGGCGGCGGCCTGTGCCGCCGGTTCGTTCATGTCGGCACAGACGACGTGCGCTCCCTGCCGGCCGCACGCGACGGCAATCGCCTCGCCGATGCCCGAGCCGGCGCCGATGACGACGATCGTCCGGTCCTGGAGTCCGAAGAGCCCGTGATCCCGCATGCCCGATCCTTTCACTGATTGACCGCCAGCCCGGGCCCGCGTCCGCTCTGCGGCCGGCGGCTGGCGAGGACGAAGAGGAAGCCGAGTGCGGAGGCGATCAGCCCGAGCATGTCGGGCGTCAGCGGGCCGACGCCGCGCCCGCCGGTGGCGAGCTGCACGGCGAGCAGGCAGCCGACGCCCACGCCGATCGACGCGAGGGCCTCCGGCAGCCCGGCGCGGCGCCAGTAGAGGCCCGCCAGGATCGGCACGAACAAGCTGACGCTGAGCAGCGTGTAGAAGATGCTGAGTGTCCCGATGATGGTGGCCGAGACGATCGCGAGGACGACGCCGGCGGCGCCCCCGACCACCGCCGCCCACCGCGCCACCTTCAGCACGGTCGTGTCGCTCGCGCCCGGGTTCACGAACCGGCGGTAGAGATCCTGCGACAGCGAGGTGGACAGCATGAAGAGGATGGCGTCGGCCGAGCTCACTTCCGCGGAGAACAAAGCCGCGAGACCGAGGCTGCCGACCACCGGCGGCATGTCGCGCATCAGCAGCGTCGGCAGCGCCAGATCGATCGTCGGCAGGCCGGGATGCAGTGCCCGCGCGATCATGCCCAGCAGCGCCGGCGCAAACGCGAACAGCAGCAGCACCGCGCCGTTCAACCCGACCCCGATCCGCACGGTGCGGTCGTCGCGCGCGCCGTAGATCTTCTGCAGCAGCCCGGGCGAGATGATGAACGCCGGGCCGAGCATCGCCAGGTACGCAATCCCCGATCGTCCGCCGTGCAGGAACTGCCAGAACTGCGGCTCGGTCGCAGTCGCGGCCTCCAGGCCGCCGAGACCGCCAACGGCGTGCAGGGCGATCGGCATCGCCACCGCGAAGCCGAGCAGCAGCACGACCAGCTCCACGAGGTTCACCCACGCCGAGGTCAGCAGGCCGCCGGCGGTGAAGTACACGGTCATCACGATGCCGCCGATGAGGCAGCCGCTCCATTTCGGAATGCCGATGATGACGTTCAGGATCGTCGCGACGGCAATCAGCTGGGCCGCGAGGATGGCGAGCGTGCCGACCCACAGCAGGATGGCGATGATGGCCCGCGCGCTCCGCCCGTAGCGATGCTCGAGGAAGTCGCCGACGGTGCGCAGGTCGTGCGCCTGCGCGATGCGGCGGATCGCCGGCCCGATCCAGAACGCCAGCACGATCGACCCGATGCCGGCCGACCCGACCCACCACCAGGCGCTGAGGCCGTCGCGGTAGCCCAGGCTCGCCGCGCCCACGGTCGATCCCGCCCCGATGTTCGCCGCGAGCATCGTCGAGAACAGCAGGCCGGGACCGAGGCGGCGGCCGGCGACGAAGAAGTCGCTGGTCCCCTTCACGCGGCGGCCGACCCACAGCCCGATCAGGATGAGCGCCGCCGAGTAGACGAGCAGTGCGCCGAGCTGGACGTTCATCTCACTTTGCCGAGGTCGCGCATCGCCGGGTAGCCCGGGATGCTCCGCGCCTCGTACGCGGCGCGGACGATGGCGCGCGCCATGGCGTCGGCGGCGAGGGCGCCGACGACCAGCACGTTGGCCGGCCCGTCCCAGGTGCCGGTGGCGAGGCCGAACACCGTGTCGCCGTCGGCCGGCGTGTGCGCCGGCGAGATGGCGCGGCCGTAGCCGTCGCTCGTCATCTGCGCCATCTTCGTCACTTCATCCTTCGTCAGCTTCGCGTTCGTCACGACGACGCCGATGGTCGTGTTCTCGCCGCTCCGGCCGCGCGGCCGCATCAGTGCGCCCGACAGGATCAGCTTGCGCGCGTCGGCGAGATGCAGGCCGTCGGGCGTCCGCACGCCGGCGACGACCTGGCCGGTCGTGGGATCGATGATGTCGCCGACGGCGTTCACCGCGACGATGGCGGCGACGACGAGGCCGTCGGGCAGCGTGATGGCAGCCGAGCCGAGGCCGGCCTTCATCGCGCGGCCAGGGCCGCCGAGCTTGCCGACCGTGGCGCCCGCGCCGGCGCCGACGTTGCCCTCCTGCACGGGACCGCTGGTGGCGGCCTCGGCCGCCTTGTAGCCGCAGTCGGCCGTCGGGCGGATTGACGGTTTGCCGCCGACGTTGAGGTCGAAGAGGATGGCCGACGGCACGATCGGCACGTGCGTGATGCCGACGTCGTAGCCGATATGGTGCTCGTCGAGCCACTTCATCGTGCCGGTTGCGGCGTCGAGGCCGAACGCGCTGCCGCCGGAGAGCACGATGGCGTTCACGCGCTGCACCGTGTTGATCGGGTTGAGCAGGCCGAGCTCGCGCGTCCCGGGCGCGCCGCCGCGCTGGTCGACGCCGGCGACGGCGCCGTCGGGCGGCGCGAGAATCACGGTGCAGCCGGTCGGCCGGCCGGTGAGCGTGACGCTGCCGACCTTGATGCCGGCGACGGCGGTGAGGCCGCCGCCGGACGGGGGCTCGACGCCGGCTGCGGCGTGCACGGGCGCGCCCGGCGCGCCAACGACGAAGGCGGCGGCCAGCAGGGCCGCGCCTGCGGCCCGCGCGAGAACAATGCTCTTCATCACGGACGCTCCTCTTCTCCGATCAGAAGGTCGGCGGCGTGTTGATCCACAGCAGCACCGCCTCTTCCTTCGACGGGTTGAACCACCGGTGTCCGAGCGTGCTCTCGAACCAGAAGCTGTCGCCGGCGTGGAGGGTCGTCCCCTCCAGCTCGTCGAGCCAGATTTCGAGCGTGCCGCTCAGCATGTAGATGAACTCCTCGCCCTGGTGCGCGTACGACCCGTCGCTGCCACCGCCCGGCGCCACACGGAAGAGCATCGACTCGAGCATCGTCGTGCCGGTCGAGAGGAACTCCATCCGGACGCCCGACTCCGTCTCGAGCACGCGGCGGTCGGCCGGGCGGACGAGGCGGCCGGAGACGCGGGGCCGGTTGAAGAGCGCGGCCACCGTGGTGCCGTACGTGCTGGCCAGGCGCTGCAGCGTGGCGACCGAGGCGTTGGCGCGCTGGCGCTCGACCGCGCTCAGGAACCCGGTGGAGACCTGCGCGCGGCGCGCGGCCTCGGTCAGGCTCAGCCCCCGCTTCAGCCGCATGCGGCGCAGCTTCGGGCCGAACTGCGAGACGTCGCGCGGCGCCTTGCGCTTCCGGTCGGTCGTCGTCGTGCGGCCGAGCACGTGCTTGATGCCGGGCACGTTCAGCTGCTTGACGTCGCGCAGGTACTTGATCCGCTTCAGGACCTTGACGAGCTCGGGGCCGTACAGCCGGTAGCGCCCGCCGCTGCGCGTCGGCGCGATCAGGCCGACGCTCTCCCAGAGCCGCAGCGTCGACGGGCTGACGCCGAGAATGCGCGCGGTCTGCCCGACGGTGAGG